>CALKDR010000027.1 GCA_938084175.1 uncultured Campylobacterales bacterium
GATTCGATATTGAACTAAATATACACAAAGGAAATTAATGGAAGACCTAATTAAATTAGCACAAGAGACAAAGAAATTAACAGCTTTAATAGTAGAAGATAGAAAAGAAGACAATGAATTAATGCAGTCATTTTTTGGAAACCTATTTAAATCACTTTACTCTGCATCATCAGGGAAAGAAGGTTTAGCAATTTATAAAGATAAAAAACCTGATGTAGTAATCACTGATTTAATCATGCCAGATATGGATGGATTAGAAATGACTGCTGAAATTAAGAAAATAAATGAAGATCAAATTATTGTAGTTGTTTCAGCATCTGATGATATTGAAAAGGTTACTCAAACTATATCTTTAAAGGTGACAAGTTTTGTTCATAAGCCTATAGAAACTAAGAAGCTAATAGATTCTATGTCTAATGTTGTTGAGAAAATAAAAAAGAACAAAACAATAGAAACTAAATCTTTTACAGTTACAGTGCCAATGGATATCTATGAGCTGGTAAATGAAGCTGCTAAAGATGAAAGAATATCTAAGAATGGAATTATAATTAGAGCATTAAAAGAGCATTTTAAGGAATAATACTCCTTAAAAAGTAGAATATAAGTTACATTAAGTTTAGGCTTTTCTATTTATAAACGGGCAGACAATGTCGGATTGTATTTGCTTGGATATCTTAACTCTTCTAATGTTTTATAAATATCTTCAAATTATTGATGCAGTTGAAAAGATATAAGAGATGATTTAAACTTTTAACTTTAGTCTCAAATAAACTTTATATTTTAATTTATCTAACTTAATAGATAATTCTTCAATATTATTAACTTCTAATATTTCCAACATTTTATTGAAGTTTCTTATTTTTTCATCAGTAATATCTACGATTAATAAATCTTTACTTGAAAATGATTTACAATTAACTCTATCAATCATTTCTTGTATACTTTCTTTATTTACTTTTTTATATAATTTTCCGTTTCTATGATAAACTTTATCAAAATAACCTTGTTCTTCAAAACTCATGATATTAACTATTCCTCAAATTTAAATTACAAATAAAATTTTTAATTCTTTGTTGTTTATATTTTATCAAAAGCACTCTAATGATAAGCCTAAAATAAATTGTTCTTTTTGTTTTATTCAAAAAATGATAAGATATCAGAAATAAACCAGGGATGAAAATGATCAATAAAACCAATAATGAAATATACAACTTTGTATCAAATATTAAAACAAAGAAAAGTCATGAAAATTTATTAAAGTATATGAATAACTCTTTTTATTCTTCTATTAAGTTACTAATTAGTATCTCTAGTACTTTTTCTATATACTGGAAAGTGGTTTTGCCATTCATTGTTTCATTAGGTGCTTTACTTATCCTTGCAAGTATTGAACCCTTAGCACAAGAATTTCGTAATATTATAAATGTTAGTTATGTAGCAATTATAGAGTTTACATTAATAGCAATTACTTTTGTATATATAATGAGTTCCAAAAAATATTTTATTTCTTGCATGAAAAATATTTTAAAAACTCAAATATTTAAATAATAAATATTTAAATAATAAATATTTTTTATAATAAATAACTATTTAGTAGCTCTTATATGGTTTATTTTACAGTATTAAAATCTTTAATAATATTTCAATACTCAATTAAGGTTAATTATGAAGATGCAAAAGAACAACTTTTAGGTATTGAACAAATAAATGATGCCGTTACAATGCTTGATACGCAAACACAACAAAATGCAAATGTTGCAACAAATACGAAAACTATTGCAGAATATACATCTAAAATAGCGCAAAAAAAAGAATTTCTTTAGTATTCATTTCCTTCAATACTATTATATGAAATACTTGAAACTATTCCGTCATTTACGCTATAAGAAATTTCAATAGGCCTACAACACACTTCACAATCATCAACAAGAGTTGTGTGTTCATAAACACCAGTATCTACTAAAACAGAAATCGCTTGTAAGCAATAAGGGCATTGGATATTCATTTCTTCCAAAAGAATCCTTTTTTGTTTATTATATTAATTTATATTTGATATAATACTTAACTTTTTAAAAAGGATACAATATTGGAAGCACAATATGAAAAAATAATAGTACTAGTTATAGTACTTTTGGCAGGTTTTATAACATGGAAGATGGTAAAAGATTTTTATATTACTAAAATGCATAAAGTTATTGCACATTTAATTGCAGTTGCAACATCTTCATTTATGCTTTTATCTACGATGTTTTTATTTATGCCTAAAAACTATCAAAGAGGTACAGGACCAGAAGTAGAATTGAGTTTTATGTCTGTTCTTACTGTAATAGTAATGGTTGCAGTACTTTACGTATTTTTCAAATACTCACCTCAAAGCACAAAAAAGAAATAGACTTTCCAAGTCTATTTTTATAATCTTTCAAATAATTTTCATCTATCTAAAAATATTTTTGCAACTAAGTTGCATTTAATGAATTGTATAATATTTTTATTTCATCTTGAATATACACCAACGCGATTGAATTTTTTCTCCTAAGAATTCAAATCAAATAAAGGAAATTATAATTGATTTATCAGCAGGATATGCACAAACTAAGTATGCAAGTAATAAAGATAAAGAACTAGTACTTGCTGCAGGATATACTTTTGTAGAAAGCTTGTCAGCTGAAGTTTTATATGTTGATTATGAAGTTGCTGATGATGATAAATCAAAAGTTGCAGTAACTCTTACTTGCTCATTTTAAATTAAACTCTAATATTTAACTATTAATACGAAGGGAAAAGGCATTTGCCTTTTCCCTTTTTTTATATCTATCAAATTAAATGATAATTACTATCAATATTAATAAAAGATTAAGCTTGCTTATATATAATACTAATAACGATTATCAATATAGGATTAAGAAAATGAATGACTTTAAATTTGAAAATAAAAAAGACTTAATAAAACTTACGGGTTGTACTTGTTAATGAAGAATCTAAAATGAGTATATTAATCATAGGAGGAGATCAAATCTCTTCAATTTCAACAATGTTACAAGGTCTTGGAGCAAAAACAATTAATCATTGGGATGCTAGAAAAAAATCCTCAGCTCCAAAGAAAAAAGTACCTATGGATACAGACTGTATTTTGATGCTTACGTCTTTTTTAAATCACAATACTATGCTTAAATATAAAAATGAAGCAAAAAAGAGAAATATCCCTTTTGTTTGTGCAAAAAGATCAGTTTCATGTGTATACGAAGAGTATGTAAAAATCATGGGAATAAAAGACTGTGAATCATGTTATGCAAACTGTAAAGGAAAGAAGTAATGAATTTTAATAATTTAGTAGGCTTTGATGGTAATAAAGAATTATTACCAAAAGATTTTGATACTTTTGATTCAGAGTTTAGATTAAGACAGTTATTCTTACATCTAAGTAATTTTGCATTAAATTCAATATACCACTTTAGTAAATATGAGCAAAAAAATCTGGCAAGAGTTCCTTTAAAAAATGCTTTTGTATCTAAAATTAGAAGTTTACTCCCACAATATAAACTTCAAATATTTACGAAAAATAAGCATTTTAATTTATGTGTTAATTCAACAAGGATTATAAATAACTACCATAATCCAAAAATGAATAATCAAATAATTGTGAATAGTAAAAAACTAATTCCAGCAGCAAAATTAATATCACACTATTTTATCAATAATAAATTGCAATTATTAATAGACAAAAACCTCTTATTTCATGAATTTGTACTTGAAAAATTAAAAAAACTGCATAAAGATAAAGAAGTATTAGATTTAGGTGATTGTATTTCGATTAAGCAAAAAAATATTTGTGCACTTAAAATATACACTTCATGGAAAAATATTCAAAAAAACCATCCAAATATAGAAAATGAAGTAAATCATGCAATAAAAGCAATCAAAAAAGGAGACGTTAATCAAGTATATTTAATATATCCAAAAGACAATGATTTTACTAGACATATACCAGTTTATGTAGATGAATTAAAATATAAAACATATCAAATAAAAGCAATACCTTATTCATTAAGGTCAATAATAAGAAAAAATTTATAGGAGTTAAAAATGGCAACAGCCTTATTTTATGCAAGTAGTACAGGAAATTCAGAAGACATAGCAGACAAGATAGCAAATGAACTTGGAGAAATTGATGTTTTTGATTTAAGCCAAACAGATATTTCAAAAATAAATGAATATGACAAAGTAATCTTAGGTGGTTCAACATGGGGTGAAGGTGAATTAAATGATGACTGGGATGAAGCATGGGATTCATTTAAGACAATTAATTTATTAGATAAAACATTAGCATTATTTGGTTTAGGGGATCAAGATGGATACCCTGATGATTTTTGTAATGCTTTAGGAATAATATATGAACATGTAAGTACAAGTGGAGCAAAAATTGTAGGGTTTACTTCAACTGATGGTTATGAGTTTGATGAGTCTAAAGCTGAAATTGATGGGAAGTTTGTCGGATTAGTTATTGATGAAGATAATCAAGATGATTTAACAGATCAAAGAATTTCATCTTGGGTTGAAAATATCAAAGCTGATATTTTATAAAAATATATTAAGAGTTTAAACTCTTAATATATTTATTGACAATCTTCACAAATACCATATAATTGCATAGAATGACTTGTAATTTTAAACTTGTTTTTCTTTGCAATTCTTTCTTGTCTTTTTTCTATTTCATCATCTAAGAACTCAATGATTTTTCCACATTGTGTACAAATTAAATGATCATGATGTGATTTAGAATTACTTTCATATTTTTTTCCATCTGTCCCAAAGTTTATTGAAGTAATTAAATCAACCTCTTCTAAAAAACTAAGAGCTCTATAAACAGTTGCAATTCCAATATTTGAAGCTCCATCTTTTGATTTTATTTCATTATAAACTTCTTCAGCCGTTAAATGATCAACTGCATGAAGTAAAATATTTAATACAATTTCTCGTTGCTCTGTATATTTAAGACCTTTTTGTTTTACAATTTTCTTTAATTCTTCTATTACCTCTTCACTGTTAATCATGTGAAATGCCCTTATAATTCTCTAATTTAAAGCAGTATATCAAAAGTTTTTTTAAAAGACAAATAGTAATAATTATCATTAATAATAATCTTTATAATAATAGTTGATATCAATCAAGTATAAGTAAACTTAATTTCGTTATAATAATCATTATTAATTAAAAAAAGGTAAACAATGACTCTAGATAAACTCAATATCGGAGAAAGTGCAATAGTAAAATCAGTAAACTGTGAACACGCATTAAAAAATAGATTTTATTCTTTTGGAATGATCAAAGGTTCAAAAGTTCATGTAGAAGAGGTTACTTTAACTAAAAGTACAATGGAAATAAAAATAAATACTACAAAAATAGCTATTAGACTTTCAGAAGCTGCAAAAATTGAGATAGAAAATGAGCAATAATGTAATAAAAGTAGCATTAGTTGGTCAACCAAATGTTGGTAAATCAATGCTTATTAATTCAATATCAAATGCAAGATTAAGAGTTGGTAACTTTTCAGGAGTTACTGTTACAAAAGAAGAAGTATTTCTAGACTATAAAGGTTATAAAATAGAAATAACTGATTTGCCTGGAGCTTATTCGCTAAATGAATATACATTAGAAGAAAAAGTTACGAAAGAATTTTTAGATAATTCTCCTTATGATATCATTTTAAATGTTCTAGATTCAACAAATTTAGAAAGAAACCTATTTTTAACTTCAGAATTATTAGCCTTAGATAAAAAAATGATTATTGCATTAAATATGATTGATGAGGCACAAAATGAGTCTATTCAAATAGATGAAAAACAATTAGGAAAAATACTTGGAAAGCCTTGTTTTAAAACAAGTGCCGCAAAAAACATAGGTATCAAAGAATTAGTTGAAGCTATTGTAAAGAAATTTGAAGACAATAAACTGCCTACTAAACTTATATTTTCTGATGTAATTGAAGAAGAGATAGAAAATATCTCGCAACTTTTTAAAGATACAGGTTTTAAAACTGCATGTACATATAGAGAACTATCTCTTAAACTTTTAAAAGAAGATAAGCAAACATATAAAATGTTTCATGATGAACCAATTTGGGTTAAACTACAACCTGTTTTAAATAATGCCTTTGAACATATGTATCTTCATTATAATACAAAAAATACAGAAGATATATTTAATGATGAGAAGTTTGCTTTTTCAAAAGGTGCTGTTACAGAAACTGTAAAACAAACAATAGCAACAAAAAAAACACTCACTGAAAAAATCGATTCTATTTTAATTCATAAAATATTCGGTATTCCAATTTTTTTATTTTTAATGTGGGGAATTTTTCAATTAACTTTTGTTCTTGGAAATATTCCAATGGATATGATTGATACATTTTTTGCAAGTTTAATTGATGGAACAAAACAATTCTTCGGAGATAATGAGATTTCTTCAATGATAGGTGATGGAGCAATAGCAGGTGTTGGTGCCGTTATATTGTTCTTACCAAATATCGTAATTTTATTCTTTGGTATTACCTTACTTGAAACAACAGGATATATGAGTAGAGTTGCATTTTTACTTGATGGTTTTTTTCATAAATTTGGCTTACATGGAAAATCATTTATTCCATTAGTTACAGGTTTTGGATGCTCGGTTCCTGCTTATATGGCAGCAAGAACACTTAAAAATGAGAAAGACAGACTTCTTACATTATTCATAATAGGATTTATGTCTTGTGGTGCAAGATTGCCTATATATGTACTTTTCACAGGAGCTTTTTTCGCACCTGAAAATGCAGGAAATATAATATTTTTAATTTATATCTCAGGAGCAATTTTAGGATTAGTTGCAGCAAAAGTATTAAAAATTGTAGTATTTAAAAGTGAAGATGAACCATTTGTAATGGAAATGCCAAAATATAGAATGCCATCACTTAAATTAATTTGGCATACAGTTTCAAACCAAGCTTATATGTATTTAAAAAAAGCAGGTACTTATATTTTAGTTGCATCACTATTAATATGGTTTGCATCTAATTATCCAAAATATCCTCTTATCCAAGAAGATTTTACAAGTAAAATTGAGCAAGCAAAAAGTGCTGAAGAACAAAATAAATTAACAGATGAGCTTGCATTATATAATCTGGAAAATTCATATTTAGGAAAAATTGGTAAGTTCTCTGAACCTCTTTTTGTGCCTTTAGGATATGATTGGAAGATGACAATAGCTCTTGAAACAGGATTAGCTGCAAAAGAAATAGTTGTTTCAACTTTAGGTATTTTATATGGATTAGGAGATGGAAGTGATGAAAATTCAAAAGGTTTAGTTGAAAAAATAAAAGATAATATACCTTTTGCATCAGCTGTATCTTTTATCGTATTTGTAATGATTTACTTACCATGTTTAGCTGCATCTATGGTATTTGCTAGAGAAGCTGGAGGATGGAAATATTTAGTTTATTTATTTACATTTACAACAGTAACGGCATGGGTACTTGCCTTTATTGCTTATAATATTACGAAGTTACTTGTATAAATTTTTTATACAAGTAATTATTTAAGTTGAAATTTTGTTGTAAACTCTTTTTCATCTTCTAAAACTTTAAAAGTCCACTCACCCAAAAGCCGTCCATTAATATATCTAAAATCATAAATAGAAGCATGTCCCGCTGGAACTAACATTGATCTACTTCTTGAAACATCACCTTGCGGATCAATCCACTGAACGATTATAGATTGATCTTTATTAATTCTATTAGTTTCAAATTTACAAATGATAGAATTTTCATCTTCTAAAATTAAACAATCAACAGATGGTTCAATTCTAATTTCTTCCATATATTCAAGCGCTTCTTCATTTGGTACTTCTTCACTATTGCTATTTATATTCTCTGCATTTGAAATTGTTAGCAAAAATAAAAAAGGGAATAAGTATTTAGTCATTTGTATTCTCACTTTCATCTTGGTCTACATCCATATACTTTAATAATAGATGCTTTATAGGAGCATAAAATGTCGTCATAGACACAATAGCTACTATCAACTGAGTTACTTTAAAAAGGCCACTACTTTCATCCAAAATTAGTAAAACTCCAAAATAACTTAATAACAAAGAAAGTATAGCACAAATAACAATACTTATAATTGCAACTACATTATAATTCATATTTCTCCCATACCGTTTGTTCATCTAAATTTGGTCTATTACTTAATACTTCAAAAGGTGTATAAGCTTCTTTATATCCCATTGAATAGTGATCTTTAATCCAGTAACCTAAATATATATATGGAACATTCATCTCTTTTGCAATTTTAATTTGCGCTAAAATCGAAAACTTTCCAAGTGATAAATCCGCATAATCATGGTCATAATAACAATATATTGAAGAAACTGCATTAGGTAAAATATCAACAAGTGCAACACCTACAAGTTTATTATCTCTCATATATAAAAACTCTTTAGCATACTCTTCTTTAGATTCTACGTATGATTTTGAGTATTCATTGGGCTCAATTGGAGAGTAAGGCCAGTTCTTTTTTCCATTCATAAATTCATGATATTTATCATATAAATCTAAGTGTTCAACAGTCATAGAAGGAGGTCTTATATAAAGTTTTGTGTCTTTATTTTTATTTATTACCCTATTTTCAGATTTTGAAAACTTATAATTTTTAACATCTATTCTCATAGAAACACATTTTGTACAAGATTTACACTCAGGCACAAAATGCATTTTTCCAAACCTTCTCCAACCACGTTCTAACATAGCTTGATAAGAGTTTGGAGAACATGAATACATATACTTATATCTAATATCAGATATTTTATCTTCAAAGTAAGAGCAATCTCTTTGTTCTTCTACAAATTCAATATCTTTATTTAAAATATGCATTATTATTCGTTTATTTTTTCTTTTATTTCTTTTGCAATTGCAGAAATTTTAGTAATTTTTTCATTGAAAGATAAAGAATCATCAATAATACGTTTTACAAATGTACTTCCAACAATTACACCATCAACACCTTGTGATTTTTCTTTACAAGTATTTTCATCAACACCAAAACCAATATATAATGGAGTTTTAGTATGCTTTCTTACATTTGCAATGATTGTACTTAAATCTTCACTTTGACCACTTCCTGTAATTCCAGCATACGCAACCATATAAATAAACTTTTTACTATCTGTAATAATCTCTTTTATTCTCTCATCACTATCTGTTGGAGCTACAAAAGAAATATTTGATTTATTATATTTTTCATATAAAGGCATTAAAGTCTCTGCCATTTCAAAAGGAAGATCAGGAACAATAGTTCCAGCAATTCCAAATTCATCAGCTTTTTTTAAAAAATTTTCAATTCCATATCTATAAAATGGGTTCATA
The DNA here is from genome assembly GCA_938084175.1 of uncultured Campylobacterales bacterium. Classification (GTDB taxonomy): domain Bacteria; phylum Campylobacterota; class Campylobacteria; order Campylobacterales; family Arcobacteraceae; genus Poseidonibacter. Next base: position 9,398 of record CALKDR010000027.1, read on the forward strand.
TATCCCATCCACAATGTATCCATTTGTGGTGCTATTTTTGAAGAAACTTCAAAAAGGTCACTTAATTTAAATCCATTATTAATAGCAAGTAAATTAGCTTTTTCAATTACAGGACCATCTGCAACAGGATCAGAAAATGGAATTCCTAATTCTAAAGTATCAACACCAGCTTCTTTCATACTTAATGCCAAGTCAACAGTAAAATTGTTTTCAGGGTAAGAAGCAGTTATATAACCTACAAGTTTTTTATCAATATTTTCACTCATTAAAACATATCCTAATTAATTAATAGTTTTAATATTATCTAAAATCATGTTTATTCTCTCTTTAAAAACATAGATTTATTTATTAGAAGGATTTTTTTGCTAAAATATCTATTATATTAATAAATGGGATAATTATAAATGAGTATTATAAAAAATAATTTTGAAAAAATGAATGTAACAAAAATAAAAAATTCAAAAAATAATAATAAACTTACAATGATAACAGCATACGATGCCCTATTCTCAAAACTATTTGAAGAAATTGCAGATATGATTTTAGTGGGTGATAGTTTAAATATGAGTTTTGCAGGAAAGCCAGATACACTTTCAGCCACACTTGATCAAATGATATATCATACAAATGCAGTATGTGCAGGTGCACCAAAAGCTTTTGTAATTTTAGATATGCCATTTGGTACTTATTTAAATGAAAATCAAGCTTTAGAAAATGCAGTAAAAGTTTATCAACAAACAAATGCAAATGCAATTAAAATTGAAGGTGGAGAAGATAGAGCTCACATAGTTAAACATTTATGTTCTAATTCAGTTGCAGTAATGGGGCATATTGGGCTTATGCCTCAATATGTAAGAAGTGAAGGTGGATATAAAGTAAGAGGAAAAACTGAAAATGACACTTTACAACTAATAAAAGATGCAATTGCAGTTGAAAAAGCAGGTGCTTTTGCTATTGTAGTTGAAGGTGTAAAAAGTGAAGCTGCATTAAGAATTACTCAAGCTGTTAATATTCCAGTAATTGGAATAGGAGCAGGAAATGTAACAGATGGCCAAGTATTAGTTTGGTCTGATATGTTAGGCTTCTTTGAAGATTTTAAACCTAAATTTGTAAGACATTATTTAGATGGAGCAAAACTTGTAAAAGATTCTGTAAATCAATATAGAAACGATGTACAAGATAAATCATTTCCTTCAAAAGAAGAAGAATACTAAGAATGGAAAGAATTGTAGAAGTTGAATCAGTATCATTTGAAGAAGATAATAATGAAGTAAGTTTAAGACCCTCTTCATGGGATGATTATATTGGACAAGAAAAAATAAAAAGAAATTTAAAAGTTTTTATTGAAGCTTCAAAAAAAAGAAATGAAGCCCTTGATCATATACTTTTTTATGGTCCTCCAGGACTTGGAAAAACAACTATTTCATATTTAATTTCTAATGAAATGAATACAAATATAAAAATTACAGCAGGACCAATGATTGAAAAAGCAGGTGATTTAGCAGCTATTTTAACAAACCTAGAAGAAGGTGATATTTTATTTATTGATGAAATACATAGACTCTCCCCTGCTGTTGAAGAAATACTTTATCCTGCTATGGAAGATTATAGACTTGATATTATAATTGGTTCAGGACCTGCTGCACAAACTGTTAAAATAGATCTTCCAAGATTTACACTAATTGGCGCAACAACAAGAGCTGGAATGCTTTCAAATCCTTTACGTGAAAGATTTGGAATGCATTTTAGAATGCAATTTTATAATCATGAAGAATTAGCAAAAATTATTCAATTAGCTTCATCAAAATTAAATAAATTTTGCAAAGACGATGCAGCTGCTGAAATTTCTAGAAGAAGTAGAGGAACGCCAAGAGTTGCTTTAAGACTTTTAAGAAGAGTAAGAGATTTTGCTGAAGTAGAAAATGAAGATAATATAAATATAAAAAGATGTGAGTTTGCTTTAGATGAATTAGGTGTAAATGATAGTGGATTTGATGAAATGGATATAAATCTACTTGAATTATTAGTTGCAAACAAAGGTAAACCAATGGGCCTTTCAACAATGGCTGCAGCTCTTAGTGAAGATGAAGGAACAATTGAAGATGCGATTGAACCATATTTATTAGCAAATGGATTTATTGAAAGAACCGCTAGAGGAAGAGTAGCTAGTATTAAAACTTATGAAATGTTTAGACTTTCATATCCAAATAGTCAAAAACTAGATGAAGAAGGTAATTTATTTTGAGACCAGTTTACTTTTTAATTTTTATAGCGGCTGTTACAATATTTTTTATGATTGAATTATTTAATCCATTTTTAAAAGCTATATTTGTAGCCCTACTTTTAGCAGTTGCTACAAATTCTGTAACATTATATTTAGAAAATAGATTAAAAAGTAAATTATCTGCTACTTTTGTTATGAGTGTTACTTTAGCTTGTATATTTTTTATTCCTGTTTTATATTGTATTTTTGCAATTGCAAACTATTTTAATCATGTTGATCAACAAGCATTAATTAAAGAATTTAATGTTTTAAAACTTTGGGTACAAAGTCTTTCTGATGACTTCTTATTTGTAAAAGAACAACTAAGTTTTATTCTTGCGAAAGTTGATGTAGGATTAATTGCACAAAAGACACTAGCAATTGGTGGAGCTGTTGGTAAGAATTCTGCTGGATTTATGATGGATATGGTTTTAATTCTGATTTTTTACTTCTTTTTCACTCTTTATTCTACAAGTTTATCTACATTTGTAAAAGAGTTATTACCTATTAAAAAAGATGATTCAATCACTCTTTTTTATGAATCATCAAATGTTATGACAGTTGTATTATATTCTATTTTGATAACAGCTATTTTTCAAGGATTTTTATTCGGATTTTTCTTAACATTTTATAGATATGATGGATTATTATTAGGAGTTTTATACGGTTTTGCATCACTTATTCCTGTAATTGGAGGAATTATAATGTGGCTTCCTTTAGTTATTTATGAAGCAATTACAGGCTCTGTTACTAATGCAATTGTAATTGCAGTTTATTCAATACTAATGATTTCAGTGTTTGCTGATACTTTTGCAAAACCAATTATTATAAAATATATAAATCAAAAAGTAGTAAAAACACCTACAAAAGTACATGAAATATTAATATTCTTTTCAATAGTAGCTGGACTTTCAACATTTGGTTTTTGGGGAATGATTATAGGACCTGCAATGGTTACATTTTTCATATCAATAATGCACTTATTAAAAACGTATACAGTAGATTCAAAAGAAGATGTATCTTAAAAAGATACATCTTTAGAATAAAATATTTTATTCTTCTCCGCTTAACGTTTCACCTTGAAATGAAGATATTCCAAAATCTAAGTTAGCAACACTTTTATAACCTAAATCTAACATAATTCTTTGACAATAAGCAGATCTACTTCCACTTAAACAGTAAACAACTACAGGTGTATCTTTTTGGTCATCAACTCTTTCAAGTGCTTGATAAAATGATGTAGTAGGAACTAAATAATCAGTACCTTTAATTCTAGTACCTACCCATTCCATCCATTCTCTTGTATCAATTAAATTGAATTTTATAAAACCTAAATCTCTAGCTTCTAGTAATGATTCTAACTCTTGTGAATTAACTTCTTGTTTTAATAATAACTCAGCACACTCTTCTTTAGTTATTCCTCTAGAATGAGTGGCAATTGCATCATGAAGTTCTTCATCTTTTCCACTTTTTGCAGCAAATTCTGGTGTACAGAAAATTCCACAATGACAGTTACCTTTTTCGGGTATTTCATTTTCTAGTGCAGGTTTACATGGACATAATCTATTATCAGCTGCTTTTTGTTCTTCTTTAGTTTCACCAATAACCATAAAACATGGACAATATCTTTTTCCATATATCATTTTATTTCTAGCAAGTCCCATTTGAATTGATTCATTAACCTCATCATTTGGATTATATGCAAATTTAAAATTTTTAACTACTTTATCTGTGAATTGTTTTGTTAACTCAAATTCTGTTTGAAATTCTTCACTATTAGTATCTATCTTTTTTATCATTTTATAAAATTCCTCTTCATTTTTTCAAGATGTATATTAGTATAATATACTTTAGTTTCTACAATTACTTACGATTTAAACGTTTTAATATACAAGTTTTCAACTTTAGTCCTAGCCCATTGTGTTTTTCTTAAAAACTTTAATGTTGATTTAATAGAAGGGTTATTATAAAAACAATTAAGTCTAATTTTTTTATCTAATTCTTCCCATCCAAACTCTTCTACAAGTTCTGTTACTATCATTTCTAATTTAATTCCATGTAGTGGGTTATTTTCATTATTTCCAGCCATTTATATCCTTTTTCTTTTATTCTAAAATTCTTTTAAATTCTCTGAAGAGCTTTTTACTAAGGATAAAAACTCTTTTCTATTTATTAACTTTGCTCCAAGAGATAATAAATGAGGTGTTGGTATTTGGCAATCAATAAGTTTAAACCCATTTTTTTTAAGTCTTTGTACTAAAAAAAATAATGCAACTTTAGAAGCATCAGTTTTTTTTGCAAACATTGATTCACCACAAAAAATATTTCCGATATTAATTCCATAGCCACCACCTACTAATTCACCATCAAAATATGCTTCAAAAGAGTGAGCAAATCCCATTTCATGTATTTTAGTATAAGATTCAATCATCTCTTCTTGAATCCAAGTACCTTTTTGATTTGTCCTATTAATATTTTTACATTCTCTCATAACTTTTACAAAGTTATTATCAAATTTAATTTCAAAAATATTTTTATTTATAACTTTTGACAAACTTTTTGATACTTTAAAATCATCTAAACCTAATATACATCTAGGATTAGGACTCCACCAAAGAATAGGATCTGTTTCATTATACCAAGGGAAAATACCATTTAAATATGCAGTCATAATACGAGAAGGATTTAAATCCCCACCGTAAGCTAAAATACCTTTGTCTTGAGCATAAATTGGATTTGGGAAAATATATGAGTTTTTATCTAGAGGATAGATATTCAAATATAAGCCTTATTTTTTAAGAATTATATCTAAATAGAAGTTTATGTAAAGAAGAATAAACTCCTTTACATTTTAAAATACTATAAGTTTGAAATAAATCCAGCTAAAGCATCAATCTCAGCTTCACTTTTTGTAGCTACTTGACCTTTCATTACTCCTTTCATAACTCCACCATAAGAACCATCTTTATAACCATTTAAAGCAGCAATAACTTTCGCTTTATCCCAACCTTTGATTATTTGTGATTTCCCTAAAGCAGCTTTCTCACCATTTTGTCCATGACATGAAGCACATGCTGCAAATAAAGCTTTAGCATTAATAGAGGGTTTACTTGAAGATACTTCTTTTGTTTCAGTAGCAGCAGTAACAGCAGAACTATCTGTAATTGCATTTTTTGTAGTTTCAATAACTTGAGTACTAGCTTCTTTTACAACAGCACTTGTATCTTCTAAAACTTTACTAGCTGCAGTTGTAACAGTAGTTTTTAATTCACTAGCTGCAGTTGTAACAGTCTCTTTAACATTACTAGCAGCTTCTTTTAATACGTCACTTGCAGCTTCTGTTGTTTTTACAACTTCAACTTTTACAGGTTTAACTACTTTTGCTACTTCAGTTGTAACTTTTTTATCTTCACCACATCCTGTTAATATTAATATAGCAACAGCAGAACTTATTAAAATCTTTTTCATTTGCTTCAATCCTTTTATAAAAATAGTGTTATACAACATAATCAAAGATAAATTCATCTTTATATTCAATATTAACAATTCCACCTTTTTTAAGTTTTCCAAATAAAATTTCATCTGTTAATACATTTTTAATTTTATCTGAAATTACTCTATTAAGAGGTCTAGCTCCCATAGCTTTATCATAACCAATACTTGCAAGCTCTTTTTTTGCTTTATTTGTAATATTGATTTTGATATTTTTATCACTTAATTGTTCTTCTAAATCAGAGATAAACTTACCAACAACCTTACTTACAATATCAATTGATAAACTATCAAAAGAAACTACACTATCAAGTCTATTTCTAAACTCAGGTGCAAAGAATTTAGTAATTGCTTTGTTTTCATTTAATCCATCATCTTTTGCAAATCCCATAACATTTGCTTCACTAGCACCTAAATTTGATGTCATAACAAGTATTACATTTTGGAAGTCTGCTTTATTTCCTGAGTTATCAGTTAATTGCGCATTATCCATAACTTGCAGTAATACAGACATTAAATCAGGATGAGCTTTTTCAATTTCATCTAGTAATAAAACTGTATGTGGATGTTTTCTAATTGCTTCTGTTAATAATCCACCTTGTTCAAAACCAACGTAACCAGCAGGTGCTCCTATTAGTCTTGAGATTGTATGAGCTTCCATATATTCACTCATATCAAATCTTTCAAAATGAATACCTAGTTGAAGGGATAATTCTTTTGCAACTTCGGTTTTACCAACACCAGTTGGTCCTGTGAATAAGAAACTACCAATTGGTTTTTTATCTAAACCTAATCCTGCTTTATTTCTTTTAATAGATTGTACAATTGTTGTAATTGCCGAATCTTGCCCATAAACTCTTTTTTGCATATTTTTTTCTAAAGACTTTAATAGTGTTAAATCTGATTTTGTTGCAGATTTAGCAGGGATATGAGCCATTTTAGCAATTGTATTTTCTACATCAACTTGAGTAATTGTTACATTAGTCTTAGATTTAGTTTTTAGTGTTGTTACTAGTGAAATTTTCTTTGAAGCTCCAACCTCATCAATAACATCAATAGCACAATCAGGTAAAAATCTATCTGTTATGTATTTTTTACTTAACTCAACCGCACTTCTAATAGCTGTTTTTGAGTATTTAATGCCATGGAATTCTTCATATTTAGATTTTAATCCATCTAAAATTAAAATAGAATCTTCAATTGAAGGCTCTTCAACATCAACCTTTGCAAATCTTCTAGAAAGCGCTTTATCTTTTGAAAAATCATTTCTATACTCTGCAAATGTAGTAGCCCCTATACATCTTAGTTTTCCATTTGAAAGCATAGGTTTTAAAATATTTGAAGCATCCATTGCCGATCCTCCAACACTTCCAGCACCTACAATTGTATGAATTTCATCAATGAATAAAATTGCATTAGGAACTTTTACTACTTCTTGTAGAAGTGATTTTAATTTCTTTTCAAAATCTCCTCTATATTTAGTTCCTGCAATCATAGAACCCATATCAAGTGAGAATACTTTTGCATCATGTAAAAACTCTGGTACTTGTTCTTGTGCAATTTGTAAAGCTAAACCTTCAGCAATAGCAGTTTTACCAACACCTGGCTCTCCTACTAATATTGGATTATTCTTTTTTCTTCTACTTAAAATTTCAATAACTCTTGAAATTTCTTTTTCTCTTCCAATTACAGGATCTATTTCACCTTTATGCGCAACAGCAACTAATTCACTAGCATTTTTATCTAGTACTTTATTAGATTTTTCTTCACCCTCTTCATCTGATATAACTTCATCTTCTTCTTTGTGAGAAATTTCTTCTAAAATATCAATTCTTTCAATTCCTAATGATTTTAAAAGATATAAAGCATATGATTTATCGTCTTTTAAAATTGCAACAAACATATCTTCAACATTTGCATTTCCTCTACCACTTGTTTGAGTATGCGCAACCATATACTCAATCGTAGAAGTTAATGAAATTGTTTCAATTGGTTCATCATCAATTCCTTCAGGTAATTTTGGAGTGTTTTCATCTATATATGCTTTTGTATCTTCAAATAATTTATTATTATCAACTCCTAAATCTACAAATAAGTTTTCTATAGATTCGTCTTGTAGTAACATTAAGAAAATATGTTCTAATGTTAAATATTCATGATTACTACTTTTTGCGTAACTAACAGCTTGTGAAAAAATACTTCTTAATTCTTTACTTATCATTTTATTCTTCTTCCATTACAGCTTTTAAAGGGAAACCCTTTTCTCTAGCCATTGTTTTTACTTGGCCAACTTTTGTAGCTGCTATTTCATGTGTATAAACTCCACACACTTCTCTACCATTGTTATGTATGTTTAACATGATATTAGCAGATTCATCTACACTTTTTCTAAAAACTTTTACTAATATATCAATAACAAAATCCATTGTTGAATAATCATCATTTAATAAAAAAACTTTATATTTTTTTGGTTCTTGTAATTCTAAATCATCTTCTAAATCTATTTCAATCTCGTTACTCAACTTCAAACCTTTTTTATGATAAAATATCATTCTAATTTTTAATATAGAAAATATTATACCAAAAAAGAAATTATATGAATCAAGACATAAACTACTACAAGAACAAATCAATTTTTATAAGTGCAACAAACACCAACGTAGGTAAGACCTATGCAAGTGAAAAGTTTTTAAGATACTTTGCAAGAAGAGGCTTAAAAGTTGGATATTACAAACCTTGTGAAACAGGTGTAATTAGTGAACCTTTAGATGGTTCTAAAATGTTAAAGCTAACAAAAGAGTTAAACCCACAATTTAATGTAAATATAAATGAAGTAGTTCCCTACCAATATAGCTTAGCAGCAGCACCATATGTAGCAAAAGGAAATACCACAATTTCTTTGGAGTTTTTAAAACAAAGAAAAGATTACTTACAATCCTTATGTGATGTATTAATTATTGAAGGTGCAGGAGGATTAATGGTTCCATTAGAAATAGATTTATTTATAATAGATTTAATAAAAGAGTTTAAAAGTGAAGCTGTTTTAATAACTCCTTCAAAACTAGGATCAATTAATGATACTTTATTATCAATTCAAGCATTAGAAAGTAGAAATATTGATTTTGAGTTTTTTATAAATTTATATGAAGATAAACAAGACTTCAATATTGTCTCAGAACCATTTTTAAAAGACTATTTTAAAACACTACAATTTTTAGACAATTTATAGAAAAGTGGTGAATTTTCAAAAGAATTTTGAAATTTGTAACTTTTTATTCTTTTTTTAAATTCACTTTATTAGCTTTTTTAGATCATTTTTACATAATTTAACAATTATTTTAAGTTTACTTTACCTTAGTAAAGGGCTTTTCTAAAGTTTTTTAAATCTAAGCTTAAGTTAAAACACTATTTTTTTTTACATAAAAACAATTCATTTTAAATAATGTATAACTTTCACATCAGTTTTATTCTATATAATTATAGAGTTAAAAACAGTAAGAAAAGTAAATTCAACATACAAAGAAAGGTAGACAAAAAATGACTTCTGCAATAGATTTATCAAAATTAACAGCTAACGATGATTTGACACCAGTTTTGGGTGGATACTGGCCTGGTATTCAGATTTATTACCCACCAATTAAATTCAACCCACTTGATGGTACATATGAAAGTATGGAGCAAGCTAAATTAAGATTACAAAAACATGCTTATAAAACAAAAGCACACACTGTATTATTCGATTTAGAAGATGGTTGTAGACAAAAAGCAATGTCAAGAGAATTATTAATTCAAGAACTTCCAAAGTTTCCTGAAAGAACTTTCCAAATAGCAGTGAGAATTAATCCATTCAGAACAGATGAGTATGAAGAAGATTTAAAAATGTTAAAGCAAATTCATAAATATATTGATGTAATTGTTTTAGCAAAAGCTGGAGAAGTTTATGGATCTGCTGAAATTAGAGATTTATCTTCATGGTTAGTATCAATTGGTTCAAATTTAACTATTCAACCAATTATTGAACATCCAAAATCACTTCAAATTGCTGATAGATTAATGGAACACTCAACAGTTAAACATGTTGTTTTTGGTATTCACGATTTCTCTAAAGCAATGGCTTATAAAATCACACCTGAAGGTTGGATTGATGAGTTAGAAACATTCTTTAATATGCTTACTATGGAAGCTAGAGTTAAAGGTGCTGGAGTTATTGGTGGAGTTGAAGTTATGTTAACGCCTCATTCATTACCAGATCACTGTGTTGAGAAAAAAGATATTAGAAGATGGTTAGATTTACATGGTGATGATGCTTCTAGACATGTTTATGCACATGCACAAAGAGAAAATGCAATGGGTTTAACTGGGAAACAAGTTATTACTCCAAATCATATTAATGTTTGTAAAGTTGCATTTACTCCAAGTCCTAAAGAACTTGAACATGATATTACTGTATTAAAATTAGCAATTGAAACTGATGCTTTATTAAGTGGAGCAATTAGATACAAAGGTGAAATGTTAGATCCACCTATGTTTGGTAAGGCTTTACAAAATATTTTAAGAGCATACGCACTTAGAAGTTTAAATAAAGAAGATGAGATATTTGCATTATCGGTATTAAATAGAATGCCTATACATACATTTAAAGAAAACTGGCCATTTGGTCAAATTTAATAAGGAGTTATAACAATGAGTTCAAATGTAACAATTGAAGTACCAGAATACTTAAATATTGGAGTTGCTTGTACATCTAAACATGTAGGAACAGCTAAAGAAAATAGTACAGCTATGATTATTGAAGATGATAAGTTAGGTACTGATGAAATTTCATATAAAGATTTAGCGCAAAAGTCTGATCAAATTTGTAACTTTTTAACTGGATTAGGATTTGAGCCAAGAGATAGAGTTTTAGTATGTTTAAAAAACTCACTAGCTTACCCTATTTCATTTTTTGGAGCAATTAAAGCTGGTATTATCGCAGTACCAACTTCAACACTATTATCAGGTTCAGAAGTTAAATATCTAGCAGAAGATTCTCAAGCTAATGCAATAGTATTATCTGCAACTATGTATGATAATTTATTACCTTACTTAGAAAACCTTGATAACTTAAAAACAATTATTGTTGCAGGTATTGATTCAACTGAAGGTTTAAATATTCCTAAGGGAATGAGTGTTTACTCTTTTTCTGAAATTTTAAAAACTGCAGATAAAAAAGCGAATCACTATAAATCAAAATCAGGAGAACCTGCTTATTTAGTATATACTTCAGGAACAACTGGTTATCCAAAAGGTGTTTTACACTCTCACAGATCACTTGTAGGAAGAACTCCAGCAACTGAATATTGGTTTGATTTTAAAGAAAATGACAGAATTATGCATTCTGGTAAATTTAACTGGACTTATGTTTTAGGTTCTGCACTTATGGACCCATTATTTAATGGTCATACAGTTATTGCTTATGAAGGTGGTAATGATGCAGGAACTTGGATTGAATTGATTAAAAAACATAAGTGTACTATCTTTATAGGCGTTCCTACAATTTATAGACAAATTATTCAAAAAACTGAATATACAGCTGCTGATTGTCCAAGCTTAAGATATTGTATGTCTGCTGGTGAGCATTTATCAGATGAAATGATTGGTTTATGGAGAGATAGATTTAAGCAAGATATTTTTGAAGCAATTGGAATGAGTGAATGTTCTTACTATATTTCACATTCAAAAAATAATCCAATTAGACCTGGTTCTGCAGGATTTGTTCAACCAGGACATACTGTAAAACTACTTGACCCTGATACTTTAGAAGAAGTTGAAGATGGTGTTGAAGGTATGATATCAATTGGTGAAGATGATCCAGGTTTATTCTTAGAATACTGGCAATTAGAAGAAGAAACTAGAAAAGCTAAGCATAATGGGTACTTCTTTACAGGTGATTACGCTAAAAGAGATGAAGATGGTTATATCTGGTTCATTGGTAGAAAAGATGATATCATTAACACATTTGGATTTAGAGTATCACCACACGAAATTGAAAGAGTTGTAAAAACTCACGATTTAGTAGCAGATTGTGTAGCTTTTGGTTTAGAAATTGGAAAAGATAAGGTAATTGTTGCAATTGCTGTAATTGGACATGATGAATTAACACAGGCCCAAGAAGCTGAAGTATTAGCATTTTCACAAGCTAATCTTGCTAAATATAAAGCACCAAAAACAATTTTTGGAATGAAAGATTATCCAAGAACTAAAAATGGAAAAGTTTTAAGAAAACAACTTGTTAAAAATTTACATGATATTTATCATGCAAAAGAAGACGGTCTTGAGATTAAAGAATATAAAGCAAGAAGATCAATGTTATTTGTTCCTTCTTACAATAAGAATAATGTTGAAAAAGCAAAATCTGTATTAGCAGATTCTGTAATTTTTGACTTAGAAGCTATTTTATCAGAACAAAGAGCACCTGCTAGAGAAACAATTAAATCAGTTTATAAAGAAAGTGGTTCTAAATTTGGTGAGTCTGAAAGAATTTTAAGAATAAACAACTTAGGAAGTGAAGATATTGCAAAAGATTTAGCACTTGCAGCTGAAATTGAAATTGATGGTTTATTATTCTCAAAAATTGAAACTGGTGAACAAGTACTTGAGGCAGTTAAATTAATCGAGGAAATTAATCCTGACTTATCTTTAATGATTATGATTGAAACTCCATTATCAGTTTTAAATATCCAACAAATATGTGCAGCTTCGCCAAAAGTTGAAGTTGTAGTTGTGGGTTCTAATAAACTTGCTAATAGACTTCAAATTGATATCAAAAAAGGTTCAAAAGCAATGTTTAACTACCTTTCGCAAATTGCACTTGCTGCAAAAGCGTATGGTCAAACAGTTATTGATGGTCCTCACTTTGATATTCATGATGAGTTTGCTTGTGAAGATTCAACTAAAGATGCATTTAACTTAGGATTCGATGGTAAGTCATTAGTTCACCCAATCCAAATTGAATATATCAATGATATCTTTACTCCAAAACAAGTTGAAGTTGAAGATTATGAAGTTATGATTAACAAATATGAAGAAGCTAAGAAAGATGGTAAAGAAGTTATTTATCATAATGATAGATTAGTTGACGGTTCTAGAATTAAATGGGCTAAAAAAATGATCACTTTATATGAAACATATAAATCGTTAGGTCAAAACCTATTTAATAAATAAGGAAAGATACGTGTCAAAAATTAACGCTAAAATCAATGTAGGAAATTTTTTCGAAGATTTCTTCATTGGTCAAAAAATAATCCACCCACTTCCTAGAACAATTAGTGAAGGTGATGTATCTTTATACATAGCTTTCACAGGTTCTAGATTTGCATTACATTCATCGAATATTGTTGCTAATGAAATGGGTTACGATAAAAGACCAATTGATGATACATTAATGTTTCACTTAACATTTGGAAAATCTGTACAAGATGTATCTTTAAATGCAATTGCAAACTTAGGTTATGCAGAAATTGCATTCCCTAATCCTGTTTACATTGGGGATACAGTTTCAATGACATCTGATGTTATTGGATTAAAAGAGAATTCAAGTGGAAAAAGTGGAGTTGTTTATGTACACTCTATTGGTGTAAACCAAAATGGTGATGAAGTATTAAACTTCAAAAGATGGGTTATGGTTCATAAAAAAGATAAGGAAACTAAATCTGGTATAAATGAAGTTCCATCTTTTGCCGCAACTACACCTATTTTAGATGAGATCAATCTTCCAAAAATTAAGTGTGTAGACACTGATTCAACTGGTGGAAAGTATTTCTTTGAAGATTATGAAGCAGGAGAGAGATTAAATCATCCAGATGGTATTACCGTTGATAATAGTGATCACACTCTTGCAACTAAGTTATACCAAAACAATGCAAAAGTACATTTCAATGATCATATGATGAAAAGCTCACCAATGGGTCAAAGATTAATGTATGGTGGAATTGTTATTTCAATGGCAAGAACATTATCATTTAATGGTTTACAAAATGCACAAAATATTTATTCAATTAATTCAGGAGCACATGCAAATCCTACTTATGCAGGAGATACAATTTATGCTTATACTGAAGTACTTGAAACTATTGATCATAAAAGAGAAGATTTAGGATTATTAAGATTAAGAACGATTGCGATTACGAACCAAAAATCATCTGAAATTACTAACCCTAAAGGTGAAGATGGTAAGTACTTAAAAAATGTTGTACTTGATTTAGATTATACTGTTGTAATTCCAAAGAGAAAAACAGCTAAATAATAAACAAAAAATACAAATTAAATTAAATTAAAGGAAAATAATATGACACACCCTAATGAAGCACTATTCGGTTCTGGAGATAATTTACCAATTATCCCATCTTGTGAGCACTTTGCTGGTAGCGAAAAGTTAATCTTAAAAGGTTTTTCTATGCAAGAAAAACTAGGACCTGTTTTTGATATCACTTGTGATTGTGAAGATGGAGCTGAGACTGGTAAAGAAGTTGAACATGCAGAAATGATTGTTAGAGTTGTAAACTCTGATGCTAACCCATATGCAATGGCAGGAACAAGAATTCACGATTTTGATCATCCAGATTGGAGACAAGATATTGATATTTTAGTACCAGGTGCTGGTGAAAAATTAGCATACATTACTATTCCAAAATCAACTTCTTATGAAGATGCTAAAACTCAAGTTGAATATATTCAAGCTGCTGCTAAAAAAGCTGGAATTTCTAGAGAAATCCCAATTCACGTTTTAATTGAAACTCATGGAGCTTTAATGGACGTTGAAAAAACTGCAACACTACCTTGGGTACAAGTTCTTGACTTTGGTTTAATGGACTTTGTTTCTGGTTACCAAGGTGCAATTCCAGCTTCAAATATGAGATCTCCTGGTCAATTTGATCACAGATTAATTGCTGCAGCAAAAGCTAAAGTTGTGCAAGCTGCTTTACAAAACCATATTATTCCATGTCACAATGTAACATTAGATTTAAAGAACCCATACCAAACTTACAAAGATGCTGAAAAAGCAAGAAATGAGTTCGGATTCTTAAGAATGTGGTCTATTTATCCAACACAAGTTCAGGCTATTGTTGATGCAATGAAACCAGATTTTACAGAATTAGAAGCTGCACAAAATATTCTTTTAGCAGCACAAGAAGCAGAATGGGGACCAATCCAGTATGATGGTGAGTTACATGATAGAGCAACTTACAGATACTTCTGGGAATTAGTTCAAAGAGCAAACTTCTCTGGAACTAAATTACAAGAAGCTGTTCAAACTAGATTTTTCTCATAATTTATCATCAACTTAAGACTTTAGGTCTTAAGTTGACCTATTCAACTAATAAATAAATCAAAACTAAAATTTCTCAAAACTGTATTTAGAAGGTGTTAAAACATAACACTTTTAAAAATAACATCAATGCATTCTAATAAAAAAGAATTATTTCATTAGTGCATTGGTATAATATTAAAATTTCAAAAGCAAAAAGGAAAAACATGAGCGTAATAAAAGAACAAGATATTATAGATAGTATTGCTGATGCATGTCAGTATATTTCATATTTTCACCCAGAAGATTTCGTAAAATCAATAGTAGAAGCTTATGAAAATGAACAATCTGAAGCTGCAAAAAATGCACTAGGTCAAATTTTAATTAACTCTAAAATGTGTGCATTAGGTCACAGACCTTTATGTCAAGATACAGGAAGTGTTAATATTTTTGTAAGAGTTGGTTTAAATTGTAAATTAGAATTAACTAAAGAGTTAACAGATTTATTAAATGAAGGTGTTGCAAAAGGTTATACTAATCCTGATAATACTTTAAGATACTCTGTAGTTTCAGACCCTGCAGGTGCAAGAACAAATACTAAAGATAATACTCCAGCTGTTATTCATGTAAGTGTTGATAATTCTGATGAATTAGATATTACAGTTGCAGCAAAAGGTGGAGGAAGCGAGAATAAATCTAAATTCGCTGTATTAAATCCATCAGATTCAGTTTATGACTGGGTTATGGCAAATGTTAGAGAAATGGGTGCTGGTTGGTGTCCTCCTGGTATTTTAGGTATTGGTATTGGTGGAAATCCTGAGAAGTCTATGCTTTTAGCAAAAGAATCTTTAATGGGTCATGTTGATATTCATGAACTTCAAGCAAGAGGTCCTCAAAACGCTTTAGAAGAATTAAGACTTAGACTTTATACTGATATTAATAAAATCGGAATTGGAGCACAAGGACTTGGTGGTCTAACTACAGTTGTTGATGTTAAGATTTTAGATTATCCATGTCATGCAGCTTCATTACCTGTTGCTATGATTCCTAACTGTGCAGCTACACGGCATATTCACTTTAAATTAAAAGCTGGTGAAGGTCCTGCTAAATTTAAAAAACCAAATTTAGACATTTGGCCAGATATTGAATTACCATTAGACAGTATTAAAAAAGTAAATATCGAAGATTTAACAAAAGAGAACTTATCTCAGTTTAAATCAGGTGATACTTTATTATTAACTGGAAAAATACTAACAGCACGTGATGCTGCTCACAAGAAAATTGTTGAGTACAAAAATGCTGGTAAGCCACTTCCAAATGGAGTAGATTTAAAAGATAGATTTATTTACTACGTTGGACCAGTTGATCCAGTAAGGGATGAAAAAGTAGGACCTGCGGGACCAACTACATCTACAAGAATGGATAAGTTTACTAAGGACATGATGGAAATTGGAATCATGGGTATGATTGGTAAGGCTGAAAGAAAACAACCTACTATTGATTTAATTAAAGAGTACAAATCTATGTACTTAATTGCAACTGGTGGAGCTGCATATTTAATTTCTCAATCAATTAAAGATTCAAAAGTTCTAGCATTTCCTGAAATGGGAATGGAAGCTATTTACGAATTTGATGTAGTTGATATGCCTGTTACTGTTGCAGTTGACACTGAAGGTGTTTCAATTCACACAACTGGACCTGCTAAATGGAGAACTATTTAATAGTTTCTTTAATATAAATACAAAGACTAAGGTCTTTGTATTTTTTCTTCTTAATCTCTACTAAAATACTAAGTATAAAATATCCCTTAGAGTAAAAAATTATATTTCTTTCTTGACTTGAAACAGAATAATTTTTGATATATTTTCATAGAAATAATAATACAGGAAATTAAATATGCTATTAGAAGACTTAAAAGACTATTTAGGATTTGCAGTTGCAGGAAATTTTGCTAACCATTTAGGTGAAGCTGGTGAAGCTGATGAATTTGCTGTAATTCAAACAAAAGAAAAAGATGCTCCAAAAGGTATGTTCCCTTTTTATATAAAAGGACATGAATCTTTTTTAGGTACATATCCTATATGTGATGAAGTAATATTAACTCATGGCAGAGAAAATGAAAATCTACAAGTAGAAGCAGAAGTTGCACTTATATGTGATTTTGTTTATGAAGATAAAAAAGTTATCGATATAATTCCAAAATATTTTTCTGCTTTTAATGATTGTTCTATTAGAGTAAATAATGGTGAAAAATTAAGTACTAAAAAAAACTGGGGCAAAAATACAAAAGGTATTTCACAAGAAATAATTGAAATTGATAACTTTACCCAAGATGGAATATTAAATAAATATCATATTGCATCTTTTATAAAAAGAGATGGAATTGTTCATGATTATGGAACAACTTCAGCTGTAAAATCATATTCATATTTTTTTGGACAATTAAAAGAATGGATGATTGATAAATTAAATAATCAAGAAGACTGTGGACCTTTAGAAGAAATTGCACCATTTTTAAAAAATGCTAAAGATGCTAAAGGTATTTTAATAGCAGCAGGAGCAACAGCATATAGTGAATTTGGTAAAAACAATTTCCTACAAAAAGGTGATGAAATTTTTGTATATATTTATAATGCTCACTTCCATTCTTTTGATGATATTTATAATGATATGTGTGGTATGGATACATATTTAGGACAATGTTCAAAGCTTCATCAAATAGTAAAATAGGTTTATAATCAATTCTATTATAAGCTTCTTGTATTATAATCACAAAAATTATGTTTAAGCAACTTATATGTTAAAAGAGTTTAAAGGGTTTCTTATAAAAGGTAATATGGTTAATGGCCATAGGATTTATTTTTGGAGCAGCTTTTGCTACACTAATTAAATCGCTTGTTGCAAATGTTATTATGCCACCTGTAGGAATGTTATTAGGGAATGTAGACTTCTCTCAATTATTTATAGCACTTGATGGTAAAACTTATGAAACTATGGCAAAATTGACTGAAGCTGGTGCACCTGCTATTAAAATTGGTTTATTTATGAATGATACGATTTCTTTTGTAATCTTAGGTTTTGTTATGTTTATGTTTATAAAAACATATAATAAAATGAAGAAAAAAGAGGAAGAAGTATTAAAAGAACCAACTACTAAAACTTGTAGTGAATGTGCAATGGATATACCAATTGCTGCTAAAAAATGTGCTCATTGTGGAAACACTGAAGTTTAGCAAATATTAATATAAAAATTAAAAGGTTAAAACCTTTTAATTTTGTTTAATCTAAATCTATTAAAGCTTTAAATGTAGCTCCACATCTTCCTATATTTTCAACATTTACATGTGACTTTTCATCTAATCTTCCATCTTCTAAATACTGATGTTTAATTTCTAAAATAATAGGAGTTGTAACACCTGGAATATCAACAGTACTGTAGTATTCACATAATAATGCGCTTTGAGAAGAACTTATCATTGGAGGATACTCTTCCATAACTTCATTTACATCTATTTCAAATTTTTTAATTTCACTATCTTCTTTTGGAAGTGGAATTGCACATTTTTTTACTTGATTTGCATTGTCTTTATTTACAAAACAAATAGTAGCTTTTTTATTTTTTAAAATATTTGCTAGTGTGTCTTTTGGAACACCCTCTTCTTTTTCTCCAATTGCAACTATCACAAGTGCAGGATTTGTAGAAATTGGAATAAAATAAGAAAATGGAGCTGCATTTAAAACACCATCATCATCTGTTACAATCCAAGCTATTGGTCTTGGTATCACAGTATCAGACATAATTTTATATCTGTTTAAATCGTTAATATCTTTATAGTCTAAAATCATTAAATTCCCTTGTTTTTTAGTATTTAAATTTTAAATTCTTGTTCAACTTGTTTTGCAATTAAATCGCCTTTTAATGTTAAAAAACCATCTGTAAGGTACTCTTCACTTTTTAACTTTTTTAAAAGTCTTTTTCCTTCTTTTAAAGAAAATAGTTGTGTATTTTCTAAAGTTGCAACAATATCCATTAGGGATTCATCATCTTTTTTCTTTAATATTGCAAGCAATAGAATTTTTTCGTTTATATCCATTTTAATATCCTAGTATAATAATAGGCAAAAATAATGAAACCAAAGCCTAATAGAACTGTAATTATAGCAAGTGAAGTTAAGCTTGCCATTAATCCAATAAACATAGTAGTTATGATGCATGAAAGCATAAAAAACATATCATTATATGATATTACTCTACCTAAATATTTTTCATCACATTTGTCTTGTAATAAAGCATAAGTAAATGACCATAAAACAGTTGTAAAAAGACCAACAAAAAATAAAGATATAAGTGAAAAATAAAAATTAAACTGTGTTAATCCCCAAATAATAATAGTTATACCTTGAAAAATCAATAAAAAGTGTAGATTATTTTTATTAACATATTTAGATATTAAAAAAGGTCCAATCATAAGTGCAAGTGCTCTTGTAGCATTTGATATGCCAATAGCTAAAGGAACAGAAATAACATATTTATATTCACTTTTTGCAAGTAAAGTAATTAAAGTATCAAAAGAAGTTAATCCAACACATGCATGTAAGGCTATTAAATGCATAATAATTTTATTTTCTTTTATATAAATAAACCCATCTTTTATTAGTTTAAAAATCTTATCTTGAACTATACTTGCTTTTACAACAAAATTGATTTTATAAAGTACAAAAAATGCAGCAATAAAGAAAAAAGAGTCTACAATAAAAGCAGCTTTTATCCCAATATAATTTACAATTAGTGCTGAAACTGCCATTCCTGCTGCATAACAAAAAGACCAAATTATTGAGTGTATTTCATTTGCTTTTTGTAAGGCCTCACCTTTTAATAATTTTGCTAAAAGTGACATTTCTGTTGAGAAGAAAATTGATGCTGCACTCATTCTAATAAATATAAAAATCATTAAAAGCCATATTTGACTTTGATTTTCTATTGTTAAAAAAAGAAGAGTCATTATAAATTCAATAAATAATAAAGACAGCATTAAAGGTTTGATTTTAAATCTATCTATAATAGCACCTGAAAAAGGTGCTATTAAAACAGCAGGTAAAAAGTGCATAGCTGTAACTGTAGCAATTGCAAGCTCTGTTGAACCAAAACCTACAAGCATTGTATAAATAGCTACATTTGAAAACCAAGCTCCAAAATATGCTATAAATTGAACAAGGGATAAATCCCTTATTATTTTATGTTCTCTAAATAGTGTTAGATAATTCAATTTCTATTAATACCTCTTGGAACATAGCAGAAAATGATTCTTCATCTTCCTTATTAGGTGTTAAATAGTTTGTTTTTTTATTTCCTGTATAGAAAAATGCACATTCATTTTTAATATCATCACTTACCTTAACAGTAAAACAAGCTTCACCAAATGGCGAAAAAATTTTAACATTATCATCATTTTTAAAACCACTTAAAGGATTTAAATAAACGTGGTTATCAATAATAAATTGTGAATTTAAAGAGTTTTTACTTTTTCCAGTAATTAAATAAAAATTTGAAGATGTTTTATTTTTATATAAAGGTTCAACATCAACTTCTTCAATAAATTCAAAAGTTTCAAACTCTTCATATTCTACTTTTGTGTTAGCATAATAATCAATTATTTCATCTTCACTTTTTAAAGCTTTAAAAGCAAAATTTTCTATTAAATATGATGCTAAATCATATTCAGAAATTGTGTTTTCATTTGCATCTTCAATAATCTGCGATATAGCTTTATGTTCATGACCATAAGATAATCGTACATCTTTTTTAGAAAGAAAAGAGCTTGAAGGAATAATTAAATCTGCATATTCGCAAGTATCATTGTATGTTGTGCTAAAGCAAACTACAAAACTATTTTTTAATCCTTCTATAACTTTTTTAGTATTAGGTGAAGAAACCACCGGGTTTGCACCTTGAATAAATACTAAATCATAAGATGAAAAATCAACTTCTGGAATTGCAACTTTTTTATTTTTTCCTTCAACTTTAAATTGGTCTTCATAAGCATAAGCAGAATCACTTAAATACCAAACTCCACCACTTTCTTTTTTAGGAATTCCTAAATAAGAAGCAAAAGAATCAATACATCTCATTATTTGAGCACCTTCAAAATACTTTTGAACACCAAGACCTACTACAATTGATATTTTTTTGTTTTCTATTAACTCAAAAAAGTCATTTATAAGAGACAAAGGAACACCTGTAGTTGCTTCATAAGATACAACTGGTCTATTTCTAGTTATGTCAAAAAACCAGTCTGAACCTTCTGTATGCTCTTCTAAAAATTCTTCGTCTTCAATATCTTGCATATTAGCAAATCGTGTAAGAAGCAGTGCTAATTCATAATCAGTTTTGGGATTTATTTGCATATGGATTTCAGATTTTTTGGCAATATCAGTTTTAATAGGATCTATTGTTACAAAAGTTTTATCTTTAACAAGATTATACATATGAGATGAAGTAACAGAAAAATTTCTTCCCCAAACAATAATGATATCAGAATCAATAAGCCTTTGAATAGGAGGGTTAACAACACTTCCTCTTCCTTGTTCAATTCCTAATCCACCTCCGCCATCACATAAACTTCCTTTTGTTAAAACAGAACCATATTGTGTAAAAAAGTTTTTTGTAGAGTTTTGCATTACTCCTAAATTTCCACTTCCTGTATAAAATAAAGAATTTGAAGCATCTGTATTTTTAAGTTTTTGGCTTAATATTTCTAAAGATTCATCCAATGATATTTTTTCATTATTATAAATAGGCATCTGCAAATTTTCTTCTTTTAACAAACTTGCAAAATTAACACATAACTTTCCATTTGTTACACTATTTTCTTTTGAGCCTTTTAAATTATCATCAAGTACTTCAGCTTGGCAGGCATCATAGCAGTCTAGAGGACATGCTACTTTTTTATTTGAATTCAATTTTTACTAACTTTGAAAATGTTTTTATATTAGGTACAAGTAATTGCACTTTATATGAAGATATATGTTGAGTATCAGCAATTGTATAAATCTTATTAATTTTTATGTCAGATTTTTTACCATCAATGTATATATCTTTTTCTTTTAACTTACTAGCTTCACTAATAGGTACAAATATTTCTAGTTTTCCTTTTGATAAATCTTTTGACTCATATAATAAAGTTCCAGGAGTTACATAATCTCCTTTTTTTACAGATATCATAGAAATATAATTTGACTTCTCTTTTAACTTTTTATTTTTTATAGTATCTTTTAAATTTTCAATTTTAATAATCATATCAGCTTTTGATGATTTTAAATTTATAACTTTCAGTTTTTGAGTATCTTTCTCAAAAACTGATTTTGAAGAAACTTTTTTTAATCTTGCATAATTATTATTCTCAATACTAATCATATCATTAATAAATTTTAATTTATTTCTTGATTGTGCTAAATCCATTTTATTAACTGTTGAATCAAGTTCAATTATAGTTGAGTTGCTTGCATTAAATCCTTCTATTTGGGTATTTGAAAAAACGATTTTTCCAGAAACAGCGGCCTTAACTTTATAACTTTCAATTGGCTCAAGTTTTGCATAATACTCACTTGCAAGTAAACTATTAACTAATATAAAACAATATATAAATATTTTCATGTAATTTATCCTTATAAATTTATCTTTTTTATTCTTTTAACGATATCTTTTTTTATCAATTTAATATCACTATTCTCTTCTAATTTAAAAATCAATTCATCTAAAGTAGAATCAATTCTAATATAAACAGCTAATATTTTTAAAAGTTTATCTTTTGTTTTTGCTTTATTTATTTTTTTTAATAAGGCAGTGTCATTTGATTTACTTTTTGTTTTGTATTTTATAACATAGAAATATAAACCTAATATTAATATTCCTACAATAATACCAAAAGCAAAGAAAATTAATCTATCTTTTGTAGAAGTTTTTTCAACAACTTTTATTACTTCTTTACTTTTTAATTCAGTTTTTACTTTCTTTATTAATTTTGTACTCTTTTCTACTGTGTTATTTTCAAGTTCAATATCAAAACTCGTACTTTGTTTTGATATAACTTTTTTCAAATCTTTATCAAAGTATTCCAAGTTTATTTTTGGAATACTAATAGACTTTGTTGGAATAATTGAAAATGTTTTTGAATAAGTACCTTTGTATTTGCCATCTTCATATTTTGCTTTTATAATAGGTTTATTATCATATACAGTCGCATTTTCTAGATCAAGTTTTATATCTTTAATATCATCAATATTTCCATTTCCAAATATTTCTAAATTAAAAGATACTGCCTCACCTAATTTTATTTTTGTTTTGTCTACATTTGATTTTATATCAAAACTACCAATTAAATTTACATTAGAAGGTAGTTTCTTTATATTAAATTCCAATTCATTTGAGTATATTTTTATATTTGACATTGTATTAGAAAAAAGTGAAAAAGAGTTATTCTCGTCCATTATCTGTGCATTTATTCTTATAGGGTTTATTCTTAAAGCACCCTCTTTTAATGGAAATAATAAAAATTTTAATTCTTGAACAATATATTGATTTTGTTCATATTGTTTTGAACCTTTAATTTGCTTGTACCAAAAGTTTTCAAAATTTGGTTTTTCAAAAGATAAATCAACAATATTAGCGTTTTTCTTATACTTGAAAACCAAGGTTAAGATAAAATTTTCATTAAGATATAAATCAGTTTTTTCTGTTTTAATAGACAAATCAAAAGACTTAGAAATTGTCTTTTTTGATTCAGTTAAAACAATTTTTTGTTCTTTAGTAAAATACTCTTTTCCATCAATTATGAATTTTAAGCTTGGAAATATAAAATCTTTTTGTGGATAAATAGAATATATTTTTTTAATACTTCTAGTGATTTGACTATTAACAATATTTGTAGAACTAGAACTTGATATTTCTTGAACACTATTAGAGTCAATAAGTTCAAGTTTTGGCATTAGTATTTTATTTCCACTAATATTTAAAGAAAAAACTAATGCTTCACCTTTAATAACTTCTTTAGGTAGATTTAATTCAACATTAGAAAACAATGATATGATAAACATAGTTGATAAACATAAAAATCTAATTATAAACATGGCTAAAAGTCTAGTGTTTCTTCTATTGCGAAATTTACTCGCGAGTCAAGTTCAGAATGAGATAACACTACAATTTGTAATCCAAATTTTTCATATATTTCAGATACTCTTTTTCTTAACAATGGTATTCTTTTTAAGAATAATCTATAGTCATTTGGCGCTAATGTTGCATCAATTTTAGGGATATTATTACTAATTGTACTTATCTCATTTGCTACTAGACCTTTATTTTGTACTCTTTGTAAATACTTATTAAAAGTAGTTTCTGTTAAACCATCTTGTTTGAACCCATTCGTATTACTATTTGCTAGATTATTATTAATTTGATTAAACATGGATGCAGCTAATGCATATGTACCTTGATTCATAATTTAACCTTTGTTTCCAAATTCATTGATAAGTTTATCTAAATCATCACCTATTAAATCATGATCTTTATCTCCATGAATATGATTAGTAACAACAATTTCTTGAGATGAATTAGTATCTTCAAATAAGTTATTTAAATAAAGGGAAAGTTTTCTAATAACAGACATAACTCTTTCTATTTTTTGTTTATTAATATCCTTAAATTGGATCAATTCCATTGCTTCAAAAATCTTGATATCTTCAGAACTAGAAATATTCTCAATTTCTTTTAACTTTGAAAACATTTCATTTGTTAATTCTTTTTGTGTATTTAATACTTCAATATTAGGAAATTTTGCACATAATGAATTTAATAATTCTTGTTCAGAACTAAGATAAGATTCTAACTCTTTTACTTTACTTCTTGTTACATTATTATTGTCTAATGTTAAACTTAATACATCAAATATCTGAGATACTATTTCTTCAGAATCATTTGCTACTTCGCTTAATTGGTTAACTACTTTAGTGTCATTATCTACAGGTAAAGGAAATATTTCTTTATCTATTTTTTCAAGAAGTTCTAAAGATTTACTATTAGTATCTTCAATTGTTTCATCAATTACTTCGTCTATATTTAGTACTTCAAGTTCTTTTATCAAAGCATCAATGTCATTATTATCAACAACAGCAGGACTTGCTTCTTCATCAGTTGTTTCAACTTCTATTTTAGGACTTTCTTCTGTGTCATCAATTGAAGAATTAACTTCTTTATTTTGAGAAATTAATTCTTCAATTTCATTAGTATTAACAATAGAACTTTCTTCTTGGTTAATTGCATCATCATCAACAATATCTAAACCATTCATTAAAGCTTCAATTTCTTCTTGACTCATACTCATAATAAAACCTTATGTTATTTTTTTAATACTACATCAAGCTTTTCTTTTAAATTTTTGCATTAAAAGGCTTAATTATAAAGTTATTAACTCCCGCTTTAAGCGCCGTTATTACTTCCCCTTTAACACCTTCAGTGTTATTTAATATAATTTTAAGATACTACTTATTATATATAATTTGTTTTAAATTTTTACTTAATAAGATAAAAATAACTTTTATACTTTATCTTATTTTAATTGTTCTTAAAATATAATAATAAAATATCTAATACTCAAAAGGAAAAACTATAATTATAGGGCTTTACACAGTAGTTACTGGTATGAACTCTGTGCAACATCAAATTGATGTTACTTCTAATAATATCGCCAATCTAAACACTACTGGTTTTAAACAAGATAGAGCCGAATTCAAGACGTAATGTATGAGGCATTAAATTACACAGTAGGACAAACTTCTTTAACATCTAAAAACCCAACAGGTATTGACACAGGTTTAGGAGTTAGACTTTCTGAAATTCAAAAAAATTTTAGTGAAGGTGATTGGAAATTAACATCAAACACATTAGATTTGGCAATTGAAGGAAATGGATTTTTCCAAATTTCACTTCCTAGTGGAGAAACAGCTTACACGAGGAATGGTACATTTAAGTTAGATTCAGAAGGTACAATTGTAAATGGTAATGGATATGAATTATCACCTCAAATTGTTGTTCCAAAACAGTAACAAATGTAACAATAGGTACTGATAGAATAGTAAGTACTACAACAGATCAAATAGGTAGTTTAAGACAAGGAATGATTGAACTATCAAATGTTGCTTTAGTTACTTAGATGGTAGATTTAATTACAGCACAAAGAGCATATGGAGCAAACTCTAAAGCAATTACAACAACTGATAGTATACTTGATACTGTAAATAAATTAATAAGTTAGCTAAATTAAGTGATTATATAAAAAAGAAAAAAGAGTATTACAGCGTAAACAAAGAAAAAATATTAGCAAAATAAAACAAAATTTGAAAATCTTAAAAAAAAGAGTGAATCATGGCAGATGAAGAGATTAAAGAAGAAAGTATTGAAAAAAGTACAACACAAGAAGAAGTTACTAAATCTGCAGAAGAATTAGAAACTCAAAATAATAAAAATGATGAGAATACAGAGAACGAAGAACAAGCAACTAAACAAAAGCAAGTACCAATATTAAAAAAAATATTATTTGCTCTTGTAGGTTTTTTATTATTAACTCTAATAATTGGATCTGTACTTTTTTTTATAGGTTTTTTTGACCCAGAAGAAAAAATAAAAGTTAATGAAAAAGAAGATGTTAAAGTAGAAAAAATTGTTGAAGAAAGTAATAATTTTAATATTAAAGATATTAATTCAAAAAAGTTAAATAAACAATTATTGTTACTTACAAACAAAAATATTGTTGAAGAAGAAGAAAACGATAGACGGGAAAAAGAAGAACAAGAAAGAAAAATAAAAGAACAAGAAGATAAAAAGAAAGAAGAAGCTTTAGCTTTAGAAGAAGAAAACTTATCAAAAGAAAAAGAATTATTAGAAGATAAGAAACTAGAGTTACAAAAAGAAAAAGAAGAGCTTGAAATATTAAAAAATGAAGCAATTGCTTTAAGAAATGAAATGATAAACAATCAAAAAATTATAGAAGAAAATAAAATTGAAGAATCTACAGTAGAAATCGAAATAAATAAACAAATACAAGCTATAGAACAAGTTAAAAAAGAAGTTAAAAAAGTAACTGTAGAAGAAGAAATAAAATTTGTATCATTAATAAATGTAGCAAAAATAAAAGGTGAGTTATTAAAATCTTATTTAGATAAAATAACAGTCATTTATAGTGACATAAAGCTATGTAGAGATGATTTAAATAGAATAGAGATCTATTATGGTCCGTTTACTAATAATATGAAGAGAAGTAATATACATAAGAAATTACAAGAGAATAAAATTATAAATTCATATGAGGTTGAATTAACTACAGAAGAGTTTAATAAAAGGTGTAATTATTAAAAAACTCTTATGAGTTTTCTAAAATAGAATAAGCGTCTTTTACTCTTATCTCTTTTTTTAGGATATCTACACTTATAATGTATTTATCAAATAAATGAGGTAGTAAAAAAGTATTAGGTAATTCTTTTTCAGCTAAAGATTTGTCAGTTTTAATTTCAAGATAATCGCTAATTGGATATCTATGAATATCTTTTACTGTTCCTAATTTTAAATCATTTTCAAAAATAGTACAATCTAATAAATCAAACCAAAAAAACTCATTGTCTTTTAATGTACAATTATCTCTAGTTTGTTCAGTAGATGCGAAAAGTTCTTGATTTATAAGTTTTTTTGCTAAGTCAACATCTTCATAATTTTCAAATAAAACAATATCTCTATTAGCATTGTATTCAATAACTTTTAGTTTAATTTTTCTATTAGTTACAAAGATTGCATCTTTTTTAAATTGCTCAGGAAAATCTGAGTCTATATGAAGTTTTAAATGCCCCTTTAGACCTACAGCTTTCCCTAGTTTTGCTACGTATATATCACTATTCATCAATATCTACTTTGCAACAACTTGTATCTTGTATGATACACCGTCTTTTGCTTTACAACCATTTGCCATAGTCTTTAAAGCATTAATCATGTTCCCATTTTTACCAATAAGCTTACCAATATCAGAACTATTTGCTTCAACCGTAATTTCAGCAAAGGTATCATCTATTGACTCTATAGTAACAGTTACATCTTCAGGTACACTAACAATAAGTTTTGCATAGTTTTCGATAAAATTAGTAATCATAGCAATAAATCAACTAACTATTTTGCAGCTAATTTAGCTACTTTTTCAGATGGTTTTGCACCAACACTTAACCAGTAATCATATCTCTCTTGGTCAATTTTTAATACTTTTGGTTCTGCAACTGGGTTAAAGTAACCAATTGATTCAATCCAACCTGAATCTCTTCTTTTTCTTGAGTCTGTTACAACGATTCTGTAAAATGGCTTCTTGTTTCTTCCCATTCTTGTTAATCTAATTACTGTCATGTTTCTTTCCTTTTATTTTATACTTTTATTATAGTATTGAGATCTAAACTCCATCATCATAATCAGATGAGTTCACAGCTCAACACTATTAAATCAATTACTATCTTGGTAAGTTAGGCATTCCACCAGGTCCCATTTGAGACATCATGTTTTGTAAGCCTTTCATTCCGCCTTTTGAAGATAGTTTCTTTGCCATTTTAGAAGCATTTTTAAATTGCTTTAAAATTTTGTTTATTTGTACTTCAGAAAGTCCTGAACCTTTTGCAATTCTTTTCTTTCTACTTGGGTTCATTATAGAAGGTTCCGTTCTTTCTTTTACAGTCATTGAACCAATTAATGCTTTAATTCTTTTAATCTCATCAGAGTTTTCAAAGTCCATATCTTTTAATGGTCCTGCCATTTGAGATAAACCTGGAATCATTCCAATAATTGATTTCATTGAACCTAATTTACTCATCATTGCTAATTGATCTAAGAAATCATTAAAGTTAAATTCACCTTTTTTGATTTTTTTAGCTACTTCTTTAGCTTTTTTCTCATCAATAACTGCAGATGTTTTTTCAGCAAGTCCTTCAATATCACCAAGTCCTAAAAGTCTTGATACAATTCTATCAGGAATAAATACTTCAAGGTCAGGCATTTTTTCACCAGTACCTATAAATCTTAATGGAACACCAACTTGTGATGCAATTGATAAAGCAACACCACCTTTAGTATCACCATCGTATTTTGAAAGAATAACACCATCAATTCCGATTTGTTCTTTAAATGAAGTAGCAGTTTTTGTAGCATCGTGACCTGTTAATGAATCTGCTACATAGAAAATTTCATCTACTTTAATAGCATCTCTAACATTTTTTAATTGTGACATTAACTCTTCATCAATTGCTAATCGACCTGCAGTATCAACTAATAAAACATCATAATGTTCTTTAATAGCTTTTGCTTCAGCAGCCTTTGCAATTGCTATTGGGTCACTTTCATTATCATCAAAATAAATATCAACTTCAACTTGAGCTGCAATTTGTTTTAATTGTTCAACTGCTGCTAATCTTTGTAAATCGCCAGCTGCAACTAAAACTTTTTTATTTCTTTGTTTTAAATAATTAGCTAACTTTCCAGTTGTTGTTGTTTTACCAGAACCTTGTAGTCCTGTCATTAAAATCGTAGTAGGAGGTGTGTTTGAATAAACAAACCCTTGATTACCTTCAGTTGTTAAAACTTTTGTAAGTTCTAGCTTTAAAGCATTGATAAATGAATCTTGACCAATACCAACTCTTTTTGTTTCAAGTTCAATTGCAGTGATTAATTCTTTTGTTGTTTTGTGATGAACATCAGCTTTTAATAAAGATTTTTTTAATTCAACAATCGCTTTTTTTAATGAAGCAACATCATCTTTATGTCTTATTTTATTAACAGCATTACGTATCGAACCACTTATTGAATCAAACAAAGCCCAACTCCTAGATTTTTTAATTTTGTGGATTATACTTTTTTAATACTTCAAGATAGGTTAAATATGTAATATTTAAGATTTATTTTAGTTTTAACTTTTTAATTTTCTTTCACAAAGCCCTTTAATAAGGACTTTAGTAAAAAGTATTTTTAGATTTTAGCTTAAATTTTAATTAAATTCGTATACTTTGAATTCTCTTGGTTCTTTAGATTCAAAAGTATAATCAAATATTTTTGTGATTTTAGAGTGTAATAATACTCTTGTTACATTTGTAGCTGTTCTTCCATAAATTCCATCACCAATAATTGGTAAACCAACAGAATTTAAATGAACTCTAATTTGGTGAGTACGACCTGATTCAATAACAATCTTGATTTTAGACTTATTACCTTCAACTAACATTGGGTAAACAGTTGATTTAGCAGGTTTACCTTTTTTAGCATCAATCTTAGACTTTGCACTTCCTCTGTCTTTTGTAGTTAAAATAGGTTTATCAATTTCAATTTCATCAATAACTTTTCCTTCAACAATAGCAACATACTCTTTATAAACTTTATTTTGTTTAAACTCTTTTATTGCTTTTTTTTGAAAGTCTTCATTTTTTGCAAACATCATAACACCACTTGTTTCTTTATCAAGTCTGTTTAATAATATTGCATCTGGGTATTTTTTTGCAACTTCATCTGCAGTTAAAAAAGCAGGTTTATCTACTACTAAAATATCATTGTCTTGAAAGATTACTTTTATTGGAGCAATATCTTTTACAATAAAATGAACTTCAGCAGAAATTTCTCCACGTGCGATCATAACTTTTTTACCACCAACTCTTACAAGTCCTTTATCTATTAACTCTTTTGCTTTAGAATTAGAAATACCTTCTTGCATTGCTAATAGTTTGTATGCTTTATCTCGTCCAGCCATTTATTTCCTTTATTATGGGATCTATTGAACCAATTTCTTT
Source organism: uncultured Campylobacterales bacterium (assembly GCA_938084175.1). Taxonomy (GTDB): domain Bacteria; phylum Campylobacterota; class Campylobacteria; order Campylobacterales; family Arcobacteraceae; genus Poseidonibacter. Next base: position 40,287 of record CALKDR010000027.1, read on the forward strand.
TAAAATTGGTTCTTTTAGATTTTCTATATTATTTAAATAATCACTTAATTCATTCTCTTCAATTAAGTAATAATTTTCAATACACTCAAAAAGTGGTTTTTGATTAAAAATATTCTTTCCACTTACTATTTTACAATTAAAATATGCAGGTTCAATTGGATTATGTCCACCAACTTTTTCAAAACCTCCACCTAAAACAACAAGATCTGTAATTGCAAATATATCATTTAGTATACCCATTTTATCTACTAAAGTTATATCAGAATTAAAATTTTCTTGCTGTGAATATTTATGATAAGACAAAGACTTATCTTTTATGTACTCTTTAATTAATAAATCAACTTCTAAAAACCTCTCAGGATGTCTTGGAACAATTACTAGCTTTCCCTGACTTCTTTTATATGCATCTAGAATTAACTGCTCTTCATTTTTATGCGTACTTGCTGCTGTTATTAATACATCATCAATTTTTTGTAATACTTTTGTAACTTTTGGAGTTATAGATAATTTAATATTTCCAATAGTTTGTACATTTTTAGCACCTAGTTCTTCTAATCTTTTTTTATCAATATCACTTTGTGCAAATACTTTATCAATATTTTTAAATATTCTTTTATAAAGAAAAGAAAACCTTTTGTAAGAATTATAAGACTTATCAGAAATTCTTGCATTTATTAAAAAAGTTTTTGCACCTTTTTTCTTTGCCATGAAAAAAAGCATAAACCATAATTCAGCTTCCATAACAACTAAAACTTTTTGTTTGTTAACCCAAAATGGCAAAAATATTTCAAAAGGCAAATACCTAACATTTGAAGTACTTTTAAGAGCTTCTTCAAATCCTGTATTAGTAATAACAGAAACATTAGCACTTTCTTTGTAGTAATCAATTAAAGGTTTTATAGCTTTTGTCTCACCCATAGAACAAGAATGAAACCATATTCCATTTTCATTAAATTTCGGATTATTTTTTAGAAAAAACTTTGAGGGAATTGCATGTTTATATTTAGGGCTTCTTGATTTAAAAATTAAATAAGGAATTGCAAGTATATATACTACAAACAAAAGTAAATAGTAAAATACACTAAAAAGGCTCAAAATTAAGCCTTTTGTGTTTCAACTTCTGGTTCATCTTCTTTATAAAGAATTCTTCCACAATGTGGACAGTTAATAATCTCTTCTGATTTAATAACTTCAGCATAAGTTTTGTCATTAATTTTCATATAACAACCATAACACGCTTGTTTTTTTACAGGAACAACAGCAGAATCTTTTGCCCATCTTTTGATTTTTTCATAGAATGTTAAAATTTTATTATCAAATTTCTCTAATAATTCACTTCTATCTTGATATACAACGTTTCTTTCTTTGTTAATATCTTCAATAGTATTATCAACTGCTAGTTGAATCTCTTTAATTGATTCTTCTTCTTCACTTAGATTATTTTGTAAATCTTTTAATGTTACTTCTTTAGATTCAGCTAAACCATCTAATCTATTGATTTCTTCATTAGCAAAAGTAATTTGCTCTTTTGCAATTTCTTCTTCTAATTGTAAAGCTTTTAACTCTTTTTCTGTTTGAATACTATCATTTTTCTTAGATATGTCATCTAACTTAGATTTTAATTCACTTAAGTGAATATTGTTTTTGCTTCTTTTAGATTTGATATCATCAACTTCTACATATAAAGTATTAATTGATGCCTTAATCTCTTCTGCTGTTTCAACAAATGTTGCTAATTTAGCCTTCTCATTTTCGATTTTTGGTTCGAACATGCTAATAGCTGTATCAAATTTTGACAATTTGATTAAATCCTGTAAATACTTATTCAATCGTTTCTCCTTCTATAAAAAACTCAAATGGATTTTTTGAAGCTGTTATTATAGCTTTTAATTCATTTTTTTTCAAATATTCTGAAAGAAGTCCTTCTAGCAAGTGGCTGAAGTGTCTTTCACTCTCATAGTGTCTTATATCAATTAATGAAATACCTCTAGCTTTTGCTTCCATAGCATCATGATATTTTATATCACCTGTTAGAAAGCAATCAGCTTGTATTTCATTAATTAAAGACATTCCTGAACCTGTAACAATTGCTACATTTTTTATAAAGTCATCACACTTAACTGCTTTTGTAGTTTTTAAATTTAATTTATTTGATACATATTTTACCAAATCATTAAACTTCATATTTACATTTGCATAAGATATAAACTCATCTGTGTTTTCTATTTTAAAACCTAGAATTTCACTAACAACATATTTATTAAGATGTGTTTTATCTATATTTGTATGCATTGAAATTAAAGATATATCTTTTTTAATTAATGTTTGTAATAACTTTGTGCTGTATGAGTCATAATTAACTCTTTTTAGACCTGAAAAAATTAGTGGATGATGGGTAATAATCAAAGAGTTCTCTTCAACTTCATCAAGTAATTCTTCATCTAAATCAATACTAATATATACTTTTTTTATTTCACTATGCAAAGATCCTACAATTAATCCTGCATTATCCCATTTCTCTTGATAAGAAAAAGGTGATAGTTTGTTTAAAAAATCATATATATTTTGTACTAACATTTTATTTATCTACCAATTCTTTTTAATCTTTGGGGCTCTTGTTCTTTGTATAAAACAGCACAACCTTGAGATAATTCACGCACCTTTAAAATATAGTTTTGCCTTTCTGTTACAGAAATTGCTTTTCTTGCATCTAATGTATTAAAAGCATGAGAAGCTATCATACACTGATCATATGCAGGAAGAGGAAGCCCATTATCTAAACATACTTTACACTCAGTAAAAGCATCATCAAAATGCTTAAATAACATTTCAGTGTTTGCAATTTCAAAATTGTATTTTGAGAATTGATATTCACTCTCTTTATGAACATCTGCATAAGTAGTAATTCCATGTTTGTTTTCATTCCAAACAATATCAAATACAGAGTCAACACCTTGTAAATACATTGCAAGTCTTTCAGTACCATAAGTAATTTCAACAGCAACAGGATCACAAGCTAAACCTCCAACTTGTTGGAAGTAAGTAAATTGTGTAACTTCCATTCCATCAAGCCAAACTTCCCAACCAAGACCCCAAGCTCCAAGAGTTGGTGATTCCCAATTATCTTCTACAAATCTGATATCATGCTTTGATAAATCTAAACCTAAATACTCTAAAGATTGTAAATATAAATCTTGAATGTTATCTGGACTTGGTTTTATTAGAGTTTGGAACTGATAATAAGCTCCTAATCTATTTGGGTTCTCACCATATCTACCATCAGTTGGTCTTCTACTTGGTGCAACGTAAGCTGTTGACCAAGGAGTTGAATCTAAACTTCTTAAAAGTGTAGCTGGATGAAAAGTTCCAGCCCCTGCTGGAATATCGTAAGGTTGTACGATATTACATCCTTCATTAGCCCAAAATTCTTGTAGTTTTAATAGCATTTGTGAAAATGTTAGCATCTATTTAATTCCTAGTTTTAATTTCTTTTTTTGCAATTATAAAATTACTTCTATTTCTTTTGAATCACTTTCAATTTTCTTAGATTGTACAATTCTGTCTTCTTTTAATTTAACAGCCAATTCTTTATTGGAAATCGCAAGAATCTGCATTGCAAGATATGCTGCATTTATAGCTCCTGCTTTTCCAAGTGTAAGTGTAGCAACAGGCATTCCAGAAGGCATTTGAACAGTAGAAAGCATTGCATCCATACCATCCGTTACTCCACCTTTCATTGGCACGCCAATAACAGGTTTTGTTGTTTCTGATGCTATTGCACCAGCTAGGTGTGCAGCCATTCCTGCAGCTGATATAAAGGCAATAGCACCTTTTTCTTCAGCTTCTTTAATATAATCTTTAGTTCTAGTAGGAGATCTATGTGATGAAGAGATAATAAGCTCATAATTTACATTAAATTTTTCGAAAGTATCTGCACAATATTTCATGATTTCATAGTCAGATTTACTACCCATAATAATCGATATAAAATTCATATTGATCCTTTTATTTTATATGAAAACACGATTATATCAAAAATTATCTAATAGTTTTATAATCCTCGATACTTTCAGCTTTTCCCATGATTTAAATTTGTATAAAGTTAGTGAATCATTTTTATAAATAAACTTAGATAATGACTTAGATTCATCAACAATTTTGATTACTTTTACATGATTATAATACTTTGTATTTATGTCAATTCTTTCATTGTTTGATAAAACAATTGTAGGTATCATAAATGCATCTGAAATATGAAAAGTAGAAGTATCACATGTAATAATAGAATCCATTAATGATGTAATATATATAAAATCATTTATTGTTTTCGATTCTTTTGATAAATTAACAAATCTATCATCACTAATTTTAGCATCAATATTTAAAGTTGAAACAATTGTATAATCATCTAGTTTAGATAGCATTTTTTTTAGTATTAAAGAAGCAATATTTTGAGGAATTGTCTTTTTTACATCTGCTGAAAAAGGATGAAATAAAAGAACTTTTCCTTTTGATTTTATTGAATTCATTTTATTTTCTAATCTTTTTGAAACTTTTATATTATCAATATTAAGTTCATTATGCTTTAAAAAAGAGGGAATCTTCTTATAATCAATTCCAAATTTATATAAAAATGCATCAACATTATTTAGATTTTCAAAAGCTAATAACTTTTTTGTAACAGAGCTATTATCAATGAAATAATCATAAGTACAAAGTTTTTCACTTGAAATTGATAAAGGAAGAACTTTATTTATAAACTTTTGCTTTAAATAAATTTGCTTATCTCTAGAATAAAAACTATTGTTTGATGCATTTATATATAAATCTATATACACATTTTTATAAATTTCTTTTAGTTTGTTATATAAAATTCTTAGGGCAGTTGAAGAACTTATCATTTGACTTATATTATCACCAAGTCCAGCAATAATAGCAATTGATATTTCTTCTTTATTTGCTAAAACTAATTGACTAGAAATGTCAATTTGTTTTGATTCATCAAATAATGATATTATCTCTTTTTCATCACCAAAAATACTTTTTTGTGTTTGTTTCTTAAACTCTATAGTATTTAGATACTCGTTTTTATTACTAATACCTAACTCTATTGGAAAATTTTCTAAAGCCCTAATATTATCTTCTTTTAAATACTTTGTTAGATATTTATCCTTATCTACATTTCTAAAAACTTCTTTTAAATCATTAAAATCTTTTTCACTAGAAATGTAAACAGTATCATTTTCCAAGTTTGATGGCATTTTGAATTTATTGTATAAAACCAAAGTGCCATCAGTTGTTTTAATATTAATATTTTGAGAAACTCTAAAAAATATCATTAATTTCTAAATACCTATATTTCTGTATTTTCTGTTCTTAACATCGTTAAATAAGGTAAAATTCCAGGTAATTGCATTTTATTAACATTACCACTATGAACAGATTCCATTTCTTTACCTGTTTCAGTTAAGATTTTTTTGAAATTAACGAAATAAATTCCATCTTCATTTTTAAAGATTTTACCAATTTCATTATCAACTTCTACAATATTACTGTCTCTTGGAGGGAAAATTTCAATATCTACATTTGGGTAAACTTTATATTTACATCTATAATGCATTTCATCTTCAGTAATAAGTCCTGTAACTTCATACGAACCTTTTTCTATAGCGTATTTATGATTTTGAGAATCTAACTTGTCAAATGGTCTGTGAACTAAGTAAGCGTCTGTAAAACCTCTATTTTTAGTTGTATGAAGTTCTCTTTGGTATTTATCTGCATCAAAAGTACCTGCATAATAATCATCAATAGCTTCTCTATATGCATTTGCAGTTACTGCAGCATAATAAGGTGATTTTGTTCTTCCTTCAATTTTTAGAGAATCAACAGCACCTGAATCAAGAATTTCTTGAATATGTGAAGCTAAGTTCATATCTTTAGAATTAAAGATATATGTCCCAACACCTGGATCTTCTTCAAGTCTAAATAATGTATTTTGATTTTCACTTTCTGCATAAAGTGTATAATCAAATCTACAGTCATTTGCACAAGAACCTCTATTTGGAACTCGTCCACTTTGAACTGCTGAGATTAAACATCTTCCTGAATAAGCAAAACACATAGAACCATGTACAAAAATCTCAATTTCCATTTCTGGTAAATGCTTTTTAATTTGTTGTACATCTTTTAATGAAATTTCACGTGCCACTACAATTCTTTTAACACCTAAATCCCAAAAAACTTGTGCATCTAAATAGTTAAGTACATTTGCTTGTGTTGATAAGTGGATATCAATATCAGGTGCAATTTCTCTACATAGTTTTACAACTCCAGGAGCTGCTACAATAAAACCATCTGGCTTAAGTGCTGCCATATTTTCAATGTGTTTTTTTAGTAAATCAATTTGTGAATTAAAAGGAAATCCATTAATTGTAGCATATACTTTTTTACCTCGTGCATGCGCGTAATCAATACCCTCTTTAAATGTCTCAAATGTAAACTCTTTTCCTGCTCTAATTCGTAAAGAAAAGTGAGAAACTCCTGCATAAACTGCATCTGCTCCATAGTTTATAGCAAGTTTCATTTTCTCTAAGTTTCCTGCTGGTGATAATAATTCTACTTTCTTATCGTTCATGATATGTCCTTGGTAATAAGTTATAATTCATTATATTTATAAAAGCGCAATTATACCTAAATTTTTTATAAATTTAATATAGACTGTTTTAGTCAATTTTAAAAAAATACATATATAATAATATATCTAATAATTATAAAGGATTAAGATGAAAAAAATTCTATTATCAAGTATATTAACAAGTGCACTATTATGTGCAATTGACTTTCAGTCAATTGGTGTCGATGCAAACTATACAGATTCAAATGATGAAGATAAAAGCATAACAATAAAAAGACAAACACCAGATAATTGTAAAAGCGTTAAATTTAGTCCAAAGATATTTTTAGGTGGAGATTTAGTTGATGAAAGTGTTCCAAGTGAATGTAAAAAAACTTTTATTACTTTTGCAGGAAAAGTATCTCCTATAAAATTTTCTAAGGATGTAGAAACTTATGGAGAAGTTGAAGTTTTAGAATTTATTGACAAAGCAAGAGATAATGAAAATATGCTTTTAGTTGATTCAAGAACTGTTGATTGGTATTTAAATCAAACAATTCCAAGTGCAATAAATGTTCCATTTATATATTTAAATAAAGCACAATATCCTGATGACTTTTTAGATGCTATTGATACTTTAGGTGTAAAAGTTACTAAAGATGGTTTTGATTTTACAAATGCAAAAGAGTTACTGCTGTTTTGTAATGGAGTTTGGTGCGGGCAATCACCTCTATCTATGAAAAATTTAATTGCTATTGGTTATCCACAAAATAAACTTAAATGGTATAGAGGTGGTATTCAATCATGGTTAAGTTTAGGTTTTCCTACAATTAAACCAAATTAAAAAGAAAGCTTCCTAGAAGCTTTCCCATTTATCATCATTTTTAGATACTGATGATTCAATAACTTTATTTACTTGTTTATTTTGTAAAGCAGAACTTTTTGTTCATAGCTTAGATGAGGGCTCTTTTTTAAATTGTATTTTCTTTACCTCACGAATAGTTTCTACAACATTATCTCTTTTGCTGCATTAGTTGATCTGTTTGCCAGATTTCTCACTTCTTGTGTAACTACTACAAATTCTTTACCAGCTTTTCCTGCTGTTGCTGATTCAACAGCTGCATTATATGAAAGAATATTTGTTTGGAAAGCAATTTGGTCAATTACGGAAATTGCATCGTTGATTGAATTAACTTGTTAATCTATATCTTTCATAGCTTCTGTTGTTCTTGAAGCTAAGTTTTGTCCTTGAGAAGATGAAGTTTATAAATCATTTGCCAATGAAGACATTTGTTGCACTTTTTGAATATTTGATTTAACAATAGATTTAACTTCTACAGGTGCTGCTGCTGTTTCTTCAATAACAATAGCATCAAGAGCAATTACTTGTTTTAATTTTCTGATATAAGAATTAAAACTATCTACAAGTTCTCTAACCTCATCATTAGAATCTTTTTCTATTTCATTAGAAATAGAGTTTGAACTACTTATTTCTTTCATAGTTTTATTCAGCTTTGAAAGTTGTTTTAAAATTGCTTTATTAATTAAAAATGAATATACAATATAAACTAAGAAAATAGGAAATTTGTTTGAGTTTTTAAATCATCTTGAACTTCTATTTTAATCTTAGATGTTTCTGTTCTTTTGTTTTAAGCCTCAACTGTTTTCATAACTAAAGAAATATAGTTTTGTAACTCTTTTTCTTTTTTAGCATAAGCATCTTTTTTATACTTTTCAACATTTTCATCAGAGAACTCATTTATTGAGTATATTGAAGAAATTGCTACTGATAAGTAAACAAAAACAATTGTTGAAAGTGCTAATATTAATAGTTTTGCTTTTATAGAGATATTTGCATACATATTATTCACCATTATTTATTAGTTTATTTATATATCTTACCCATAATATCTTTAATTTTAAAAATAAAATTTGTTATTTTTTATAATTTAGCTTTTATAATACTTTTTTAATATCATTAACAATTGCCAAGTCTATTTTCTTATCTTCAGACATTTTTTCCAATAGTCTAAAGGCTTCGTCTTTATTATATGCATTTCTATGAGGTTTTTTAGTACATAAAGAATTATATATATTTAAAGTTGCTAATAATCTATCTTTTAAACTTAAATCTTTAGCTTCAAGATTAAATGGATATCCTTTTCCATCTAGAGACTCTTGTATTCTACTACTACATATAGCAATATCATTAAATCCCATTATATTGCTTAATATCTTTTTATTGTAATAAGGATATGCTTTTAATTCTTCATATTCATTATTTGATAAATTTTCATTTTTTTCCAAGATTTCTAAAGGTATTAATTGTTTTCCAATATTACATAAAGATGCGCTGATCATTAATGTATATTTATCCTTATGTTCAAACTCATAAAATTCACACATTTTTTTACAATTATCAATTAATAATGATTTATTATTCATAATATCATTAAAAACACTTGTGATTTTTAATACATCTTCAAAATCTAAACTATTTGAAAAGTCATGTAAGTTATTAAAAATAAAATATACAATATCATTTTCATTTTGTATATCAATCCAAAAATCAATATTTGAACTTATATCTAAGAATGCAGAAACTAAAGTATCATCAAAAAGTACTTTTGAATTTTCACTAACAAAGCTATTTATTTCTTTTCTATTTTGAATATCTTTTTTTGATAAATCAAATTTTTCATCTAGTAGTTGAGAAAAGAATAGGATTTTAGATAAAAGAGGAATATCATTATTTTTTAATCCAAATGTACCTAATCCATCATATCTTTCATTTTGATATTTAAGTATATTATTTTTGCATTCTATAAATGGAAAATCTTTTATTTTTTCTTCACTTAATATATAATACTTACTATCTTTAGTCCTACTTTCATTTAATGCAATATCATGACATAAACTATATGCACATAAATCAAACATTTCCCTAGGATTAAGTCCTAATTTTTGTCCAATTTTTAAGGAAAGAAATGCAATTCTTTTTGAATGGTTTATAGATGTATTATTGTGTTGGGATTCTAAAAAATCTAAGGTATGAGATGTTGATAATAAAAAGTTGTTTAAATTAAATGCTAGTTGTTTTTTCTTGTCCATTTATAGTCCTATATAGTAAATTATGATTCAATCATATTACTATATAGTTACTAATTTTATATTAAATTTTAAGAATTATTCTTCTTCAAATAATGAAGTAATTGCTTCGACACTTCGATCTGTCATATCTAAGTCTATATGTCCTGCATCATTTACCTCAACTAATTGTACGTTTAATCCTTGAGCTTTCATTTTATTGAAGAAATCTTTTGTAACAAGTGGTTTTGAGATTTCATCTTTTGAACCATAAATCATTAAAAATTTTGATTTTTTATTCATTTTACTTAAAACATCAATTGCTAAAATATGTCTTTCATCTGATAAAGCAGGTCTTTCATATCTACCTGCTACTAATACAATATTTTGTAAAAGATCTGGATTTAAACCAGCTAATGATGCACTCATCATAGCTCCAGCTGAATGACCTATAATTGTAATTTCTTTACTTTCATATTTTTGTTTTAACGAAATAACTAATTCTTGTAAGAATTTTACATATTCTTTTGTAGCTGCTTGATGGTTAAGCTCTTTACTAGCAATTGATTTTAAATTGTTTAATGAAGAATTTGAATAACCAGGAAGGGCAATTGCAATAGTGCTAATATCTGTTGACATATTAACATTTTCAGCAAAAGGAGCATATCTTCCAAGAACATTACTACCCTCATCCCATGTTCCATGAACAATAATAATCAACTTATCATTATCATCACCCTCAAACATTGCATAATTTATACATTCATTTCCTGCATAAATATATCCCTCACCTTTTGCTTCACATTCTGACTTTTTTACTTGTTTTGCAAATGAAAAAGATACAAAACCTACTAATAATAAAAATAAAACTTTTCTTAACATTTTAACCCCTCTTTGAATATTTAATTTATATATGTATATAATTTCTTTATAATAAAATATTATAACTTAAGGAGAGGTTTTGTTAAAAAATAAATATATACAAAAAATTGCTATTTTGCTATTTTTATCAATTTGTAGTCTAGAAGCATTAGATATAAATAAAATGCAAAAAGACGTATTAAAAGAAGTGAAGGTAATTAAAACAGAAGAGTTAGTTGAGCTTTTAAAACAAAAGCCAAATACAAAAATTATTGATGTTAGATCAAGAGCTGAGATTAATAATCAAGGTGGCTATATCAAAGCCAATAAAGTAAGCAATATCCAAAGAGGTGATTTAGAATTTTTAATTTCTCAAGAAGTAAAAACTTCTGATACTTTTGTAGTACATTGTTTTAATGGAAATAAATCACTATTTGCTGCAAAAAGATTAAAAGATTTAGGATATAAAAATGTTCTTTATTATCAAGATAGTTTTAAAGTTTGGAAAGAAAAGCAACTTCCAATGTCATCTTTAGATAAGTATCCACAATCAATGCTTTATAATAAGATTCAAAAAGTTGCAAATGGTGTTTATACATCTATTGGAATTACAGCACCATATGAATATGAATCAAGTGCACATAATAACAACTTAGGATTTATTATAGGTGATGAGTCTGTATTAGTTTGGAATGCAAGTTCATCTTATCTTTTAGCTCAATCTTTTCATAAAGAGATTAAAAAGATTACTAATAAACCTGTTAAATATGTTGTAGTAGAAAATTCTCAAGGTCATGCAATTTTAGGTTCAAACTATTGGAAAGAACAAGGTGCTTCAATTATTGCTCAAGAGTTAGTTGAAGATGAAATGGCTAGTAAGGGTGAGATTATGCTATCACGAATGCAAAGAGTTTTAAAAGATAAAATGGATGGATCAGAACTTGTAGAACCTGATGAATATTTTAAAGATACTATGACATTTGATTTAGGAAATAGAATTGTAGAAGCTAAGTATTTTGGATATGCACATGAGCATAGTGATATTCTTCTTTGGTTACCAAAAGAAAAAATTGCATTTGCAGGAGATATTGCTTTTAATAATAGATTATTACCTATATTTGAAATTACTCAAACAAATAAATGGTTAGAAGCTTGGGATAAATTTGCAGCACTTGATGCAAAAATCGTAATTCCAGGTCATGGCGAAGTAACTAATATGCAAACAGTTACTAAGTATACAAAAGATTATCTTGTATATTTAAGAGAAAAAATTGAAGAAATATTAGATGAAGATGGTGGATTAAATGATGCTTATAATATTGATATGTCAAAATTTGAGCATTTAGACACATACAAAGAACTTGGTAAACAGAATATTGCTAGAGTTTTTAAACAAATGGAATTTGAAGAGTAAAAACTCTTCAAATTTTAATAAGCATTAACTCCGATATATCCATCTACTTGTTTTTCTACAAACTCAACAATTCCAGCTTGAACATATTCTAAATCATCAATAAACTCGTCTTCTGTCCACTTCATACTAATCATTGTATTTTTACATGCAAAAAACTCAACATCATATTCCATAAGTGAGCTTATTCTTGTAAGTGTAGCTTTATCATAATCTTTTCTTAAAGCTCTCATACCATTACCATAAGCAACAACAGAGACTTTTAAAGACTCTTCAGGATACTCTTTTAAAATATTGTATATAGTTCCTAAGTTATGGTTTACCTTATCTAAATCTGAATCATATATTTGAAAAACAACTTTTCGTGGATTATCAAATGATGGTTGTGGATTTGAGAATGTAGATTCTCCATAAACAAATATAGTAAAAAATAAAACTAATAATAAATTTTTCATATTATTGATCCTTTGTATAAATTAAATTTTCTTTTTCAATTATACCACTAGTTAATATTTTACAATATAAACCTCTATGATCTTTTACTAAAATAGGCAATTGCTTACCAAAAACTGCTAAGTGGTTACAAATAGTACAGTTTTGAGTTATTTCTAATTTAACACCTTGTATTTCAAAAATACTTCCAATTTTATACTCATGAGGATCAAAATCCATTAAAATATTTTCTCCAAAACTACCTAATTCTAAATCAATATTATTTTCTTTTGCAATTGTGTAAGCTTTTAAGCCTACAATCATTACAGCTTTTTCTTCATCTTTTCCTGCAAACTTGTCATCTTTTATTCCAAAACCTTTAATAAATTCTAGCTTTTTTACAAGCGGTCTTGGAAGTCCTGAAGAGTTTTTATCAGCACTAAATACTTCAATTATTTTTCCTATTTTTTTCATTTATTATCTATTTTCCTTTAATATTAGTAAGAAATCACTTTTGTTCCAAGAACCAGGATATTTATTTTCTAACTTTCCCTCACTATTAAGAGCAAAAAAAGTTGGAGTCATACCTCTATAAGTTTTTTTTAAATCAAAAGGTAATGATACATCTTCAACATCAACTTTTAAAAATACAAAATCTTTTGCAATTTCATCTTTTACATCTTCTAAACTAAGTACTTCTTTATCCATTTTTTTACAAAAATGACAAGATTTAGATGTTGCGTAAACCAATAACTTTTTATTATTTGTATTAGCTTCTTTAAGTAATAGATTTTCATCATAATTTTTACTTAATACTCTAACTTGTCTAGTAACTTTTTTTAATCTTTCTTTTTTATAGTTCATAAAATAAATAGCTAAGTTTGATAAATCATCTTCATCTAAACTATAATCATTTGGAAGTTTTTTATCATAATATTTTATTATTGAAGGCTCACAAATGCTATTGTTTAAGTCTGGATTTTCTAGATATGATTTTAAATATACTTCAATCTCAATTTGTTGCATTTCTAAATCACTTTTATCTCCTATATGCTTTGAACTATCAATAATTGCGTATGCAAGCATATTTTCAGTAGGAGAGTTTAGATTTAAAAGTTTGTTTTCCTTTTCAAAAAAATTTGTTTTAAGTGTTTTCATATCAACAAATTTTCCATGACATGATGAACATTTTTGTAAAAATATTTTTTCACCTTCTTTGAAATTAGCATTTAAACATGTGAGTAAAATTAATGTTGATATTAGTAGAGCTTTTTTAAGCAAGTAGTATTCCTTTTTTCAATTTAATAAATAGTTTAATAAAACCACTTATTAAATTGAAAGAAGTATAAAGAATAAATCTTTATACTTTTTCATTTTTAATCTTAGTAGGGACTAAACAATACCTGGGTTATTTTTAACACCAATAATATCTGGAGTATCAACTCTTAAGTTTGCAATATGTTTTACATTTCCTAAGTAAGTTTCTACAGTTTCCCAAACTGGCTCACCTGGTGATTTAGAACCAACAGTTGACCAACCAGCAACCTTATAAGATTTACTAGCTTGAAGTTTTTTACCATTTTTAGTAAGTTGAATATCAGTAATTCTATTACCCATAGCAGCTTTAGGATCAATTTTATAAGAAATTCCACCTGTTCTAACCATATCCCCACCTTGTTGGTAGAAAGGATCTGCATTAAATAAGTTATCAGCAACATCTTCTAAAATATCTTTAATACCTTGACCTGTAATATCTCTTGCATAAGTTTCAGGGTAAGTCATAGCTGTTTGAGTCATTAAATCATCAAATGTGATATCTTGACCTGGCATTACAGTTGTTCCCCATCTAAATCCAGGAGAAAGTGAAATATCAGCACCTTTTACATCAATTAAAGCATCACAAATAATTTGATCCCAAGAACCGTTAAAGTTACCACGTCTAAATAGTGTTTCTTCAGTTGTAGCAATAGTTCTATTTAAGTCTTTAATAAACGGTAATCTAACTTTTTCAATATAAGCTTTCATTTCTTTATCTTCAGGAACTAAATCTGAGAAGATTGGAAGAAGAGTAAATTTAAAGTCTTTGATTTTTCCATTTTGAATATCTAAATCAAGAACGTTTAAGAATTTACCATTTGAACCTGCATTACATACATAAGTAGTACCATTTTCATTTTTAACAGGAACTGCTTCAGGAACACCATCATGAGTATGTCCACCCATAATAAAGTCAATACCAGTACAAACTTCTGCCATTTTTTGATCAACATCAAAACCATTATGAGATAAAACAATAACAGCATCTGGTTTTTCTTCATCTCTAATAGTATCAACTAGTTCTTGCATCTCTTCATCTTTAATCCCAAAAGTCCAATCAGGAATAAATCTTTGAGGATTTGCAATAGTTGTATAAGGGAAAGCTTGTCCAATAACAGCAACTCTAGCATTACCCATTTTTTTGATAGTATATGGTTTAAAAGCTAGTCCTGAATCTTCATCATAAGCTTCAGCCCCTTCCATTAAAGCATCTTCTTTTACAAAAACATTTTGGGCTAAGAATTCAGCATCAAGTTCTTTTACATTTGCTAAAATTTCTTCAGCTTTATATGTAAATTCCCAATGTCCAACTGCAACATCAACACCTAATAAGTTCATAGCACCAACCATATCTCTACCACGAGTGTAAAGAGCTGTTGCACTTCCTTGCCAAGTATCTCCACCATCCATCATAAGAGTTTTTTCAGGTCCGAAATTATTTCTTAAATGATCAATTACAGTTTTAAGTTGTGCAAAACCACCAACTCTTCCCATAGCTTTTGCATGCTTTTCAAAGTTTACCATTGAATATGCATATTCTAATCTTTTATTACCTTTAATACCATAATAATCTAATAGTTTCTCACCTACAATATGAGGTGGTTTTCCATAATTACCATGAAGTCCTAAGTTTACACTTGGTTCTCTGAAGTATACAGGCATCAATTGAGCATGAGAATCTGTCATATGAAGAAGTCTAACATTACCAAAGTTTTCAAGCTTATAGTAATCATCTAATTTATTTGTTTCTACTGTTCTTGTATGAGAGTTTGCAAATACAGGTGCAGCACCAAGTACTGACATCATATATACAAATTCTCTTCTGCTTAATTTACTCATATTTATTCCTATTTTTAAATTATATTATTTCCCAGTTCCTACAACTGTAAAACCTAATGAAGTCCAAGCTTGCATACCACCTCTGTAGTATTTAATCTTTTCAACTGGGTAACCCATTTTTAATAATGCAAATTCTGCATTTTTAACCATACCTGGAGTTTGACCACACCAGTAACCATTACAATATAAAGCTAATGTTTTTGCATTTGAGAAATCTAAAGTACCATCATCATTTTGAACAACACCCATTTCATCTTCCATCATTTCAATAGCAGTATCTTTTGAATCAAATTCTGTAAATGGTACATTAACAGCACCTGGAATTCTTAATCTATCAAACCATCCTGGCTTTCTTGAATCAATAATTGCAATGTTAGTATCAGTTTGAGCTTTTTTCATATAATCAATAAACTCTAATTCACCTAAAGTTTCTAAACCTTTAGCTAAAGAAATTGGTTGAGGAGCACCTCTAAAAGTTGTTTCATATAATGCTGAAATCTTGCTAGTTTTTGATTGATTTCTCATAATAGTGAATTTTTCACCATTTAAATTCATATCAATTGATTTAACACCTTTTGAAATTGCTACAAATTTAGAAGTAGCTTCAGCAGCCATTCCTGAAGTTGCAAATAATCCTGAAAGTGCTGTTGCTATAAGTAATTTATTTAATATTTTCATTTTCATTCCTTTTATTTTGTAAAAAAAAAGTCAAGAATAAGCTCTTGACTTTTTGATTTTTGATGAGTATTAATACTAGAACCTAGTATTTATATCCATCTCCAGGTATTGCTAGTCTCCAAGAAGTTTTACCCTCTTCTGCTTGTTGTAATGCTCTAATAGCAAATTTACAAGCTCTATGAGCTGCAAAATTAGTTTCTAATTTAGTTTTAGATTTCTTACCTTTAAAAGTCTTTGGATTAACCATTTTTGCTTTTGTTTTAATTGCTTCTTCTACAGAAATTATTAAATCAGTATTATTTACAGTTAATCTTCTGAATTCTAAACCTTTTTTCTTAGCAATTACATTGTACTGTTTAGCACTTGCAATTACTTTTTCAATACCATTAGTTTTAACGTTACAAACTTTTTCAACATCAATTTTAGAATATTTGTTATTTTCTGCACCAGTACTAGTCGTTCCAAGTTCTTTATGTGTAGTACATCCTGTTAATAAAGCAAAAGCTGCAACACTAACTAATGATAATTTTAATATTTTTTTCATAATTTTCACCTTTACTTTCTAATATCTGGACCATCAACTGGTAAACCATTTGATAAGTATGACATAAAATATAATAATTCTTTCATTGTTTCTGAACTAGTTTTTGGAGGAACTTGTCCTGCATCTTTAATACATCCAGCCATTCTTCTTTCTAGTGTACCTAAACCATCATTAGCAGCATTTCCAGCAGCCCATTTTAATCTATAT
>CALKDR010000028.1 GCA_938084175.1 uncultured Campylobacterales bacterium
AAGAGGCAATACCCAGTTCCATTCCGAACCTGGAAGTCAAGCTCTTCATCGCTGATAATACTGCAGGGTCCCCTTGTGGAAACGTAGGCCGCTGCCAGCTCTTGAGTATTTACACCAAAAGCTTAGCTTATTCAACTCTTCGTTGTTTATGCTAAGCTTTTTTTTTGCATAAAAAAAGGTCAATCTTTCGACTAACCTTTCAATTATTTATCAATTCTTCTAATTATATGAACCTTTATTAAAATAAATTCCAAAATTAAATCTTATTGCATATCTAGGTTTAAAATTATTTTCATCCCTATAGTAATTTTCAGGAACAGCATCAACATATAACCATTTTTTTATGAAATGTCTATAATTAACTTTTGCACTATGTCTTTTTATTCTAAGATTACTATCGATATTATTGATATTACTTGTAAAACTATATGTTAAATAGTTTTTAGAGTTAATTTCTTGATTTAAATATATAGAAGGGATCACTTCACTATCTGCTTTCTCTCCTGATTGCCAATAGTACTCAGTGTAATGATGTAATGAATAATACTCATTAAGCTGCTTATCAAGGCTTACAAATGATGTTGACTCAAGTTTCTTCACTACTGATTCTTTTATATTCTGACCAACAGTAAAATCAATATCATTATAAATATTTTCCCAAGTCTTATTTGCACTTAATTTGATAAATGGATCTAATTTATTGTGTAGTTTTATTCCGACTTTTGCTTTTAGTTTTACATCTTTTTTTAAAGTATCGTAACTAAGTCCTAAGTTAAAATCATCATTTGCATTTGAATTATGATTTTCAATGAAATCTTTATTTTCATCAACTTCATCACTTTCAAAAACTAATCTGAAATTATCTTTTAATTTAGGCAGTTTTAGTCTGATTTTTACTTTCTGATCAAAACTTACATTTCCATGCTGGTTTTGAAAAGCTGATAATTCAAGGAGTCCATAAGCAGATGAATACCTTTTAATATCAAGTTTTTTACTATCATCGACATAATTATCTAAATTACTAGACATATCTATTAAGTAATTATGAATATCTTTTCTATAATCATTTGTATTACTTATAAAACTTTCTAAAACGGATGTCTCACTATTTGCTGAAACATTTACAGTACTTATTAAAAGAAGGGGGAGTAATAATTTTTTCATAATTAATTGTACATTATTTATTATTAATTAATTACTTCTTTGGCTAAGTAAAGCTTGTAAATTTAGTTTATGACACATTTTAATACCATATAAATAAATTATCCACGATATATAAATCCAAAAGAAGGTAAATAATAACGTAGCTAGTGAACCATAAATAGTAGTATATGTCTTATTATAAATTACATAATAAATAAATAGGTTTTTAGTTAGTGATAGACTAACTAAAGTAATAAAGGATGAAAATAAAGCTGCTTTATTATCTATTTTTCTATTTACACTAAATTTGAATAATATATAAAAAATCAACCATGAAAATATATATGAAATAAATGTATTGAAAATAGTGTTATTGTAAAAAGACATTATTATATTTAGAATAATAAATACAACAGGAATTAAAACTAAGAATATTGAATAAAAAATAAAAGAAATATGTAAAGCTTTTCTTTTTGTTTTGTGTATTTTATTTACTATATATTCATAATCTTTAAAAAACATAATAAATACAAAAAGCATATAAATAATTCCAATACTTCCTAATTCATTGGAATTTGATATATAGTTTTTTAATGAATTAATTATATCTTCTGAGTGTGTTGGATTAATGATATCAAATATAAATGAAGTGAAAATTTCAAGATAACTATCGAATTCTTGAAAGTTTGAGATTATTGCTATTAGTAAAGCAATAATAGGGAGAATTGAAAAAATAGTAAAAAAACTCAATGATGCTGCATAATATGTAGTATCATCATTAAAAAAAGAATCTAATAAATTAAGACTCTTTTTTAATAAGTTCATTATAAACCCATTTTACTTGGATTTAAAATATTCTTTGGATCAAAGGCTTTTTTAATAGCTCTAAATAGATCCATTTCTGCATCATTAAAGGCAATTGACATAAATGGAGCTTTAGAAGTTCCAATACCATGTTCACCACTTAATGTTCCGCCCATATCTACAACTAGCTGAAAAATCTCTTCTATTGCTTTATGACCATCTTGCATTTCTTTTTCATTGTTTTTATCTTTTACCATTACATTAACATGAATGTTTCCATCTCCTGCATGTCCAAAACAAGGAACTTGGAAACCATATTTCTCACCAATTTTATAAATCTCTGCAAGTGCAATTGGTAACTTTGATCTTGGAACTGAAATATCTTCATTAAGTTTTTTTGTTCCATAAATTGTAACAGCAGGTGATGCATTTCTTCTTGCAAACCAAAGCTTATTACCTTCTTCCTCATTTTCAGCAACCAAGAAATCACTTGATCCATTCTCTTCAAATGACTCTTTTAGTGTATTTAATTGGAAAGTAACTTCATCTTCTAAGTTTCCATCAACATCACCAATTAAAATAGCTCCTGCATCTTCAGGTAAGTCTACATTTAATTTGTCTCTTAAAGCTTTAATTACAAGTGCATCTAAAAATTCCATAGCAACAGGATTTGCACCTTTTGCAAGTGATTTAAATACTGCATTCATAGCATTTTCAACACTTGGGAATATTCCCATATATGTTTTTTTATGTCTTGGTTTTGGAATAAGTTTTAAAGTGATTTCTGTAATTATTGCTAATGTTCCTTCACTTGCTATTAAAATACCTGCTGTGTTATATCCAGCAACATCCTTAATAGTTTTTTTACCTGCTTTAATTATTTCACCATTTGGTAAAACAGCTCTTAATGCCATTACATAATCTTTTGTAATTCCATATTTAGCAGCTCTCATTCCACCTGCATTTTCTGAAACATTTCCACCTAAAGTAGAGTAGTTTTCACTAGCAGGATCTGGGGGATAAAATAGACCAACAGCTTCTACAGCTTTTTGAAAGTCCATATTTACAAGTCCTGGTTGAACAACTCCAACCATATTTTCCATATCAATTTCTAATAATTTATCCATATGTCTTTCTAAACAAAGTGTAATTCCACCATTTGCAGGTAAAGCTCCACCTGTAAATCCAGAACCAGCACCTCTTGGAACAATTACAATTTCGTGCTCATTACAGTATTTTAATATGTCTGAGATTTCTTGTTCATTTCTTGGAAAAACTACTGCATCTGGTTCAAACCTTGATTTTGTAGCATCATAAGAATATGCGATTAAATGTGCTTTATCGCTTTTTATATTTTCTGTCCCAACTATATTAGTTAGGAAGTCTAAATGTTTTTGTTCTATCATTATTTTAATCCTAATAGTTTTTTATAATATTCATCATATGTTAAATCTTTTTTATTTTCAAATAAGTTAAAATTAAAGTCAAAACTAAAATCTAAATTTGATGTTTCAATATCTGTAACTCTTGTATAAAATGGCATTTCTGTTTTATTTGTATCATATGCTATTTCATAACTTGTTAATATTTTTAATGTTTTTGTATCTAAGATATATACATTTTGATTTGCTACTAAAAAGATTGTTCCTAAGTTTTGGCTAATTGCATAACTTTGAATATACTCTTTTGTTAAATAAGGCATATTATCTATTTTTAGTTTCGTTGCAAAAATATCTGAATGTATAAAGTTATTGTATTTAAAGTTAGATCTTACTGTTTGGAAAGTTTCTAAATCAGGTGCAATTAAAAGAGAAGCTGTGTATAAATAGTTTAAAACTAAAATATCATTTTTTTCTACAACTCTATTTGAACTAGGAATAGCATCTTGAACTAAATCATCAAACTTAGAAAACTTAACAACAGATGTATTTTCATTTGATTCTATTACTTGTGCATTTGCTACAATCAATCTTTTATCATTATCATAAATATGAATTACAACACCACTTTGTCCTACAATTAAATTACCAACATCTATTGTTGTTTCATTGTTTTGAACATTTGCAATTTTCACACCAATAGCTTTAAAAGATAAATCTTTTTTTGTTCTTAATGCTTTTTTAACTTGATTTTGCGTGTTGTTATTTGTAGCTATTTTATCATTTGTTAAAAGATATTGGTAGCTTAAGTTATTAGCAGATGAATCAATTTTAATATCTAAAATATTCCATCCCATTTCTTTCATTTGTTTTATTGAATACTTACTATCACATACTCCACCATCTAATGCAGTTGTTTCAATACTTGATGGAGAATTCCAATCTTTTTTAAAACATACAGTTGTTTTAGCATTTGCTATTGTCATTGACAGTAATACTGATATTGTAATTAGTAAAAGTTTATTCATTTTGTTAATCCTTAGTTTGATTGTAATTCTTGAAGTTTTTCTTTTACTTCATCTACATGTAAAAGTTCTATTTTTTCACCTTTTACAGTTTTCTTTTTTCTTACACTTACTTTATCCCAAACAGCTGCGATTTTTCCTTCAGGTGATATTATAAAAGTACTTCTAACAACTCCCATATATTCTTTGCCCATAAACTTTTTAAGTTGCCAAACTCCATAATCTTCACACATTTTTTTGTCTTCATCTGCTAAAAGAGTGATTGATAAATCATATTTTTCTATAAATTTTCTGTGCTTTGCTGTATCATCTGGAGAAACACCTAAAATAACTGCATCTAAATCATCAAACTCTAAATGTGAAGTAGTAAAATCACAAGCTTGTGTAGTACAACCAGGAGTTAAGTCTTTTGGGTAAAAATATAATACTATCCATTTTCCATCTAAATCTCTTGAACAAATCTCAACATCATCTTGGTTTGCTGCACAAAAATCTGGTGCTTTATTTCCTATTTCTAACATATAATTTAATCCTTATATTCTATTTTATTGCAATAAATGTAGCAAAATTTACCCATTTAAAAATTGTCTCACAATGTGAGAATCCTGCATCTAATATCATTTTTTTATTTTCTTCTTCTGTATATGGTATTAAAACGTTTTCTAAAGCTTCTCTTTTTTGAGAGATCTCAAACTCCGAGTAACCTTGTGTTTTTTTAAATTCATAATATTCATCTATGCTTTGTTTATTTAGTTTTGAGTCTGAAGAGATTACTTTTTCACTAAAAATAAAAATACCTTTGTCTTTTAATGAATCAAAAATTTTCTTAACTAATTTTTCTCTTTGTAATGGTCTAATAAATTGTAATGTATAGTTTGAGAGAATTAGTTTTGCATTTGTATAATCAACATGGTGTAAATCAGAATTTATTAATTCTATATCAACACCAAATGCTTTAGCTTTTTTTGAAGCTCTGTTTAACATAGCAGCTGAGTTATCAACTCCTATTAGTTTTATTTTTTCATCACAGTGTTTGCTTAATTCGATTAATGTTGAAGCTGTAGAACAACCTAAGTCGTATACTTTGTCATTCTCTTCTAAAAAATTACATGCAAAATTAATTGATAATCTTTGCATTTCTTTATAAAAAGGAACTGATCTATTTAACATATCATCAAATACCGATGCAACTTCTTCATCGAATTCAAATTGTTTTATTATTGATTTTTCAAATACTTTATCTACCATAATTATATTTTAGCTAAATACTCTTTAGCTTCATTTATATCTGATAATATTTGTTCTTTTAAAGCTTCAAAAGATTCAAATTTTCTATTATCTCTTATTTTTTTAAAAAACTTTATCTGAATTTCATAATCATCATTTTGTATATTTGAATCCAATATATGTGTTTCAATTGCATAATAACCATCAGTACTAACTCTATGACCTAAAAAAGTAATTGAATCATATTCAATATCATTTAAAATAGTCTTTGTAATATAAACACCAGATTGAGGTAATAAAAAATCTTCAACTTTTAAGTTTATTGTTGGAACAAAACTTTTTGAACCTAAGCCTTGGCCTTTTATTTGTGTTCCATAAATCTTATATTCTTTAGTTAAAAGTTTATTTGCTGTTTTCAAATCGCCATTTGAAATGTATTCTCTTATTGTTCTTGAATGCACAGAAATATTATTAATTTTGAATTCATTTACAACAATTACTTCACCATCAAAGACATCTTTTAGTTGTTGAATACAATAAGCTCTATTTTTACCAAAGCAAAAATCAAAACCTACAACTATTCTTTTTAGCTTTGGATATTCTTCTTTTAAAAGTTCAATAAACTTATCGCCAGATAGATGTTTTATATCACCTAAAACATAATAATAAATAGGGTATTTAGAATACTCTTGTCTATATTTTTTAGGCGTTAGTGTTGCATATCCTGATTCAATTGATAAAATTGCACCATTTTCATCAAGTCTTTTAAACAACTCTTGATGTGCTGCATGCATTCCATCAAAGCCACCAATTGCTATTGATGTGATAGTATTTTTATTTACTAAAGTAGAAAAGTTCTTCTTCATTTCCATCTTTTCCTTGTAGTTTACTCATTGAACAATATTTTAATTCCCAATTTAGTTTTTTTGTATAATCTATAAATCTAGTTCTTGCATTTTCTATAGCTTTTTTATCTTTTACAACACCCTTTTTATCTCTTTTTACATTAGTTCCTACTTCAAATTGGGGCTTAAAAAGAATGATTATTGCTTTGTTTGATAATCTATTTATATCTTCAATTATATTTAATATTGAAATAAATGATACATCACAAGTTACTATTTCAAAGTTTTCATCTGACTTAAAATTTCTAATATCTGTATTTTCAAAAAAAGATATTCTTTTTTCATTTTTGATTTTTTCGTGAAGTTGGTTTGAACCTACGTCGACACAAGTTACTTTTTTTGCATTATTAAGTAGTAATATTTGTGTAAAACCACCTGTACTACTACCTATATCTAAGGTATTAGTATTTTCAACTTTTACTTGTGGAATTTCCTCTAAAAAATATTTTAATTTATATGCTGCTCGGCTTACAAAAAAATCATCTTCTAAGAGCTCAATTTTAGAATTTTCTTCAATTTGAAAAGAAGATTTTGTTATTACTTTTCCATCAACTTTTATCTTATTTGCTTTTATTAACTCTTGCGCTTTATTTCTACTTTGAATATCAAAATTTATAGTTATATATTGGTCTAATCTCATGCTCGTATTATAGTTAAATCTTTATCAAAAGCTTATTATTAATTGTGTAAAAGAAGTTATTTTTTTATAAGATATTCTGCAATTGTGTGTTCATTTATACTTCAAAAGATTATTCCTAAATAAAATTATGATAATATATATTATATAAGACTATAAAAAAGAGGCTAGTGTGGCAACAAAAGATTCTAAATTTGTAAAAGTAAAAGCGTAGAAATAAAAGGTAAACTTGACAATTGATGTAACTACACTTATTCAGACAAAGAATTTAAAGATTCAACAATTTAACTTGTAAAGAATAGTGATAAAAGTGCTATGCAAATATCCAATAGGTTTATACTATTACCATGGATATGGTGTACTAAAAGATGAAAATAAAGGTATAAGACTTATCAGGAAAACAAAACAAAGAGGTTATATAAGAGCTGAAAGTTTTTTTACTACAAATAATATAAAATAGGAAAAAATTGAAATTTATAAAAGAGAATTTTAATAATACTTACGAAGAAAAAAAGTCAAAATTTATAGCATGTATTATGCCTTATAATAATTTTGAAAAAGTTATGTTTGACTTGAAAAATGAACATACAAAAGCTAGGCATTTTGTTTATGCATATAGATATCTAAATGAATTTGACCAAGTTGTAGAAAACTGCAGTGATGATGGTGAGCCAAGAGGTACATCAGGAAAACCTTCCCTTGCTGTATTATCAGGTGCTAATATTATAAATACTGCAGTTATAATTGTAAGATACTTTGGTGGGGTAAAGTTAGGAACAGGCGGTTTAGTTCGTGCTTATTCTTCAAGTGTAAATGAAGTTATAAATATAAGTGAATTCTTTGAATATAAAAAACTCTTACTTACAAAAATTAAATGTGATTATTCACAACTCTCAAAACTAGAATATATATTAAAAGAAGAAAATATAAATATTATTACAAAAGAATTTTTAAGTGATATTATTATTACAATAGAACTTACAAAAGAAGAGGAAGAAGTACTTTTACTCAAGCTACCTAGAAATATACAAATAATCACATAAAAATATTATACTTTTTGTAATTTATTAAATTATTTATTGTATACTTAAACTCAATTATTATTGGAGTTTAATTATGAAACTATCATTTGCTACTTTTATTCTTTTATTTAATTTTATTAGCTTTGCAAGTGAAGAAATTAATATTAATTTTAAGAACCTAAAAATTATGGAGTTAATAAAAATTACATCAAAGATTATAGATAAGAATATTTTATTAACAAAAGATATAAAAGGAACAGTAGATTTTATTTCAAGTAAACCTTTAAATAAAGAAGATTTAGTAAAAATATTAATTTATTCATTAGAAGATAAAGGCTTTACCCTTGTTGAAGGTAAAGAGATATTAAGAATAGTAAAATTATCAGAAGTTAGCAAAAATAATGTACCAATTATAAATGGTAATAAAAATAAATTATATTATCAAATGCTTACAGAAATATTCCCCGTACACAATGCTAATGCAGATTATATTGCATTAAAAATAAAACATTTAATTTCT
Source organism: uncultured Campylobacterales bacterium (assembly GCA_938084175.1). Classification (GTDB taxonomy): domain Bacteria; phylum Campylobacterota; class Campylobacteria; order Campylobacterales; family Arcobacteraceae; genus Poseidonibacter. The sequence goes on from CALKDR010000028.1 coordinate 8,663, forward strand.
AAAGATGCTAAACTTGTAAGTAATAAGGAATCAAATACTTTAATTATTACAGATTTTAAAGATAATATTAAAACAATAAAAAAAATTGTAAATATTATTAGCTATGGTGCAAAGAAAAATATAAAAATAATTAAACTAAAACACCTTAATGCTTTAGATGCAAAAATAAATCTAGATGCTCTTGTTAAATCAATTTACAATGAAAACATTCAAACTCAAAAAGTTGCGATTATTCCTAATATTAATAATAATTCTTTAACAATTGTTGCAAAGAATGAAAATATTAAATATTTAAGTAAATACATAAATAATATAGATGCAAAAAGTTTAGAAGAAAAAAAGATTGTTGAAGTAATCCCTTTAAAAAATATTGAAGCTAAAAATATTATAAAAATTATTGATTCACTAATAAAAAAAGAAAATGATAAAGATGATAAACTAAAACCATTATCTTCTATTGATGAAGAATCAAATTCTATTGTTTTAATTGGATTACTTTCAAAAATTGAACATATTAAACTATTAATCGAAAAATTAGATAAAGAGAAAGCACAAGTTTATGTGCAAGCTAGAATTATTGAAGTTACAAATAGTTTAGTTGATGAAGTTGGAATTAAATATGGTATTTTAGGAGGTAGTTCTAGAAGTAAAGGCTTAAGTACTTTTGCTTCTAGTTTAAATGGCGGTAATTCTATTGCTTTTACTCCAAGTGATATAGGACTTTCTATTCCTACTATTAGTGCAGGATTAGCCCTTGGTGCTTCTATTAGTTTATTAGATCAAGATGGCGCTCTAGATATTGTATCAGAACCTTCAATCTTAGCTATTAATAATAAGGAGAGTTCAATTTATGTGGGAGAAACAATTTCAGTTAAAACCTCTTCAAGTATAAGCGATGGAGGAACAAAAAATGAAAACTTCAAAAGAGAAGATATTGGTTTAACATTAAAAGTAAAACCTAGAATCTCAAATGATAACAAAGTTACTTTAGAAATAAATACTATTTTAGAAGATGTAAAAACAACAGTAACAAATAGTGGAAATGCAGATACAACAAAAAAAGAAGTTAAAACAACAGCTATTGTAAAAAATGGAGAATCTGTAATATTAGGTGGTTTAATAGAAGATAAAGAAGAGTGGGTTGAGAGTAAAGTCCCTGGAGTTAGCGATGTACCAGTTTTAGGAAAACTATTTACTCATAATAAAACAGATATAAGAAAAAGAAGTTTAGTGATTATTGTAACTCCTTATATTATTCCTAAATCAAAAGACTTAACATATGTTAGAAACAAATTAGCAAGACTTAAACTTTTAGAAGATAAGTATTTACAAGATACTTTAATAAAATTAAAACAAAAACAAATAGATGAAGTTAAGAGTAAAGATTTACAGGCAATTAAATTACAAAGTTTAGAGAAACAGTATCAAGATGCTATAAATAAGAAGTTTAAAATTGCAGATAAAGAAAAAGAAGAATTAGATAGACAAAGTGCTCATGAAAAAAGAGTAGCTGAAATTTTAGGGAATTAAAAGTATTTTATTATGTATACTTTTAGTTAGATACAAACTTTATTAGAGTATCGTTTAATTGTAAAGAAGCAATTGAGTTCTTAGGATTTGTAGAATTTAAAACCTTATTACAATCTGAACATAAAATAATTATATTCTCAAAGTTATAACCTCCACCTTGTGAAATATCTTTAGCAAAAGTTGTAAATACATCTCTAGTTTTAAAGTAGTTCGACATCTATTACATTTACTCTTATCTCTTTGCCAAGCTAGATCTCTTCTTTCTTTCCAATCACTAGGTGTCTTATGATTTGTATATGATTTCTCTTCATAACTTGTCCAAAGCTTTTCTCTTTGAATACCTTTTTGTGTCTTTTTTTCATATTCATAATAGAAAAATTGATTTATTATATTCTCAACAATCAAAGTTTCTCTAATTCCGATATCTTTTTCATTTTTTTATTTTTTCAATTATAGAATAATCAAAATGAATTCTTGGATGTTCATTGTCTAAATAAAGCTTTAACTCTTTAACAAAAAACTCTAAAGGTCCTTTTTAAAACCTAAATTATTTCAGGATTAACTTGATGTTTAACTAGTGTTTTATTTACAGAAGTATGTTCACCTGCTACTAGTTTTTGCAATTCATTTAAATGAATTACAGGTAATATCACATCTCTTCCCGAACACTTTTCTAATGCTTTTCTATTATAATCAAAAATATAAAAATCATCATCATTATCAACTAATAAGAAATCTGCATTATTGTCAAAAGCATCCAACATTATAGTTGTAGCAACGCAATATGTTATATCTTGGTTCTTACTGAAGGTACTTTTTGCTAAATCTAGTTTTAAACTATCAAGATTTAAGAATTTTGCATCTAGTTTATTTAATAAAGATTCGGTCTTATCAGAACTTTTTGATGCATAATATGCAATATTAAAATCTTTAAAATCATGTTTGATATCATTTGTATCTTCAAATTTTTCAAAGTCAATAATTAAAGTATTATTTACTCTAAAGTTTTGTTTTTCTTGTGAAATTAAATTTAATTTCTTTTGAATATCTATAATTTTTTCTTCAACGCTCTTATCAAAATTTAAAATTCTATTTTCTAAACTTGTATGAAAAGATGCTCCTGCTTCATGATTATTCAAGGCTTCTAATATTTTACTTTCATTTGATTTATTTGCTGCTATTAAATCACTTGCTAAGATTAAAACAGCATCACCTATGTAATCACTTTTGTGATTTAATGTATCAGATGCATAATAATAGTGTTTTAATTCTATATAAGCTTTTTTATCTTCTTCTTTTATAAAGTCATTTAACACATTTAGTTTTTCATTGAAGTCATTATCATTAATTATTAAGTCATTTCCTGCTCTTCTTACTGAGATTGGATCTATTGTTAATTCTTTTCCAAACTTCTCAACTAATTGAGTTATCGTAACAGATGCTTTTAAATATAAACCATTTACAACAAGATCAAAATTTCCATCATTTTCATATCCGAATGGATTTTCATTATTAATAGTATTTAAAATATCTAATAGCGTTTTTTCTGATTTTATTTTTAAAAAATGTTTAGTGTAAAATGGTAAATAATCAGATTTTTTGTCAAATTTAAATAAAGAGATTTCTAGTTTCATTTTAATTGTTCACCTTTTGTATAATTGTTTTGATTTTATTTAATTTATACTTAAAAAAATGATAAGTTATGTGTTTTTAACCCATCATTACAAAAGGTGTGCTATTCCGTAAACCTTTTTACATCTGCACCAATTTTTGTAAGTTTTCCTTCAAGGTCTTCATAACCTCTATCAAGATGATAAATTCTATGAATACTTGTTTCACCTTTTGCTACTAATGCTGCTAAAACTAAAGCAGAAGATGCTCTTAAATCAGTAGCCATTACATCAGTACCGTTTAATGTTCCACTTTTTCCGTTTATTGTAGCAGTGTTACCATTAAGTTGAATATCAGCACCGAGTCTTAATAATTCACTAACATGCATGAATCTATTTTCAAATAATCTTTCATCAATAGTTGAAGTTCCATTTGCTTGAGTTGCTAATGCCATAAACTGTGCTTGCATATCAGTAGGGAATCCTGGATATTCTGTTGTAATAATATTTACAGGTTTAATCTCATTTGTAGGAAAAATAGTTAAACTTGTTTTTTCTACTAATATTTCAAAATTCATTTCTTCAAGTTTTGAAGTAACCGCTTCTAAATGTAATGGAATAATATTATTGATTTTAATTTTTTCATTTCTTATAGCTGCTGCACACATATATGTACCAGCTTCAATTCTATCTGGAATTACATCAAAATCTTTAATTTCAAGAAGCTCTTTATTAGTACCTGTTATTTTTAGTGTAGATGTCCCAATACCTTCTATTTTAACACCTGCACTTGCAATTACTTCACAAAGTTGAACAATCTCAGGTTCTTTTGCAGCATTAATAATTGTAGTCTCACCAGAAGCTAAAGCAGCTGCCATAACAATATTTTCAGTTCCACCAACTGTAACTTTATCAAATACAATTTTTGCACCTTTTAAACCATCAGGAGCAGTTGCTTCAATATATCCATGATTGATAACAATTTTTGCACCCATTGCTTCTAAAGCTTTTAAGTGTAAATCAACCGGTCTTTGACCAATTGCACAACCACCTGGAAGTGAAACTTCACAATGTCCAAATCTTGCAAGAATAGGTCCTAATACTAAAATAGAAGCTCTCATAGTTTTTACAATATCATATGTTGCAGTTGTATTATTTACAGCGGCTGTTGATATATTTGCAGTATGACCATCTTTTGAAAAAGTACCACCTAGTTTTCCAATAAGCTTTAAAAAAGTATTGATATCAACAACATCAGGTAAATTACCCATTTTAATTTCATTCTTTGCTAGAATTGTACATGCTATTAAAGGCAAAGCAGCATTTTTAGCACCTGATATGCTAACTTCTCCAGAAAGTTTATTTTCACCAAGAATTTTTAAATATTCCATATTATTCCTACTATAAATATATTGTTATTTTACATAAAGTATTAATTTTATCTAAAGTATGCTTTAAAGAATAAAATTAATAATCTTTTTTTAATATATATAGGAATACAATTGCGATTTTAATTTAGGAATAATAATGGATGATCAAGTACTAAAAGGTGCAAAATACATGTTGTTTGCTTCTTTTCTATTCGCTTTTATGGGCGCAATTGCAAAAGAATTAAGTGAAGGAATGAGCTCAATAGAAGTAGTTTTCTTTAGAAACGTCTTTGGAGTTGTAATAATTTTACTATCAATTTACAGAAAACCTTTAACACAAATTGGAGGGCGACCTGGATTATTGATTTTTAGAGGAATGGCTGGTTTTATTGCTTTATTATTTTTCTTTTATAATATTGCTCAAATTCCTTTAGCAGAAGCTATGACTTTTTCAAAAACATCAACAATATTCTCTGCAATTTTTGCATATTTATTTGTTCAAGAAAAACTTGGATTTAGAGGTTGGTTAGGTGTATTTGTTGGTTTTATTGGAATACTATTTATGACAGGTTTTGATACAAATAACTTAGAAAAAACTGATTATTTAGGAATACTTTGTGGAGTGGGTGCAGGATTGGCTTACACTTCAATTAGAGAACTTCGTAAATTTTATGATTCAAGAGCTATTGTTTTGTCCTTTATGACAATTGGAACTGTAGGACCTTTAATTTTACTAATAATTGGTTCATTTTATACAAATCCAAATTTAGACTTTTTATTTGCCTCATTTGTTATGCCAAAACCTAATGATTGGTATTTTATTATTGCTTTAGGAATTACAGCTACTTTGGCACAAATATATATGACAAAAGCTTATTCTTGTGCAAAAGCTGGAATTATTGGAACAATTTCTTATTCAAATATTGCATTTTCAATAATATTAGGAATTATATTAGGTGACGCATTCCCTAGTATTTGGATTTCTTTTGGTATACTACTTATAGTTTTAAGTGGACTTTTAGTCTCTAGTAAAAAAAGCTAGAAAAGGGATATTATGGATTTGGATTTAGAATTAAGTACTTATGAATGGATATTATTTGGACTTGTAATAGTAGCATGGTATGTACATGATAAATATGTACAAAGAGATCATCAATTATTAGTAAATTACCCAATTATTGGAAGACTTAGATATGTTTTAGAAGAAGCTAGAGAACCTTTTAGACAATATTTTGGTGATGAAAAGTTTTATGAATCAAAAGATAAGTTAGATTGGGTTTATAAAGCTTCAAATGATGCTCCTAATTATGCTTCATTTTCACCATCACAACCTTTACCAAAACCTAAGTTTATGATTAGACATGCAAATATTGTTCTAAATGATGATGAAGTTGATCAAGATTTTGAAGTAATATTTGGTGCAAAAAGAAAAAAACCTTATATTTCAAAATCCATAATAGCAAGATCTGCTATGAGTGATGGTTCTATTTCTCCTGAAGGTACAAGAGCTTTTGTAAGAGGTTCTTTTATGGGAGAATTTGCTATTAATTCAGGTGAGGGCGGTGTTACTTCTAACTTCTTTATTACTCACCAAGATTTCAAACCTGAATATATGAAAATTGTACATGGAAGTGAATTTGCTAAAAAAGTAAAAAATGTTGTGAGTTTTTTCTTTAATGGTGCAATGGCCTCTGATGTATATAGAAGTCTAGTATTTGGAAAAGATAAGGAAGCTGAAACTTATGTATTTGATTTAAAATCATCTATATTTCATAGAATAAATTGGGATGCTCCTTTAGAAAACTTTCCTAAAGAAGTTCCAAATGATATGGCAGATATTATCTTACAATTAAGTTCAGGTCTTTATGGTGCAAGAGATAAAGATGGAAACTTTGACCCAGATAGATATTCTAAAACAATGAGATTTTGTCGTATGACTGAAATTAAAATTGCTCAAGGTGCAAAACAAACAGGTGGAAAATTAGCAGCTCATAAGGTAACACCAGCAATTGCATATTATAGAAATGTAGAAGCATATAAAGATATATTTTCACCTAATAGATTTCCTCATGCTAATACTATTGAAGAACTTTTTGACTTTATTGGAACTTTACAAGAGTTATCAGATAAACCAGTTGGTGTTAAAATCGTAATTTCAGATCTTGAAAATATAGAACCATATGCAGCTGAAATAAAAAGAAGAATAGAAATAGGTGATTCACGATACCCAGATTTTATATCAATTGATGGAGGTTCTGGTGGAAGTGCTACTGCTCCTTTAGAAATGATGGAAAGAGTTGGATTAAATATCAGAGATTCAATTTATTTAACAGATAAAGTATTAAGTGATTATGGTGTTAGAGATGAAGTTAAATTAATAGCAAGTGGAAAAGTTTTAACTCCCGATGATATTATTATAAATATGGCTTTAGGTGCTGATTTTATTCAAATTGCACGTGGTTTTATGATGAGTGCTGGTTGTATTAGAGCAAGATATTGTTCAGGAACAACAAAACACGTTTGTCCAGTTGGATTAGCAACTCAAGATAAAAGTAAAAGAAAAAAATACTTTGTTTACAAACAAGCAAAAAAAGTAAGAAACTACCATAATAACTTATTAAAAAGTGTAAAAGGTATGCTAGCAATTATGGGATTAAAAAATATTAATCAATTAAACAAACATAGAATTCTTTTTTTAGATAAAGATTCAAGAGTACATGATAATATTGATAAAGTATTTGAAAGAAGATTAGATATAGGAAAAGATTTGGAGGATGAGTATCATGAACTTAGATAAGGTTATATCAGGTTTTTTTATAATATTGGCAATGACAATAAATTTTGGTTTTTTTTATGGAGATATGCACTCTTTAGAATCTCATAGTAAATATGAATTGTTCGCTGCTATTGTTATTAATATTGTTGCAACAACTTTAAAAGTTGGTGATAAAACGCAAATGGGTTCTGTTTTATTAGCAACTTCTCTTGTTGCAGATATTCAGCTGATTGTAGCTGCTATAATATGGACTGTTGCTGCTTATGTATATGTAGTTGATGCTGAGATTATTGGAATTATTGTTTCTTTATCAGGTGGTGCTTTATTAGCTAACATTGTATCTGTTTCACTATACGTGGGAGATACTCTTAAATCAAAACGATAGAAATAGGTAAAGTTTTTGAAAAGTAATTCATTATTTATTATATTACAAAGAATGAGAATACCATTCCTTGTAATTATTGTTACGTATACCATTTCTATTATTGGACTAATTTTAATAGAAGGTGTAGATAAAAATGGTGATCCTTATCATATGGGAATTTTTGATGCCTTTTATTTTGTAACATATACAGCTACAACTATTGGTTTTGGTGAAACACCTTTTGATTTCACATACTCACAAAGAATTTGGGTTACTGTTACTATTTATATAACTGTATTAGGTTGGTTTTATGCAATTGGGTCCTTAGTTGCCTTGTTAAGAGATAAACTCTTTATACAAGAATTACAGCGAGCTAAATTTGGAAGACAAGTAAATAACTTAAAAGATAAATTTATAATTATTCTAGGATATAATCAAATTACAAGTGAAATTATCAAAAAAACACTTGAAAATGGTATCCGAACAGTTGTAATAGAAAAAGATAGAAATAAAATAAATCATCTGATTTTAGAAAACTTCACACCTACTGTTCCTGTTTTATTTTCTGAAAACTATAATCTTGATGCCCTAGAATTTGCAGGGATAAAAAAATATAATTGTAAAGCAATTGTATCTTTATTTGAAGATGATGCTTTAAATTTGAAAATTGCTTTAACATCAAAACTACTTAACAAACACGTAAGAATTGCAGCAAAATCTACTACAGTTAATCATACTGAAAATTTAAAAGATTTAGATGTTGAAATTATTGCAAATCCTTTTTCAATTATTTCTTCTGAAGTTAATATGGCTTTAAGTGCTCCAAATTTATTTAAACTTGAAAAATGGTTATACAAAATTGATAATTTAAGTGCTAGTTTACCAATGTTTCCCCAAGGAAAATATATTATTTGTGGATATGGAAGAATGGGAAGAAAAATATATGAAAAGCTAAAAGCAAATAACATTGAATCTGAATTAGTAGAAATAAATAGAAATGAAATTAACAATTTTTCGCAAGATGAAATGTCTCATATTACTTTTGGAAATGCAGATGATAAGCAAATGCTTACAGATATTGGAATTACTGATGCTGTTGCTATAATAGCTGCAACTAATAATGATACAACTAATCTTTCCGTTTTAGCAACTGCAAAAAAATTAAACCCTGATATCATGACAATAGTTAGGGAAAATGAAATGGAAGATTTTTCTATCTTTAAAAATGCAAATATAAACCATATTTTTATGCCTTCAAAAATACTAATTAATAAAACAGCTAATGCTTTAATAAATCCATTAGTAGATAAGTTTTTACGATTGATTATTAAAAAAGATGAACAATGGGCTTCTAAAGTTGTAAGAAGATTAGTTGAAGATATAAATGAAGATCCTTTAATTATGGAAGTATATATTAAATCAAAATATACACCTGAAATAGCCGACTATTTAGAAAAAGGAAATAAGATAACTTTAGATATTTTAGTTACCTCTTTGCATAATAAAGAACAGAGAAATAATGTGGTACCATTGCTTTTACAAAGAGAAGGAGAGATACTTCTTCTTCCTATTTTTGAACACAATTTAAAAATCGGTGATAAGATTTTATTAGCATGTGATGAGCATGCAAAAAGTGATATTGAATACATTTGTCAAAATGCAAATGAGTTTCATTATGCTTTAACAGGTGAAGAAAAAAGAACATTTTTTAAAGGAAAAAACAAATGAAAATATTAACAGGACCATGTGTTTTAGAAGATAGAGATACAGTAATGAGAATTGCTGAAAAATTAATACCATTAAGTGAAGACAAAAGAGTAGAATTTTATTTCAAAGCATCTTTTGATAAAGCAAATAGAACAAGTCTAGACTCATATAGAGGTCCAGGATTACAAGAAGGTTTAAAACTTTTTCAAGAAATAAAAGAACAATTTGGATACAAATTAGTAACAGATATTCATGAGTCATGTCAAGCTAAACCTGCAGGTGAAGTATTAGATATTTTACAAATTCCAGCTTTTTTATGTAGACAAACTGATTTATTAGTTGAAGCTGCTAAAACTAACTGTACTATTAATATAAAAAAAGGTCAGTTTTTAGCAGCAGGAAGTATGAAGCATCCTGTTGATAAAGTTTTAAGAACTAGAGGAATTGAAGAAGTAAATTACAAAAACTCTAATGAAAATGGTGTATGGCTTTGTGAAAGAGGAAATGTATTTGGATATGGGGCTTTAGTAGTTGATATGAAAAACCTTATAGCTATGAGAGAATATGCTCCTGTCATTTTTGATGCAACTCACTCAGCACAAGTACCAAGTACAGGAGGAACAACAGGTGGGAATTCTGCTATTGTTCCAACACTTGCAAAAGCAGCTGCTGCTGTTGGCGTTGATGGTTTCTTCTTTGAAACACATACCAACCCAAGTGTTGCCTTAAGTGATGGACCAAATATGGTTCAAGTAGATGAATTATATAATGTTATTAATGATTTATTTGCTATTCAAAACGCGCTAAACTACAAATAAATAAATTTTAGCTATAATCGTTAAAATTAAAATAAATATAATTAAGTAATTTTATAAAATTACAATTTTTTTGGAGAAACAAATGAATATTATTGAAGGTAATTTAAAATTAACTGGTAATGAAAAAATAGCAGTTATTAATGGTAGATTTAATCATATTATTACAGATAGATTAGTTGAAGGTGCACAAGATGCATTTAAAAGACATGGTGGAAATGAAGACAATTTAGATTTAATCCTAGTTCCTGGTGCTTTTGAAATTCCTTTTGCATTAGAAAAAGCTTTACAAAGTGGTAAATATGACGCTATTTGTTGTGTTGGTGCAATTATTAGAGGCTCAACTCCTCATTTTGATTACATTGCAGCAGAAGCTACAAAAGGAATTGCCACATCTGCTATGAAACATGGTAAACCTGTATCAAATGGTGTTTTAACTACTGATACAATTGAACAAGCAATCGAGAGAGCTGGTTCAAAAGCAGGAAATAAAGGTGCTGAAGCTATGATTACTATTATTGAAATGTTAGACTTATATAAAGCGATGGACAAATAAATTGGCAACTAGAACACAAGCAAGAGAATCAGTAATTGGTCTTTTATATGCTTATGATTTAGGTAATGAGGGTATTGTAAAATATGTTGATGATATTTTAGAAGACAAAAAAATTAGAAATAAACAAAAAGAGTTTGCCTTAAATCTTTTTAACGGTGTTGTTGATAATATTGCCAAAATTGATGAAGAGATTATCTCTCATTTAAATCAAGGTACATTAAGTGATATTGGTTCAGTTGAAAAATCAATTTTAAGACTTGCCGTTTACGAAATTCAATTTGTTGAACTTGAAAAAGCAATTATTATAAACGAAGCAATTGAATTATCAAAAAAATTAGCAAGCGATGGAGCTCCTAAGTTTATGAATGGACTTCTTGATAAAGTTAATAAGTCTTAATTTATGAGTAAATCTATTAAACTTTGTGTATCTTTAGATTTACCAAGTGCTAAAGAAAATTTAGCTCTTGTAGAACAAATAAAAGATTTTGATGTTTGGTTAAAAGTAGGGTTTAGATCATATATTAGAGATGGAAAAAAGTTTTTAGAAGATATAAAAGCTATTAATCCTAATTTTAAAATATTTTTGGATTTAAAACTTTATGATATACCAAATACAATGGCTGATGCAGCAGAAGAAATTGCAAAATTTGGTCTAGTTGATATGTGTAACGTTCATGCAAGTGCTGGTAAGCGAGCTATGAGTGAAGTTATGAATAGAATTAAAGATATTCCTAATAAACCTCTTGTAATAGCAGTTACTGCTTTAACATCATTTGATAATGATGAATTTAAAGCAATATATAATGAAGATATTAACACAAAAGCTACAAAACTTGCGGTTGATACTTATGAATCTGGAGTTGATGGTGTAGTTTGTTCTGCTTTTGAGAGTTTAGATATCAAGAAAAATACTTCAAATGAATTCATTACTTTATGTCCTGGAATTAGACCCTTTGGTGAAGATTCTGGTGATCAAAAAAGAGTAGCTGATATTCCATTTTCAAAAGAAAACTTAGTTGATTTTATAGTTGTAGGTCGTCCTATTTATAAATCATCTAATCCAAAAGCTGTAGTAGAAAAAATTCTAGCTAATATCTAGAATAAAGAAACCTAAGCTTTTACAGTTTGGTTTCTTCCTGAATCTTTTGCTTTATGAAGTAAAGAATCTGCTCTATTTATAAAATCATCAACTGATTCATTTTTTCTATAATCAGTACATCCTACACTTATTGTTATAGGAAAAGTTATATCACTTATTTTTAAGTTCGAAATTTCTTTTCTTATTCTTTCTGATAATAAATATGCATCTTGAGTATTTTTATTATAAAATAAGATTAAAAACTCTTCTCCTACATATCTAAACACTAAATCAGATTCTCTTACCTCTTTACTTAAAATACGAGGAATCTCTTGAATAGCTATATTTCCTACTTGGTGTCCAAAAGTATCGTTGACTCTTTTAGAGAAGTCCATATCAATTAAAAGTAAAGATGAATCCTAATTATATCTATTTACAATATTAATTTGTTTTGTACTTTCTCTTAACATTGATCGTCTATTTAAGAGTGATGTTAAAAAGTCTTTACTTACTATTCTTTAACTTTTTTTATTTAAATAAGTTGTTATACTAATATAAATACAATAATTAAAGCGAATAACAAAAGTATTATTACAGGGAATGTATTAAGTAAAATAGTTCTTATTCTTTTTCTTGATTTTGTATATATATTAATCGTAATTTATCTTCAAATAAATTTAATTCAAAAGTATTTTTAACACTCATTAATTCTTCATTTATTTTAAACATTTGGTTACTAGCAATAATAGAATCATCTTCATTAATTAAATAGACTTTTCCGGGTAAATCAAGATTCATATAAATTCATAATCAAAGTATATTGGTAATGATAAAATTGATATAAGACCTTTATTTGCTCAATCTTTATAAATTTTTGTTATTATCAAATCTTCACTCTGACTATTTGAAGGAACAGCTTCTGTCCAAAACTCTTTTGTGTATTGAGCTTGTAAAAACTTTTTATCCCAAACTTCATTTAATGGTGCTATATACATAAAAATTTATTTTAATGATATACCTTTAAGTATGTTTTAAGTGATATATAACTATAATTCCCATCCAAATTTCGTTGTAAACGAAACTTGTAAAACAGCGGACAGTTGGGTGAGCTGGCTTAAACCATATCCCTGCTAAGGATACGTACTGGCAACGGTACCGAGGGTTCGAATCCCTCACTGTCCGCCATTTTTGTTTTAACCAGGGTCATTAGCTCAGCTGGTTAGAGCACTCGGCTCATAACCGAGTGGTCGAAGGTTCGAGTCCTTCATGACCCACCATGTATAGTGTATGCGGGAATAGCTCAGTTGGCTAGAGCCTCTGCCTTCCAAGCAGATTGTCGCGAGTTCGAGTCTCGTTTCCCGCTCCATTATCTAAATAGAAGTAGTAATACTATTTAGACTCATTTTTTATTACTATTAGTGTGCGGGAATAGCTCAGTTGGCTAGAGCCTCTGCCTTCCAAGCAGATTGTCGCGAGTTCGAGTCTCGTTTCCCGCTCCACTTTATTATTTTGTTAACGCGGAATAGAGCAGCACGGTAGCTCGTCGGGCTCATAACCCGAAGGTCACTGGTTCAAATCCAGTTTCCGCAACCAAATATAGCCATGTGTCAAGGTAGCTCAGCTGGCTAGAGCGCTGGTCTCATAAGCCGGAGGTCGAGGGTTCGAGTCCCTCTCTTGACACCATTTATTTTATTGTTGCTGGTGTAGCTCAGCTTGGCTAGAGCAGCTGATTTGTAATCAGCAGGTCGGGGGTTCGAGTCCCTTCACCAGCTCCATTAAATAAAATATATTACAATCGTTTTGAAACTTTATTCTTGGGGTATGGCCAAGTGGTAAGGCAACGGCTTTTGGTGCCGTCATTCGTAGGTTCGAATCCTACTACCCCATCCACTTTTAAAACAAATAATCAAAATGTTTTTTAATGATCTTATTTTTTAATAAATGCTTTAAAAGTATTTCAAACCGCGGAATAGAGCAGCACGGTAGCTCGTCGGGCTCATAACCCGAAGGTCACTGGTTCAAATCCAGTTTCCGCAACCAAATTAATAAGCTTTTAGCTATTTGAACTCTTAGTTCTTTTAGCTAGAAGCTTTTTTTTTGCCTTATTTTTAATATGACTTTTTTGGTTAAGTACGGAAAGAGTACTATTAATTATTATGAAAAAAAATTATATTATTATTTTTCTTTTTTGTTCAAGTTTTTCTTCCTACTTTTTCTAATTCTAATAGCTCTAGTAAATACTTACTATAAGATAATTTATTTTTTGATGCACTCGTTGAAATACTTTGATAGTGTCTAGCACTCTTGGTGGTTTAAATACCTTAAAATACTCTTGTATTTGATCATGAAGCATTTTGATCACTTTGTATTAATACTTCATCATAATGACTTAATTGTATAATATATGATATATCTATATCAATTTTATTCTCAATATATTTTACATTGTTATTTTTAGAAATATTTTCTAGTAAAAGTATATTTTTATTAAAATATTTTAGCTCTAAAAGTAAAAATAATCGATATTATGTAGCAAACTCACCAACATTTAGGAGCCATTTTTTTGATTTCAACCGAATATAATAGTGTAATTTACTTTAAATAAATTATAAGAGGTAAAGGATATTATGCAACATGTATTAAGTCAATTAATTAGCAAGAGAGTTGAGTTAAACGGTGAAGTTAAATACTTAAGAGAAAAATTATTTGAAATGGAGAATGTTGTTGATAGTTTAGATGTGGCTATAAAGGTTTTTTGATCCAGAATTCAACTTAGATGACATTAGAGATAAGCGGTATAAGAAGAGATCTCATATATTTATGCATGGAGAAGCCAATAGATTGTGCCTCGATGTTTTAAGAAGATTAAGTAGCCCATTAACAATGAAAGAAATAGTTCAAGAGGTTATGAAAAAAAATTAAATTATGAAGATTTGGATTTATACAGTTATTTTTACACTACCTATTTTTCGGATGATAATAATCAACTAAACTTAGCTTCAAACTTTTAGTAAGTCCACGATGTAAACTAATCACATTTTTCATATGAGAAAATACTCCTCCTTCAAGTGCATTTGTTGTATTTTGAATGTGTAGTTTTTTATGATTTCTATAAGTAAACAGATAAGGTAAGTTAGTTCTTAAACTTCTATGTTATATATTTTTGTATTATTTTCTTTTGATGGAAGTGACACATTTGTATCGGTATATCTTTAAAGCTTTATATAAGCCTCTCTTACCATCTAAAGTTACACTTTGGATGATATATCCAAGTTCTTGTAGTTCTTCTTTTAAATATTTATAGTCTTTAAGTATTTCACTTTCATCAACAATATATTCATCTCTTTGTTTCATTGATTTACAATTTGGATATATCTTATAAATTTTTTTACAGACATTTGTAAATAAACCTTTGTTTACTGCCAATATACCGAGTTATGGTTAATGTTTTATGCACCCTTTTTTAATTAAGTCAAATTTAAGGATTGTCATTATCTAGCAGCTATAGAAGTAATGATTTTAAAACAACAAATTCAATCAGTAAGTTAGAAGTTATAGAATCATTATATGCAATCTTTGACTACGAAGGCGTTAATGCTGATATTGCTAAACTTATGACTTATATCTATCATTATTGGATGCCAAGTAGTGGATATGAGGCTAAAATACTTCCTTCTTATGCTATTTATCATAAAAACCATTATCTAGAAGAAAATAAGAGTTTTATTTTTGATATAATAGAAAAATTTTAATAAGGTATTATATGAGCGATAGATTACATGAAATAATGGCAGAAATTAGTGTTTTACACAAAGAATTGATTATTAGTAAAAAAATCGAAAATGCAAATGAAGTATTTGAATTTATAGAAGCTTCATCATCAGATGTCCAAGAGCATTATCTAAATCTTTTACTGCAATACTATTTTCAAGAAAATGACTTAAAAAACTTAAAAGAAGTACTTTTAGTTGGTGCAAGATTTGATATGAGATTTGCTGATGTTAAAAATGCATTTTTAAACATAAAAAGAAGTGGTGAAAATGTTATTGAATTTATGGAAGAATCAATTGTATTTTTAAAAGATACAGATTTAGAGGATAACTTGAGTGAAATGTATGAATATTATATTCAAAATAAAGCCTTACAAGTTGATTTAGAGCAAGCTTTGGAGCTTATAAAAAGAAATAGATATATTTGTGCTTATTGTTATAAAAATGGGGATAAAGCTTATTCTAAACTTTTTCTAAATGAAAATTTATTAGAGAGTTTAAAACGAGATTTACCTTATTTATTAACTTAATAAATACTCTTTACAAATACAAATGGGGAATTAAATTATATTTCCCATTTCATCATTTAAATAATTATCAATTACTTTAATAAATTCATCAAAACTTCTTTTTCCCTCTTTATTAAATATTACAATTTCTTCACCAAAATCGTCTTGGATAAAATGCTCTTCTTTTAAAATTTTTGAATAAAGTTCTTGTAAATCATCATCACTTTCTTGCTTATTAAATAAAAACCAGTTTGCAGTAGCTTCTTCTATTCTAATTAGTCCAAAAGTTTTCTTTTCGTCTATATAATCTTGTATTGTTCCATTTTCAAATGACGCACCTACAACTAAATCATTTTCATTTAATATCATTTCCATTTTATACCTTTGTTTACATGTTTATTAAAGCGCATTATAATAAAACCTTTGTTACTTCTTGATTAGGTCTTTATTAAGGATTTGATACAATCACAAGAAAAATCAATAAGGCTTATATTATTAAAAAATTTAGAAAAGTGCATATAGAAATTACAAATATATGTAACTTAAAATGTACCTTTTGTCCTCCTAAAACTCTTCCTAATGGAATAATGTCATTGGAAAAATTTGATGATATTAATAAGCAATTAAAACCATATACAAAAGAGCTTGCTTATCATATGGTAGGTGATCCTTTAGTATTAAAGAATTTAAATGAATATTTAGATATTAGTTTAAAAAATGATTTAAAAGTTAATATTACAACAACAGCTAATAAAATAAGTTCTTATGATTATCCTGCTTTAATGAATAAAACAATAAAACAAATAAACTTTTCAATAAACTCATATAATGCAAACTCTCATAAAAAATCTCTAGATGAATACTTAAATCCAATATTAGACTTTGTAAAATATGCACAAACACAAGAACATGAATATTTTATAAACTTTAGAATATGGAATTTAGATGAAAGCAAAAGTGCAAAAGAGTTTAATACGCAAGTATTTAAAAGAGTAAATGAATGTTTTAATAGCAATATTGATATAGATGAAGTATATAAACAAAGACCTAAAAATATTAGAATTGCAAGAAAAATATTTTTTAATTTTGATGAGTATTTTAACTGGCCTAGTTTAGAAAATGACTTTGTATCAGACAAAGGTTTTTGTTATGGATTAGAATCTCATTTTGGTATTTTAACATCTGGCGATGTAGTTCCATGTTGCTTGGATCAAAATGCATGTATAAAACTTGGAAATACAAATGATTCACAATTAAAAGATATATTAAGTTCAACAAGAGTTAAAAATATTCAAAATGGTTTTAAAAAAGGCGAAGTAGTAGAAGAACTTTGTCAAAAGTGTGAATACAGAACTAGATTTGATAAAAATGAAGAGGATATAATTTGAGTGAAGTAGAAGTTTTTTCAAAAAGTGTTAAAGATTTTTTAACTCCTAAGATGTTAAGAATTGCATTAATACCATTAATTATAGCTATGTTACTTTTATATATATTATTCTTTACAGCAGCTGATTTTGGAATTACTGCCTTACAAGAAATTGCACAAGCTTCTCAAAATGGTGATGAAATTGTTATTGATGAAGATGCACCTTTTTATTTTTTGTGGGCTACTTATATAATTATATTTTTATTTAAATACTCATTTACTTCTTATATTGCTGGTTTTTTATTATATACAATTGGAACAATTGTAGTATTAAACGCATCAGTTATTTTGACTATTATTATAATTGGTTTTTTAACACCGCTTATTTTAAAAAAGGTACATAAAAGGCATTATTCTCATTTAAAACTTCATGGTTATGGAACTTTGTTATCACCTTTATGGGTATTATTAAAAAGTTCAATGATGATGATTTTATTGTTTATTCTTTTTATCCCCTTATATTTTGTGCCACTTATAAATGTAATTGCATTTTCTTTACCCTTATATTACTTTTTTCATAAGCTATTAAACTATGATGTAAGCTCTACTATATTAAGCAAAGAAGAATATAAACTAATATATAAAGAAGAAGCAAATACCGTTAGATTTAGAACATTGTTTTTATACTTTGTTTCAATGATTCCATTTATTACATTATTTACTGCAGTGTTTTATATAATATATTTAGGCCATGGATATTTTATTAAACTTGATGAAATGAATAAAAAAGATAATTCAAGTATAAAAGAAGATGAAGATTTAAAACAAAGGAATCAAATAGCTAGACTGTGAAGTTTAGCTATTTAAAACTATATTAAAACGCAGCAGCACTTACGGCAGCTGATGCATCAATACACCAGCTACAGTTAATAACCTGAGCTCCTTATTCATCAATAGTTTGATGCAATTGAATAATTACTTTGGTATGTACTGTCAATACTTTGGATGTGCACTTAAAACATTTTTAATTTTTTTGTCATATTCAAAATAAAAATCACTTGAAAACAATACAGTACTTGTAAGTAAAAATGTTAAAAAATATTTCATTATTCACCCTTTCCTTTAATTTAATCTATATCCTGTTCCTTGAATATTTTTCAAAGATTTTAGAGGTAGTTTTTTTCTAAAGTTTTTTATAAATAATCTCATAGCATTTGGAGTCATAACTGATTCTTCATCCCAAATTAGACTTTCCATTTCTTCATAACTTATGATTCTATTTTTTGTAATTAGTTGCTTTAAAAATAAAGATTCTTTTTTTGTTAAATTAAACTCTTCTTCATCATTTGAAATAATTGATTTACTAAAATCGAATATCCACTTTTCATCAAGATGATATATTTTGCTGTCATCATAACTTTTTATAAATGATTCAAGAGCATTTGAAAGTTTATCGTGAGTAATAGGTTTAACTATATACTTAATTAAATGCAATTCTGTTGCTTTGAGCATATATTCTAAATCTGTGTGTGCTGAGGTGATGATTATTCTTGTTTTTGAGTCTGATTCTCTAATTTTTTTTATTAAATCAAGCCCATTTTCATTACCCATTTGAATATCAGTAACGATTAAATCAGGTTTGTTTTGAATATATTTGGAGTAAGCTTCACTTGCATTTTTAGCTGTAGTTGTTTCTTTAAAGTAATGATCAAGAATCTCTTTTATATTCTCTCTTATTCCATCTTCATCTTCTACATAAAGCACTTTGAATGCACTAAGTTTATTAATTAATATATCTTTCACTAATAAAAATCCTTGTCAGAATATTTATGATATTATAGCACAATTAGGTTAATAAGGAAGAGCTTGAAATTAATAACGCAAAAGAATTTATCCAAAATCACTATATATATTTTTATAATAATAATGTCCTCAATGATTTTTATGATTACGTATTTTTATGTAAAAAATACTTATGAAGATTTTGAATCAGAGATGAAAATTTTTAAAAAAGAGTATTATGAAATAAAGAAAAAAACATTGAAAAAAGAGGTTGATACTGTACTTGATATTCTAAACTATAATGTAATAAAATCTGATATAGATATAAAAGAACAAAAAGCTGATGCTATACGATTACTTAATAATATTAGATTTGAAAAAAATAAAAGCAACTATTTTTTTGTATATGAAATTAAAAAAATAAAAGGTGGAGATGATTTTGCCAAACTTTTGGTAAATCCAAATAGACCTGATATTGTTGGTCAATTAATTTCTACAAATTATACAGATACAAATGGAGTTAAATTTCGTGAGAACTTTTTAAGTGATATAAGAAAAAAAGAGGAATCATACACTCAATATACATATAAAAAACCAGGTAGCAAGGAAGTAAAACAAAAACTTTCATATTTTAAATATTATAAAAATTGGAAATGGGTTTTAGCAGTTGGTGTATATACAGATGATGTTGAAAAAGAAATTTCACTAAAAAGAGAACATTTAGAGTCTAGTATTAAAAAGCAAGTAGGGCAGAATGTAGTTTTATTTATAATGTTTTTATCTTTAGGTATTTTAATCTCGATATTAGTTTCTCAGAAAATTGATGAAGTGCTAAAAGAGTATGAAGAAAAAGTGAAAGCAAAAACACAAGAATTAGAAAATTTAAATACTACATTAGAAAATAAAGTAAAAGAAGAACTTGAAAAAAACAGAGAAAAAGAGCAGTTATTAGTACAAAAATCAAAATTTATTGCTTTAGGTGAAATGATATCAAACATTGCTCACCAATGGAGACAACCTTTATCTGAGTTATCATCTATTTTAATGTTCATTAAATTTAAACACAGTATAAATGCTCTTGATGATGAAACTATGGAAAAAAAATCTCAAGAAGCAGATACTGTTATAAATTATATGTCTCATACTATTGATGATTTTAGAAACTTTTTCATGCCTAAAAAAGAGAAAGAAGAGTTTTATTTACATAAAGTTATCGATTCAGTTATGAGAATTGTTTCAAGCTCTCTTGAAAATCATAAGATAAACATAGATATTAATATTGATAAAAATACAAAATTAAAGACTTTTTTAAATGAATATGAACAAGTTATTCTAAATATATTAAAAAATGCAAAAGATGTTTTAATAGAAAAAAAAATAAAAAACCCACAAATAAAAATCACTGCATATGAAGAACCTTTATATGTTGTTTTATATATAGAAGATAATGCAGGTGGGATTACAGTTGAACCTAAAGGAAAAATATTTGAACCTTATTTTACTACAAAAGATGATAGTAATGGGACAGGAATTGGTTTATATATGTCAAAAATTATTGTAGATAAAAATATGAAAGGTAAATTAAGAGTTAAAAATACAAGAAATGGTGCAAAGTTTGGCATTCATATTCCCAAAGATTTTAGTAAAAAAGAGAGTTAATCTTTTTTACTAATTCAAAGAAAAAATCTTAGAAATTTTTCCATTGATCTGTGTCTTTATTTTCACTTATTATTGTCTTGCTTTTAGTTGAAATTTTTTTATCTTCAAACTCTTTATCCTCTGTATTAATTACAATATCAGCTGCTATATTTAATGTATTGCTTACAATATCATCATATAGTTAGTTTTTTTGCAATTGAAGCACCTTTCATTTTACTTAAATTATTAGAAATTATTTCTTATTATCTCTTTTATATTTCTTTTCTAGTTTAGATGTAAAAAATCCTAGCATAATCACAACAACTGCAACTATGCCAAAACCTATTAGTTCAGATTGTAAATCACTCAAAATGGAATCACTGTATCTAATACATCACCAGTTCCTGCGATTGTATCTCCTACAACATCAGGAGTAACTACATTAACAACAGCACCTACTACTTTAAATGGTGCCGCTACAATGCTTCCTACTACACAACCTTGAAAATATATCCCTAATAGGGATATAAATATAATTTGAAATACTTTTGTTTTCATTGAATACCTTGAAAATTTTTGGAAGTATATCAAAAAATTTTAAAAAATACCTAATGTTAAACTAGTCGCATCTAAGATTTTATCTTTATTCATAGCCTTGATTACAACGCTATAAGTATTACCTTTCCCACCTGAACATGGTGCTAAATAAGCTCCTGGAGTTTTCTTGAATTTTTCTCCTCTATGTTTAACCTCACTTGTAAACCCTGTAGGTAAAGTAAATGTTTCACCTTGCATTGCAGGAATTGTTAAAGATGTAGAATTTGCAGGTACTTTATAAGAAACAACACCATGACCTCCATCTCTCATTCCCCAAAATGTTTCATCACTAAATGTTAACATGATTTTATCTGTATTTGCTGGAATATTTACTAAGTTAATACTTGGAGTTGAACCAGCTTTAGTATTAAAATTGCTACATACTTCTGATTTTGGAACTGCTGATTTCTTCCAGATATCATCTGCGAATGTTGCGCTTAGATTAGCTGCGTTTAAACTCATAAGTGAAAGTGTTGTCATTGTTAAAATTGTTGTGATTTTTTTCATTTTATATTTCCTTTTTTTTGATAATTATATTCTATGTTATTAAGTTTAACGAAAAGTAAACAAAAAAATGATTATTTTTTTACATAAAAAAAGGCAAGAATTTTAACTCTTGCCTTTTTATTAAAAAATTTATTTAAAGTTTTGTTATCATCCACCATACATTAGATTAGGTAACCAAAGAGCAATCTCTGGAATATAAGTAACAAGTAATAATCCAACTAAAATTGTCATCGTCCAAGGGAACGCTGCAACTATAACATCTTTAATACTCATACCCGTAAGTCCAGAAGTTACAAATAAGTTCAGACCAACAGGTGGTGAAACCATCCCAAGTTCCATATTGATTGTAATTACAATACCAAAGTGAATTGGATCAATTCCAAGTGCAACTGCAACAGGAAGTAATAATGGAACCATAATCATAATAATAGCACTTGGTTCCATGAATGAACCAGCTAAGATTAGAAGTATATTTACCATAAGTAAGAACATATATTTATCAACATTTGCTGCAATTAAAGCTTCCGTAATTCCTTGAGGAATATTTTCAATTGTTAAGAAGTGTGCAAATAGCATTGCATTTGCAATAATAAACATAATCATTGCAGTAGTTTTTGCTGAATCTAAAGCTGTATCAAAAAATTCACTCATTTTAATGTCTTTATATACAAAAACAGAAATTACAAATGCCCAAACTGCTGCAACTGCTGCTGCTTCAGTTGGAGTGAAAATACCACCGTAAATACCACCAATAACAATTACAATTGTCATAAGTCCCCATGAAGCATCTTTCATTTTTGAAAGTCTTTCTCTAAATGGTGCTGGTTTACTTCTTTTGAAACCAAGTCTAACTGCACCAATATAAGTAACAACCATCATCATAATACCTAGCATAATACCAGGAACAACACCTGCCATAAACAGTCTACCAATTGAAACTTCAGCTGTAACACCATATACAATTAAAACAATTGAAGGTGGAATTAAAATACCTAAAGAACCAGCAGTTGCAATTGTACCAACGGCGTATTTTTTAGGATAACCAGCTTGCATAATTGCTCCAAACATAATAGAACCAATTGCAACTACAGTTGCAGGAGATGAACCTGATACTGCTGCAAAAATAATAGATGCAAAAATTGCAGAAATTGGTAAACCACCAGGAAGGTGTCCTACAATTGATTTTGCAAATTCAATAATTCTGTTAGCAGCACTTCCTTTTGAAAGTAAGTTTCCAGCTAAAATAAACATAGGAATTGCCATTAATGAATAATGTTCGATTTTTTCAAACAATAAAGATGCAATCATAATTGGATCTTGATCTGTAAAAATCATAAATGATGCAAAAGTTGCAGCACCTAAACATATCGCAATTGGAGCACCTAAAATTACTAGGAAGAAAAATATACCGAATAAAAAAGCTACACTCACAGCATTCCTCCTGTTTTCTTTTCGACATCTTTTACCATGTCATTTAAATTTTTAACATGTTCGTTGTCATTGTTTTTTGAACCAACACCCATACCTGCTAAAACTTGTTCAGCTTCACTTTCAGCTACTACTTCATGATGTGGTGTTTTTATAATATTAATTATTTTTTCACCAACTCTATATGCTGCAAAAAAGAATGCAACAGGAATAACTAAATAAACACACCACATTGGCATATCCCATAAATCTATTGATCTTTCATCTAATTCTATTAATAAAAATAGGTATTCATAACCATAATATGCAATTGCTAACAAAAAGACAATTGTTACAGTATGTGAAATTAGAAGCATTATTTTTGCAATTTTTGATGGCATGATATCTAATATTACAGTAACTGCAATATGTGCATCTTTTTTAAAACAATAAGCAGCACCAAAAAAAGCACTCCACAAAAATAAAAAGATTGTAAGTTCGGTTGCCCATACTAATGATGCATCAAAAGCATATCTTGCAACAACATTAGTAAAAGCAACAGCAACACCGGCTGTTATACCGAATGCTGCTATTGATTGATTAATAAAACCTATAGTTTTACTGATTAAAGAAAACATAACTATTTAGTCGCTATTGTTTTCTCAATTAAATCTTTTCCGATTTTTCTATCAGAATAGAACTCTGGGTAAATTTTGCTAACTGCATTTCTCCAAGCTTCTTTTTGCTCAGGAGTTAATTCGTTGATTTCTAATTTACCAGTTTTTTTAGCATACTCTTTAATTAATTCAAATTGTGAATCATTTAATTCAGCTGCATATTGTCTTTCTTTTTCAGTTGCTTCATTCATAGCTTGTGTTACATTTGCTTGTAAATCAGCTGGTAATGAGTTCCAGAATTTTTTAGACATTACTACTAAGTAACCTAAGTAACCGTGGTTTGAAACAGTTAAATATTTTTGTACTTCGTGGAATTTTTTTGTATAAATATTTGAAATTGGATTTTCAGCCGCATCAATTACACCTTGTTGTAAACCTGAATATACTTCAGAAAAAGGCATCATTTGTGGGTTTGCACCAACTGCATGGAATTGTGCTTCTAATACTTTTGAAGACATAATTCTAAATTTTTGACCTTGCGCATCTGCTGGCATAGTTAAAGCATTCTTATTTGATGATAATTGTTTAAATGCATTATCCCAATAGTTTAAAGCAACAATACCTTTTGCAGTTACTTTATCTTTTAAAGCTTGACCAACTTCTCCATCTTGAACATCATGTAAATGCTTTGCATCTCTGAAAATAAATGGCAAATCAAATAATGCTAATTGAGGTACAATTTTACCAAATTTAGAAAATGATGGTGCTGCCATTTGAACTGAGTTTAATCTAATTGCTTTTAAAACAGCGTTATCTTTATATAACTGAGATGAAGGATAAACTTGAACGTCAATCTTTCCTGCTGATAATTCTTCTAATCTTTGTTCAAAGAATCTTGCTGCCTTACCTTTTGGTGTATTATCGCTTACAACATGAGAGAATTTCAATGTGTAATCTGCCGCCATAGCTGAACTTGCTACCACTGCTGCTGCGATAGTTCCTAATAATAATTTTTTCATAATTATATCTCCTTAACTTGATATGAAAAAATTATAGTCTAAACTTATGTATCAATTATGTATTTTCACAAAAATTATAAAAGTTTTTTTGTATTAATTAAACATAGAGAAAATAAGTTAATTTGAATATTAAAGAAAAAAATAAGTTAGCAAAATAATGTTTATAAAACTTTCATAATAGTTTTTTATTAGTAGCTTATTTGTTACATTTTATTTTTTCTTACTCCCTTAATATCATTACTTCTAAATAAATAAAAAATTATCAGTGAAAACTTTTGTAAAGATTTTTAACCATATTTTAAACAAATATAAAGTATATTATTGCACTTTACTATGGAATATATAAAGAGATTAATATATAAAGGAAAATGATGGGTTGTAATTTAGACTTACTAACTTCTTTTAAAGATAACTGTGGGTTTGGTCTTGTTGCTGATATGCAAAATAGACAAAGTCATAAGAATTTAGAAGATGCAATAACTTCACTAGAAAGAATGATGCACAGAGGTGCAGTAGCAGCGGATGGTAAAACTGGAGATGGTTCTGGTTTATTATTATCAATACCTGACTATTTTATGAGAAAAGTAGCAAAAGACGAAGGTGTTGATTTACCGGAAACTTATGGTGTTGCTATGATTTTTGCAAAAGATTTATCTGATATTGATACATTTGAAGAGTTTTGTGCAAGCAATGACTTAAAAGTTGTATTCAGAAGAACAGTACCTGTTGATACAGATGCTTTAGGTGCACAAGCACTTGCATCTTTACCAAATATTATTCAAGTATTTGTAGTACCTAATACTTTAATGTCATCAAAGAGATTTGATGCTATGCTTTACTTAACAAGAAAAGAGTGCGAGCATAAATTAATAGATCAAAAAGATTTTTATATTCCTACTTTTTCATCTAAAGTTATAGCTTACAAAGGTCTTATTATGCCTACGCATATTAAGCATTTTTTTGTTGATTTAAGAGATGAAGATTTTAAAATTTCATTTTCATTATTTCACCAAAGATTCTCAACAAATACACTACCTCAATGGAAATTAGCACAACCATTTAGAGCAATTGCTCATAATGGTGAGATTAACTCTGTTGAAGCAAATAGATTTAATGTTGAAATCAAATCTGAACAATTAAAATCAGAGATTTTTTCAGATGCAGAAATTGATAGATTATTACCTATCTTGCAAGTTGGCTCTTCAGATTCTGCTTCATTAGATAATATGTTTGAATTTATGTTAGCAAATGGTGTTGATTTCTTTAAGGCAGCTCGTTCACTAGTTCCTGCTCCTTGGCAAAATGCACCACATATGGATGCTGATTTAAGAGCATTCTATGAATATACTGCAACTGCAATGGAAGCTTGGGATGGACCAGCAGCAGTATCATTAACAGATGGTAGACATATTGGTTGTTTAATTGACCGTAATGGTTTAAGACCTTCAAAATATGTAATTACAAAAGATGATAAATTATATATCACTTCTGAGTATGGAACATTGTCTTTAGATGAAGACAATATCTTAGAAAGAGGTAGATTACAATCTGGTGAAATGATTGCACTAGATCTTAAGCATGGAAAAGTATTAAAAGAAGATGATATTAATGATTACTTAAAATCGTCTCAATATTACTCTAAGTGGTTAAATGAAGATATGGATTACATTCAAGAATATATTGAAGATTCATTTTTAAATACAAGTGATTATATCCTTGAAGATTTAGAGAAGAAACAAAAATATTTTAACATTACATATGAAGCAATTGATCAAATGATTGAACCAATGGCAAAAGATGGAAAAGAACCAGTTGGTTCTATGGGTGATGATACTCCTCTTGCATGTTTCTCAGAGGTAAATAGAAACTTTACAGATTTCTTTAAACAAAAATTTGCTCAAGTTACAAACCCTCCAATTGATCCATATAGAGAAAAAGTTGTAATGTCTTTAGAAACAGGATTTGGTCAGATTCATAATATTTTATCTGAGCAACCTCAATATGCTAAAAGATTAAAAACAACAAGTCCAATTTTAATGAAAGAAAAATTTGATATTTTGTATTCATTTGGATTTAGTGAATCTCCAAGATATGATTCTTATTATAAAAACAGAACTTTCTCAACTACTTTTAAAACAGACTTGAAAGCTTCATTAGTTGAATTATCAGCAAAAGTTGTAAAATCTGTAAAAGAAGATGGTATTTGTGTTGTTATTTTAGATGATAGAAGCATAAGTGAAACAACAAAATTAATTCCAATGGCTATGGCAGTTGGATATATAAATCACCAATTATTAAAAGCAGAAGTTAGACATTCTGTTTCAATAGTTCCAGTTACAGGTGAAGTTTATGATCCACATATGGCAGCAGTTTTAATCGGATTTGGTGCAACTGCAATTTATCCATATATGATGTATGCTACTACTGTTGCATTATATAAAAGTAAGAATTTATCTAAGTATGAACTTCAAAGAATATTAAAAAATACTCAAAAAGCTGTAAATGCTGGACTATTAAAAATTATGTCTAAAATGGGAATTTGTACTATTGCTTCATATAGAAATTCAGGATTATTTGATGTAATTGGATTATCTGATGAAATTACTGAAGATTGTTTTGAAGGTGCTTATACAGACCTTGCAGGACTTACTTATGAAGATATTGAAAAAAGAATAGAAAAATCTCATATTAACGCTTTTGTTGAAGAGAATGATATGTTCCTTCTTGACTTAGGTGGTTTCTATAAATATTCTAATGGTGGTGAGTATCATGATTATGGTCCAGCTACAACTAAGGCTATGCATAATAAATCTGCAACAAAAGTAGAAGATATTTCTGATTTTGATAGTTTAAGAGAATTAGTACAAACAAGAGATAAAAAATTTATTAGAGATTTCTTTGAGTTTAATTCAGATAAAAAAGCTATTGATATTTCAAAAGTTGAATCAACTGATAAAATCTTTAAAAGATTTGCATCTGCAGCAATGTCATGTGGTTCAATTTCTCCTGAAGCTCATGAAGCAGTAGCACAAGCTATGAATACAATTGGTGGTTCTTCAAACTCAGGTGAGGGTGGAGAAGATGCTAGAAGATTTAATACTTTAAAAAATTCAAAGATTAAACAAATTGCATCTGGAAGATTTGGGGTTACACCTGGATATTTAAGATCTGCAGAAGAATTACAAATTAAAATTGCACAAGGTGCAAAACCTGGTGAAGGTGGACAGTTAGCTGGACATAAAGTAACACAACTTATTGCAACACTAAGACATACAGTTGCAGGTGTTACATTAATTTCACCTCCACCGCATCATGATATTTATTCTATTGAAGATTTAGCTCAATTAATTTTTGATTTAAAACAAATCAATCCATTAGCTAAAATTACAGTTAAATTAGTATCTTCAATTGGTGTTGGAACAATCGCAGCAGGTGTTGCAAAAGCATATGCTGATAAGATTATTATCTCAGGTGGAGATGGTGGAACAGGTGCTGCTCCATTAACTTCACTTAAACATGCTGGTAATGCTTGGGAAATGGGACTTTCAGAAGCTCATAATGCATTAAAAGCAAATCATTTAAGAGAGTTCGTTCACGTTCAAACTGATGGTGGTTTAAAAACTGGTCTTGATGTTGTAAAAGCTGCAATGTTAGGTGCTGAATCTTATGCATTTGGAACGGCTGCTCTTACATTACTTGGATGTAAAATTTTAAGAATTTGTCATACAAATAAATGTTCAGTTGGAGTTGCTACTCAAGATGAGACATTAAGAAGTCATTTTGAAGGTACTGTTGAGAGATTAATTTCTTACTTTACATTTATTGCTGAAGATGTTAGGAATATTCTTGCATCATTAGGTTATTCAACAATTGAAGAGATTGTTGGACGATCTGATTTATTAAAAGTAATTGATGATGATTTTGCTAAAAAGTTTGATTTCCAAAATATTTTAAGAAGAATTGATGGTATTGATACTTGTCAAAAAGAGACTAATGCTCCTTTTGATGATAATAAATACGAAAAAGAATTACTTAAAAAAGTTCATAGAACTATTGAAAATCCAAATTCTCCTGTAAAAGTTAACACAGAAATTTCTAACTTAAACAGATCATTTGGTGCATTAATTTCTGGAGAAATTGCAAGATTCTACGGTGACTCTGGTTTACCTGATAATTCTATTAATATTAATCTTAATGGAATTGCAGGTCAATCATTTGGTGCTTTCCTTTCAAGTGGTATGACATTGAACTTGGATGGTGTTGCTAATGATTATGTTGGTAAGGGTATGAATGGTGGAAAAATCATGATTAAACCTAAGCATCAAGGTCAAAACTACGCAGGTGGTGGAAATACTTGTCTATATGGAGCAACTGGTGGTAAATTATACATAAGAGCTTCTGTAGGTGAGCGATTTGCAGTTAGAAACTCAGGATGTATTTCTGTAGTTGAGGGAACTGGTGATAATGCTTGTGAATATATGACAGGTGGAATCGTAGTTATCTTAGGAAATACAGGAATTAACTTTGGTGCTGGAATGACAGGTGGATTAGGTTTTGTTTATGATCCTGAAAAAGCATTTGTTGATAAAATGAACCAAGAGTTAATTGAAGCTGTTAGAATTGATACAGATGATACAGAGAGAGAAAGACTTTATTTAAAAAGATTATTATTAGATTATCTTCATGAAACAGAAAGTAATGAAGCTGATAGAATTTTACAAAACTTTAGATCAGAAATTAGAAACTTCTGGATGGTAAAACCTAAAAATATGACAGTATTACCACTTGATCCAGATGAGGGAGATTAGAATATGTTAAATTTCACAAAATTCGAGAGAATTAATCCTGAAAAAAGAGATGTACTTCAAAGATTGAAAGATTATGGTGAAGTATATCAAGTATTTGGAAAGCAAAGAGCAAAAGAGCAATCAGATAGATGTATGCAATGTGGTGATCCATATTGTCATACAGGTTGTCCATTAGGAAACTTTATTCCAGCATGGTTAAAACAAACTGCGACTAAAAATCCAGATTTAGCATTTGCATTATCGAATGAAACATCTCCTTTCCCTGAAATTTTAGGAAGAATTTGTCCTCAAGATGTACTTTGTGAAGGTGCTTGTTCTTTAAATACAGGTCATGGTGCTATTTCTATTGGTGCTGTTGAAACTCACATTTCTGAAACTGCATTTGCAAAGGGTATGAAACCTAAGTTCTCTTCAAAGAAAAAAGATCAAAAAGTTGCCGTAATTGGTTCTGGACCTGCTGGAATTTCTGCTGCTACTTTTCTTTTAAGAAAAGGTTACCAAGTTGAAATGTTCGAACGAGCTGACAGAGCTGGTGGACTTATGATGTATGGAATCCCAGGATTTAAACTAGATAAAACTACTGTTGATAGAAGAGTTGGTTGGTTAGTTGAAGCTGGGATGAAATTACACCTTAACTGTGAAATTGGAAAAGATAAATCTTCAAAAGAATTAGAAGATGAATTTGATGCAATTTTCTTAGGACTTGGTGCGACTGCTGGAAGGAGTGCAGGAATTGATGGAGAAAAGTCTTCAAATGTTCATCCTGCAATGAATTTTTTAACTGGTGTTCAAAAAAGAAACCTTGGAAAGAAAAACGTTGATTACATCGATGTAAAAAACAAAAGAGTTGTAGTAATCGGTGGTGGTGATACTGCAATGGACTGTGTTAGAACGTCAGTTAGAGAAGGTGCTTCAAGTGTTAAATGTCTTTATAGAAGAGATGAAATTAATATGCCTGGATCTAAAAAAGAAGTTGTTAATGCAAAAGAAGAGGGTGTTGAATTCGTATTCAATGTAAGCCCTAAAGCTATAAAAACTGAGGGCAATTTAGCACTTGGTGTTGAACTTCTTACTACTTCTATGAGTGAACCAGATGCATCTGGAAGACAAAAAGTTGTAATAAATGAAGGTAGTGAATATTTAGAAGAAGCTGATGTTGTTATTATGGCATTAGGTTTCTCTCCTGAAGCTCCAGCATTTTTAAAAGATTTAAATGTAGACACGAATTCTTGGGGTGGAGTAGAAATTAACAAAACTTTCCAAAGTTCAAATACAAAAGTATATGCAGGTGGAGATTGCCAAAGAGGTGCTCACTTAGCAGTTACTGCTGCAGCTGATGGTAGAGATGCTGCAAGAGCGATGATACAAACTTTCGCTTAATGGAAGCTCTAATTACAGACCTTTATAAAAACTCTTTTATAAAGGCTGTAATATTAGCTAATAAAGAAATATTTACTTACATTAATCACGAACTAAAACAAGAAGATTTGAACTATTCAAAAAAAATCGGATATGGCGGAGATAAAACGCTAAATATCGATTTAATTGCTGAAAATATATTTATTAAATATTTAGAGGTATTTGGAAATATTTACTCAGAAGAATGTGGTAGATTGTCTAATGACAAAAAATTTGATATTATAATTGATCCTTTAGATGGTAGTGATAACTTTTCTTCAAATTTACCCTATTATGGTACATCTGTAGCCTTACTTTACAAGAAAAAAACTTTAGCAGGATTTGTTTGTAATTTAGTTAATGGTGTTTTAACTTACAAAGCATTTGAAAACGATGTTAAATTTGAGTACTTTTTAAAATCTCGAAATAGTTTATTATCATCAATTGATAAAAAAATCGGTATTTTTGAAAGAGCTTATGCTTATCCACAAATTTGTACAAAATTAAGACATGAAAATATTAAATTCAGATCTCCAGGTGCTGTTGCTTTATCTTTATGTGATGCTAAAAACTATGACTTTGTTTTATTTGCAGCTAATATAAGAGAGTTTGATATTTTAGCTTCATTATACATTTGTAATGATCTATTTTTATACAAAACAGATAAATTTGTACTTATCGCACAAAATAAACAAATTTTTAA
Organism: uncultured Campylobacterales bacterium; assembly: GCA_938084175.1. Taxonomy (GTDB): domain Bacteria; phylum Campylobacterota; class Campylobacteria; order Campylobacterales; family Arcobacteraceae; genus Poseidonibacter. Next base: position 40,590 of record CALKDR010000028.1, read on the forward strand.
TCAAATTAAAGAAATTATTAAACAATAATTAGTTATAACTCCAATATATATAATTTAATGTAGGAAAGTATAAATGTCATTAATAATTACCGATGAATGTATTGCATGTGATGCATGTAGAGAAGAGTGCCCAAACGACGCAATTGAAGAGGGAGATCCAATATACTTAATAGATTCTGACAGATGTACAGAATGTGTGGGGCACTATGAAGAACCTTCTTGTATAGAAGTTTGTCCAGTTGATTGTATTATAATAGATCCAGATAATCAAGAAACAATGGAAGAATTAAAGTTTAAATTTAAACAATTAGAAGAAGAAGAAGTTTAATGTCAAAAGTCACAACTATTATAGATATTGGGTCAAACTCAATGCGTATGGTTGTTCTACAAAAAAGTAGTAGATTTGCATTTAATTTAATAAATGAAACGAAAAGTAGGGTAAAAATTTCTGAGGGCTGTTATGAGAATAATGGAAACCTTCAAGAAATTCCTATGCAACGTGCTTATGAATCTATGAAATCTTTTTTAAATATATCCAAATCCCTAAAATCAAGAAAAGTAATTTGTGTTGCAACATCAGCACTTAGAGATGCTCCAAATGCAAAAGTTTTCTTAAAAAGAATTCAAAAAGATTTTGGATTAAGTATAAAAATTATTGATGGTGAAAAAGAAGCATACTATGGTGGTGTTGCCGCTTTAAATCTTATTCATGATGATGATTTTGTTACTGTTGACATTGGTGGTGGTTCTACTGAGTTTTGTTTTGTAAAAGATGGAAATATTGTTAAATCAATTTCTTTAAATATTGGAACTGTTCGGATGAAAGAACTGTTTTTTAATAAAAATGATATTGATGGTGCTAGAGCTTATATAATAGATAATTTAAAAAAGATTTTTGAACTAGGAATTGAAATACCAGATACAATTGTTGGTATTGGTGGAAGTATTAGATCTGTTTCAAAGATTATTATGCAAAGAAATGAATATCCTTTAGATATCTTACATGGGTATAAATATAAAGTTTCAAAAGAAGAAGCTTTTTTAGAAGAGATAATAAATGCAAAAGATAATGATGAACTAAAATCTTTAGGTGTTAAAAAAGATAGATTTGACACTATAAAAGAAGGTACATTTATTTTTAAGACAATTCTTGATGAGCTTCATATTTCAAAAGTGATTACATCAGGTGCTGGTGTTAGAGAAGGTGTTTATTTAAGTGACTTATTAAGAACTTCAAATTGTAAATTTCCTTCAAATTTTAATGTAAGTGTTAGATCATTACTTGATAGATTTGAAATTGATAAAAAACAAAGTTCATATATGGGAAACAATGCTTCAAAAATGTTTGATGCTTTAAAGCCAATTCACGAACTAGATGATAAATATAAAACATATTTAGTAATTGCGTCAAAACTTCACTCTATTGGTTCTACACTAAACTTTTATAAATCTAATGACAATGCTTTTGATTTTATTTTAAATGGTTTATCATTTGATTTTCTACATACAACTAGAGTTATTATTGCACATTTAATTAAGTTTTCAAAAAAATCTTTACCATCAAAAAAAGATTTAATTAAATATGAAAGTTTACTTCCTGATATTGAAGTTATAAGATGGCTTTCTTTTATGATTTCTTTAAATATTGTAACCAACCAAGATTTATCAAGACCAAAAATAGAGTATTCTTTAGATGAAGACAAAAATACTTTAAGTTTAAAACTTGATAATAAAACTTTTTTTATTAATTCAAATATTGAGAAATTAGAATTACCAAAAGAGTTTAATCTAGAGGTATTATAATGAATAAAATTGTTTATAATATCTTCCAAGGTCTTGTATTTATTTTAAGAAAATCGCCAAAATTTTTAAGAAGAGGTTTTTTTAAATTACTTGCAAAATTTGCCTACTTAGTTGCATTGAAAACCAATAATATAATTGAATTAAACTTAAAACTAATATTTGGCAGAAATATTTCAAAAGAAGAGATAAAAGAAATTCAAAAATATTCATATTTTAATATGTTGTTATGGGTTCAATCACTTATTGAAAATCTAGACATTACAAATACTGAGCTAAAAAATAGTGTAAGCATTGAAAACAAAGAGATAATTGATAATGTAGTTGAACAAAATAAGCCTATTATTCTAATTTCTGCACATTTTGGAAATATGGAAATGTTAAGTACTTATGTAAATAAAAATGTAATTAAGCTATGCCAAGTTGCAAGACAGTCTAATTTTAAAGAAATCGATGAGTTTATTATAAAAGCAAGAGAAAAAAGTGGCTCTAAGATTGTATTTAGAGATGGAGCTGTTAAAAAACTTGTTAAAGCTTTAATAAAAAAACAAGCAGTGTCTTTGATAATTGATCAAAATATTAATTCAAAAGATGGAACTGAAGTAGAATTTTTAGGTAAAAAAGCATATCAATCTTCTACTTCAGCAACACTAGCAAGAAAGTTTGATGCTGTTATTATTCCTATTGCTATTTTTAATGAAGATGATTATAAATATAAGATAAAAGTTTATGATGCAATTTTACCTATAAAAACTAATAATGAAGAAAATGATATAAAAGAGCTATCTCAACTTCAAGCTAATGCACTATCTGATATAATACTTGAAGATAAAAAACAATGGTTTTGGCCTCACAAAAGGTTTAAAAGTCATTACAGAGAGATATATGAAAAGAATACTAATAATTAGTGATGGGAAACCAGGACACTTAAATCAATCAATAGCCTTTTGTAAAATTAAAAATATAAGTTATGATATCTTAGAAGTAAAATTTAAATTAAAATTTTTAAAACTACTTACTTATGCATTAGATAAGTTCGAGCGATATTCAGACGAATTATATAAAGAGTATAAAAAATATAACTTTGAATTTTATGACGCAATTGTTAGTACGGGTTCTTCTACTTATTACTTTAATAAATTCATTTCAAAAAAATATAATAAAAAATCAATTGCTTTAATGCTTCCAAAATCTTACAATTATGCTGATTTTGATTATATTATTGCACAAGAACATGATAATCCTCCAAAACTTGAAAATATAATATCTCTTCCTTTAAATCTATCATATACAAAAGCTAAAGGTATTATTAAAAGTACTGAAAAATCTATTGGAATAATAATAGGTGGAGATAATAGCATTTTTAAAATGGATGTAGAAAATATTAGAAATGTTTTAAATCTAATTAGTAAAAATTATGATGGATATTTAAAATATATTACAACATCAAGACGAACATCAAAACAAGTTGAAGATTTAATAAGTGAGTATGACTTTGATTACAAACTGATTTATTCAGATACTCCTACAATAAACCCCATTCCTGATTTTATTAAGTTATGTGACAAACTTTTTATTACAATTGATTCTACATCAATGCTTAGTGAAGCTAGAGCTAATACAAATGCAGAAATTTCTATTATTAATCTAAGATCAAATAAAGTTGATACAAAGTTCCATAATTTAGCAAATATAGTTGATAATATACATAATAAATTAGATTTTAAAAAAGTCTTAGAAAAAGTAGTAATATGAAAATATTACAAATTTTACCTGAACTTAATGAGGGTGGAGTTGAAAGAGGAACTGTTGAATTAAACCGAGAATTTGTAAAACAAGGTTTGACTTCTTTTGTAATTAGTAATGGCGGAAAATTAGAAAATCAAATAAATATTGATGGTGGAAAACATATCAAGTTTGATTCTTGCAGTAAAAATATACTTACTCTTTTTTCACGTGTTACTAAGTTAAAAAAGATTTTAGAAGAGCATAATCCTGATATTATTCATGTAAGAAGTAGAGTTCCTGCATGGTTAGTTTATTTTGCAAATAAAAACTTAAATATTAAAGTCGTAAGTACTGTTCACGGTTTTAATTCTGTTAGCTTTTATAGTCGTATTATGACAAAAGCAAATGCAGTTATTTGTGTTAGTAATAGTATAAAAGAGTATATTCAAAAAAATTATAACACGCCAGAAGAAATCATAACAATTATTCCTAGAGGAATTGATTTAGAGCTTTTTAATCCTCTAAATATTGATAAGGAATTTATAAAAAGTTTTAAAAAAGAGTATAACTTAGAAGATAAATTTATAATTTCAAGTGTAGGAAGAGTTACACAATTAAAAGATTACGAAACTTTTATTAAAGCTGTTAATATTGTAAAAAAAGATATACCAAATGTAGTTGCTTTAATAGTAGGCGGAGTTAGATCTGACAAAGAAGATTATTTAAATAGCTTAAAAGAATTAATAAAAAATCTTGATTTAAAAGATAATATAATATTCACAGGAAGCCAAGCAAAGGTTTCAGAGATATACTCACTATCAAATGTAGTAATAAGCAGTTCTAAAAAACCAGAGAGTTTTGGTAGAGCTGTTGCTGAATCAATTGCTATGAATACAGCTGTTATTGCTACAAATCATGGTGGAGTTAAAGATATAATAATTGAAAATGAAAATGGCTTCTTTTTTGAAGTTGGAGATGAAAAAGAATTAGCTTCAAAAATTAGAGAATCCAAAAAGTTAAGTTTTGATGGGTATACTTATATTTCTAATACATTTTCTTTGGATAATATGCTTAAAAAGAATTTAGAAGTTTATAAAAAGGTAATTTAATTTGGAATGGATTCTTTTAATTTTTCTTATCATTTTTATTTACTATTCTTATAGATATACTTGGTGGAAGAAAACTATAAATTATTCTTACCCTAGAATACTTATGTACCATATGATTAGTGAGCATAAAAAGAAATCAAAATTTAATGGTTTAAGAGTTGACCCTAGCTTATTTGAGAAACAAATAAAGTATTTAATTGATAATAATTGGTCTTTTTATACAATGAATGAACTTATTGAAAATAAAGACACTTTAGCAAAAAAGTCAATAGCTATAACTTTTGATGATGGTTATGAAGATAATTTTACAAATGCATTTAAAATTCTTAAAAAGTATAATATCAAAGCAACAATTTATTTAGTTGTTAATAGACATAATCGTGAATGGTCATCAAAAAGAAAAGCTAAAAATAACGATGGTGAACTAATGTATGAACCTAAAATTAAGGATAGTCAAGTTCAAGAAATGATTGATAGTGGCTTAATTGAGATTGCTTCGCATACACTAACTCATGATAATTTAGCATCTATTTCACAAAAACAAAAACTTGATGAAATTTGTAAATCAAAAGAAATTATCGAAAACACTTTTAATATAAAATGTGATTCTTTTTGTTATCCTTTTGGAATTATGGATAAAGAAGATTGGAAAATTGTTAAAGATGCCAATTACACTAATGCTACTACAACAAAAAAAGGTATTGATGATATCAAAGATGTAAATCCCTATCTTATAAGTAGAATCACAATTAGTGGAAAAGATAACTTTTTTACATTTAAATTAAAGCTTAAAACTGGAAAAAGAGGAATTAACAAATGAGAGTTTGCCAAGTTTTAGCTGGAAATGAAGATGGAGGATTGGAAAAGCATACTGTTGAATTATCAAAAGAATTAAAAAGAAGAAATATTGATGTTACTATAATCGCTCATAAAAAGTTTAAAGATGAGTTTGATGGAGTAAAATTTATCTCTTTTGATCTAACTAAGAGTAGAAATAATATATTTATGTTATTAAGCTTATATAAAATTTTAAAAAAAGAAAACTTTGATATTATTCATACTCAAGCTAACAAAGCCACATCAATAATTGTAAAATTAAAATATTTTTTAAATTCTAAAATTGTATCAACTT
>CALKDR010000029.1 GCA_938084175.1 uncultured Campylobacterales bacterium
TATTTAAACCATTTAAATCAGAAAATGCAATCTCAAGTCTTGCAATCATTGATTCTTGCGAAGCTCTAAGCCATTTTCGTGGATCATAATAAGACTTATTTGGCTTATCTGGACATTCTGGATTTCCAATTTGACCTTGTAAATAAGCGTGATTTTTTTCAACATATGATCTAACTCCATCCCATGTTGCCCATTGAGTATCTGTATCAATATTCATTTTGATAACACCATAATCAATAGCTTCTCTAATCTCGTGAATTTCAGAACCAGAACCACCGTGGAATACAAAATCAACAGGTTCGATTTGTGTTCCATGTTTTTCTTGAATATATTTTTGTGAATTATCTAAAATCTTTGGTGATAATTGAACATTACCTGGTTTATAAACACCATGAACATTTCCAAAAGAAGCAGCAATTGTAAAGTTTGGACTTACTTTTTTTAACTCTTCATATGCATATGAAACTTCTTCAGGTTGAGTATATAAAAGTGCGTTGTCAACATCAGAGTTATCAACACCATCTTCTTCTCCACCTGTAATTCCAAGCTCAATTTCAATCATCATATCAAGTTCATTCATAGTTTTGAAATATTCAACACAAGTTCCGATATTTTCTTCAAGAGGCTCTTCACTCAAATCTAACATATGTGATGTATATAAAGGACGACCAGTTTGTTCAAAGTGTTTTTTACCAGCTTCAAGTAAACCATCAATCCATGGAAGTAATTTTCTAGCAGCATGGTCTGTATGTAAAATCACAGGAATACCATAAGCCTCAGCCATAGTATGAACGTGATTAGCACCACTTATTCCACCTAAAACTGCAGCATCCGAAGTTTTTAAACCCTTACCTGCATAGTATCCTGCTCCACCGTTTGAGAACTGGATAATAATTGGTGAATTAACTTTTGCTGCTGCTTCTAAAACTGCGTTTACAGAATCAGTTCCAACTACATTTACTGCAGGAATTGCAAACTTGTTTTCTTTTGCATAGGCAAATAACTTCTTTGCTTCACTTCCTGTTAAAACTCCCGCTTTTACTACATTTAATACACCCAAATTTGTCTCCTTGAAATTATTTAATTACGATTTTTGCTGTTTTTCTTAATTCGTCAGAAATTTCTTTTACTCTTTTATTATAAGCATTTCCAACTAACATTTGTGAAATATTACCTTTTACTTCATTAAAAGATAATGACTTACCCGCAGTTTTGTCTTTTAAGTATATTACGTGGTAACCAAATTGTGTTTTTACAGGTGTTTTAGAAAAAGAATTCTTATTTAGTTTATTAGCAGCTGCTGAAAATTCTGGAACCATTTGATTTGCTGGGAATTTACCTAAATATCCACCCTTAACTCCTGTAGGTCCTATTGATTTAGTCTTTGCTAAGCTAGTAAATTTTTCTAATTTTTTTGTAGACTTATTAATTTGTTTAATAATATCTTTTGCTTCTTTTTCAGTTTTTACTAAAATATGACTAGCTTCTAATGTAGTTGGTACTACAAAACTAGCTTTATTTTTATTATAAAAATCTTGAATTTGAGAATCTGTTGCTTTATGTTTAGCTATTTCATTTTTTTGCCAAACTTGAAAAGCTAAATCTTGCTTCATTTTATTTAAGGCATCTTTATATGAAGGATCATTTGCAATTCCATCTTTAATAGCTTGCTTTGCTAAAAGCTTTTTATTTATAATTTGTTCTAATACTTGGCTTTGTGCATTTTTAGGTAATTTTGAGAAGTCAATTCTTGGGTCTTGTAAAACCAAAGCAACATCTGCTTTTGTAATTTTATCTCCATTTACTGATGCATAATAATCAGCCGCATTTAATGATACAGCAGTAATTGCTAATGTTGCTACTAAACTTGAAATTATTTTTTTCATATTTTTCCTTAAGAGTTTTTATTTTTATTATTTTAGCAATTCTAAGTTAATAAAAGGTTAACTTAAAAGAATTTTAAAATTTAACTTAAAATACCTTTAAATATTTGAATATTTATGATACAATTCCGACAAATATTAAACTTAACTTAAATGTAAGGATACAACTTATGAGAATATTAATTATTGAAGATGAAATTACTTTAAACAGAACACTGCAAGAAGGATTAACTGATTTTGGTTACCAAGTGGATGCAGCAGAAAATTATAAAGATGCAGAATATTTTATAGATATTAGAAATTATGATTTAGTTTTAACAGATTGGATGTTACCAGATGGTGATGGATTAGAATTATGTAAATTAGTAAAAAATAGAAGTTCAAGAACTGCTGTTGTTATTATTTCTGCAAGAGATGATAAAGAATCTGAAATTGAAGCATTAAAAGCAGGTGCTGATGATTACATCAAAAAACCATTTGATTTCGATATTTTATTAGCAAGAATTGAAGCTAGATTAAGATTTGGTGGAACTAATGTTATTGAAATTGATGAATTAATCATCAATCCTGATGAAGAAAAAATCGAATATGATGGTAATGAGATTGAATTAAAAGGTAAACCTTTTGAAGTTTTAACTCACTTAGCAAGACATAGAGATCAAATTGTTTCTAAAGAGCAATTATTAGACGCAATTTGGGAAGAACCTGAATTAGTTACTCCAAATGTAATTGAAGTTGCGATTAACCAAATTAGACAAAAAATGGATAAGCCATTACAAATTTCTACTATTGAAACAATAAGAAGAAGAGGTTACAGATTTTGTTACCCAAATTTAACTGAAGACGAAAAATCAGCTAAAAAAGCAGCAGAAGCAAAATAATTCTTAATGGAAGCGAAGAGTATATATAAACAGTTTTATACAAAACTGATAATTGCTACTTCGCTTTTTATTATTACTCTATCGTTTATTTTCTACGAATATACAAAAACTACTGTTTATGAAAATATTCAAGAAAAAATGCTACAAGATGCAAAAGAAATTTATCTAATTTCTCTTAATAAAAAACTAACAAAACAGAATTTTAAACCTATTATAAATGATGATATTAGTATTGAACTAATAAGTAACGTAAATATAAAAAAACACAAATTTTATATGTACAATAAAAATAAAAACTACTACATAAAACTAATTTATCCTATAGATATAAGTAATAAACAATACTTACAAATTAATAGAAATATAAATTTTGAAAGAAATCTACTATCTTCTATAATATTTAAAAATCTTTTTATTCTTGCTATTCCTGGATTTATTTTAATGCTTTTATATTCATTAGCTGTTTCTAAATCATTATTAAAACCTATTATTCAAATTAATAAAAAACTATCTAACATGGATGAGAGTTCTTTGACACAAATTGATAAAAAAGATTTGCCTATTGAGTTTCACTCATTATCAAACTCTATTAATTCTTTAACAAATAGAATTGAAACCTATGTAAAGTTTAAAAAAGAATTATTTATAGGAGCTGCACATGAGCTTAAAACTCCACTTGCAGTTATGAAACTAAAAACAGAAGTAACATTACGTAAAAAAAGAGAAGTAGAAGCTTATGAAGAGACTTTAAAACTTACAGTAAAACAAATAGATGATATGAATATAATGATATCTTCAATTTTAGATATAGGTCGTGCTGAAGGTGCTCAGTTTGAGCAAACAGTAGATTTAGATTTAGTTGAATATTTAAAGAAAAAGTCTAATGATTATAGAATGCTAAGTGCTCAAAAAAATATTATAATTACATTTTTTTCAAATGTAAATACTTTAAATACATCAATGCAAGTAACCTTACTAAATCAAATACTTCAAAATTTTGTGCAAAATGCTATTAAATTCACACCAGAGAATAAAGCAATTGCAATAAGATTAAAAAAAACAAAAGCTAGAATAGTGATAACTGTTACAGATGAAGGACAAGGTATTGATGAAAAAATCGATTTATTTGCACCTTTTAAAAGGTATGGAAATCAAAGTGGAGTTGGTTTAGGATTATTTTTAGCTAAGAATGCTGCTGATGCTTTAAGCGCTAGGATATCTATAAAAAATAGAAAAGATGGCAAAAAAGGATGTATTGCTAAATTAGTAATTAACAACACATCACCTTTAAAAAATAGCTAATAGTATAAGGTTTAAAATAAATTAGCGTGTTCTATTTTAGTACATTTGTTTTGAACTACTTTTATACCTGCATCTTCAGCTTTTTTAGCAGCTTCGTTGTTTACAAGTCCAAGTTGTGTCCATACACAATCAATATCACCTCTAGCAATACAAGCATCTACTACATCTGCTATTGCGTTTGGTTTTCTAAAAATATCCACCATATCAATCTTAAATGGAATTTCACTAAGACTTCTATAAACTTTTTCACCTAAAATAGTATCTTCTTTTGGATATATTGGAACTATTTTAAAACCATTGTTTTGAAGATATCTTGCAACCATATTTGAAGCTTTGTCTTCATTTGGTGAAAG
>CALKDR010000030.1 GCA_938084175.1 uncultured Campylobacterales bacterium
CCTGCAATTTTGTAGAATGGAAGTTTATATTTTGAATCTGACATTCTAGCTTTTGCTTGCCAGGATTTGCTAAACCCATACTCTTCATGAAGTTGCTCTGGGTTAAGCCATTTACTTTCGAGTGAAGTATTAACCATACTAAGTACATTTGAATATAAGTCAATCCTAATAGGGTTTAGGGATCTATATGGATAGCAAGTATAATGTGCATACCAATATTCCAACTCTTCTTGGGATTTCATTACATCAAATAATTCATCAAGTTTTGTTTTGGCTTTTGGTAGTTTATATTCCCGTTTTAGATCCAATATATCATTTAGCATTATTTTCTCCTAATAATATTGTATCTACAACTTGATTAACATTTTCACTAGACTTTTGATGATCCACTGATAAATAGTGTTTATTTACTGTTTCAAGGCTTGTATGACCTAAAGAAGCAGATAGCATTGTACTTGAAATGTGCTCTGATGTTGATATTGCTGAAACAAATATATGTCTGAAGTAATGCATTGTTAGCTCCGGTATATTTGATTCTTTTCTTATCTTAGCAATTTGTGTTTTTGGAGAACTAAGTTCTCTACATGTAATGGGTGATTTAAATACAAGCTCATTCTTATCAGACATTTGTAGTTCTAATACTTCTTTTATTGGCTTAGGAAGATCATAAAATTGATCTATATTTATCTTATTATTTTCAGCTCTAATTACATAGCTATTATTAGCTAAATCAATATCCTTCCATTCGATTGTTCTTATTTCATTCCATCGTCTACCATATAGCGCGAATAAAAATAATGCCCTATAGAAAGGATCATCTTCATAAAGTTGATTGATTGTTCTAAATAACAAAGTAAGTTTGTTTAATGCATCTTCTACTCTTTTCTTTTCTCTGTTAAGTTTAATCTCGGGAAACTTTGGGAGTTTATTTAATACATCGTTATCCACAGCATACTGTAATATAGGCTTTAAACACTCAACTATTATTTTTTTAATTGTTCTAGGACTACATCCATTTGCATTTTGAGGAGATTTACCACTTTTTCTTAATTCTGAAATCAATTTATCAAGATGTAGTCGCTTGATATCTTTAGTTTTCTTTTTCCCTAAAGGCTTCTTTATATGTATTGTATAAATTTTCTTTAATTCAGTTGTCCAATTAGATGCCTCCCTAGAATCAAAATAAAGTTCTGATATTTTGTCAAGTGTAATAGAATCAGAAAGAGTTTGTTCGGATTCTTTTAGTTCATGGAGACTTATTTTAGCTTTACTTACTCTTGTTCTTTTATCCCAATTCTTATCTATAAAGTTAAATACCCTTTGAACTACTTTTCCCTCAAGTTTAAATCTAGCATAGAACCTAGTAAATTCTTTATTTGCCTTTAGACCTATGTCTACTTTATTGATAAATTCAGATGTATTAATTGCCATATTTAAACCTTAAAATATTTATTGGGGTTCACCCTGGAGTTCACCTTGGGGTTCACTTTCTTTGTAAATATTATATAATAAAAAGAATTAATATGAAAGACTAATGCCTTTAAATAGGCTATTTTATACTAAAAAGAAATCTTAAGAATTAAGGATATCCGGATTTCGGCCCCGGCGGTTGGGGGTTCGAATCCCTCCAGGCGTACCATTATAAAGCCCGATTTAATAACTCATGCAGAGTTTTTAGGTCGGGCTTTTTTTGTTTATACTTAGATACAAAACCCCTATAAATCAAGTTATATTAAATTATTTTGATAACTCAAATAGTTTTATTCAGTTTTATTTGATATAATCCAAAATTAATATAAAGGATTTAAATTGATTAAATATATACTATTAGCAATGCTTTCAATTTTAGTATTTAATGGATGTATTGTAGGAGATGTTGTAGCACTTCCATTTAGAGTTACAGGTGCTATTGTTAACACAGTTGCACCAGATGTAGTTGGTGATACTATAAGTACAACCGGAGATGTATTAGATAAAGCTATTCCTTTCTAATATTTTTATAGATGAATATTATTTCCTAAAACTGGCATAATATTCATCATAAGTTTCTATCGTTGATATATGTGAATCAAAAACTTCTTTTTTTATAGCACCCTCTTTGTATAATTGAGTAGATACTTTCTTTATTAAACTAGAATGAGATAATAAATCTTTGTATAATTGGTTACTTGGTTCACTCTTATTTTCTGATAATAATTCTCCATTTACAGAAGCACATTTATCTGATAATATAAAATAAGACTCAGCATAATTTAAATAACGATTTTTATCAGATACTTTAATAGTTTCATAATAAAGGCTATTTCCTATAGATTTAAGAAACACTTCTTTTTTATTTTTCGTATTATTTCCTAATCGAATACAATTTTCAAGTTTTGTTTCTTTTAGTTCTTCACTTTTTTTTATTGATAATCCATTTTCTGCATAAAGAGTATGTATTCCAAATAAGACCAAAGCTAATTTAAATAGTTTGATATTTAAAGTATTAGTTGTTAATTTTTTTTTCATTAGTACTTACCTCTAAAATTGTTAATATCAAAGTATAACAATCGAATGTAAGATTAGTGTCAAATTTTTAAAATGGAGTAATAATAAATAGTAGCATGCAATATTAATTCGACATATTTTTAATATGCCGAATTAATTTTATGTATTATTTATCGTCAAAGTTTCCTATTATTTCTTTGGCTCTTTGTAAAGCTTTATCACTAGAATCTTTATCAAATGTTAATGCAATAGCCATTCTTCTTCCGACATGACTTTGAGGTTTTCCAAATACTCTAATGATAGAATCTTTTGCAAATGATTGATCATAAATATCAATTTTAGGATTGAAAGTATCATTTCTTGCTTTATAAGCAGCACTTGCACCTGCTCCATAATCAATATAATCTAAAGGAAGTCCTAAAACAGCTCGTACGTGTAGTGCAAACTCACTAGCAGATTGAGTAATCATAGTAACCATTCCTGTGTCATGAGGTCTTGGGCTTACTTCAGAAAAATATACTTCATCTCCCTTTACAAACATTTCAACACCAAAAATACCACGACCACCTAAGCCATCGGTTACAGTTTTTGCTATATCTTGAGCTTTTGTTTTTGCACTTTCACTCATGTTCATAGGTTGCCATGAAAAGATAAAATCACCATCTTGTTGAATATGTCCAATTGGTTCACAAAATACAGTTTGTTTTTCATTTCTTACTGTTAGCATTGTAATTTCATAATCAAAAGTAATAAATTCTTCAACGATTAATTCACTAGCATCTCCTCTAGCTTCTTTTGCTATTTCCCAAGATTCTCTTAAATCATTTGCACTTTTTGCAACACTTTGTCCATGACCTGATGAACTCATTACAGGCTTAATTACACAAGGAAAACCCATTTTTTCTGCTGCTTTTTCTAAATCTTCGTAAGTACTTACAAACTCGTATCCACCAGTTTTAACACCAAGCTCAACTGCTGCAAATTCTCGAATATTTTTTCTGTTCATTGTTTTATTTACTGCATCAGCATTTGGAATTACGTGAAAACCTTCTTTCTCTGCTGTAAATAAAGCTTCTATATTAATAGCTTCTACTTCTGGTAAAATAAAATTCGGCTTTTCTCTTCTAATTACATCTAAGATTTCTTCTTTGTTTTTCATATTAATAGTATAAGATCTATTTGCTACTAATTGTGCTGGTGCGTTGTTATAGCTATCAACTGCAATTGTTTCAATTCCAAGTCTTTGTGCTTCTATAATAACTTCTTTTCCTAACTCGCCACTTCCTAAGAGCATTATTTTTATAGAGTCAGACTTTAAAGGTGCTGTGAAATTCATATTTTTTCCTTAATTTTTTTTATTTAATTTCATAATAAAATCTCAAATCATAGTTTAAAAGATTATTATTTTTTATAACAGATTCTAGTATTTCTAAATACTTATCTCCAATACCAGAATATTTTAGCATTGTTTGAGATAATTCTAATCCCATAGGATTTTTATTCCTAATTCTTATTTCATATCTTTTTTTATGAAAAGATTTATAAGCTGCATGTCTATTTAGATTTAACATATACCCTCTAAGAGAATCTTGTAAGGTATTAAATACTCTAATAAAATGCTTAGAATCAGCCTCTCTTCTTTGTGGAATAATGCCATTTTTTGCATCATAAGTCCAATGTCCAAAAATATTATTAGCTTCTTTTGTAAATCTACTTTTACCCCAGGCACTTTCAACTGCAGCTTGTGCGATACTTTGAGAAGGAGGAATAACATCTATTTTCATCATATAAGATTTTAAATCATAAAGCTCTTTTATTCTATACTTTTTTTTAAGATGTTTAAGTTGTGCTAATTGTTTTTTATTAATTGTTTTTTTTAGTTTACTAGTAGAAAATAAATTTTTAATAAAATTTCTTTCTTCTAAGACTTTTAAGTTTTCTTTTTTTGTCAATTTATAAATAAATTCAGAAAAATATTTTTTTGATTTCTCTGTATCTTTTATCTCATAATATTCACTAGGCATTCCATTTGCAAATAAACTTTGAGAAAAAGTTATTAAAATTACGAAAAAAAAGCTAGTCAATCTCATATTTATTTACTTAAGAGCTGTAAATGTATTCTTTACAGCACCTTTAAAATAGATAGTACCTTGAACTAATGATAATGTAAGTTCTTCATCACTCTTAGGATAAACAAAAGTTTTATCAGAAACTAGATTTAAATTATTTGCTCTTAAAAAACAAGCAGCCATACCAGTTCCACAAGCTAATGTTTCTCCCTCAACGCCTCTTTCATAAGTACGAACTTTAATAGTATTTTCTTTTTCTATTTTTGCAAAATTAACATTTGCATTATGTTCATATCTCATTTTTGAACATAAATCATGATCATAGTCATCTAAATCATCTACAATGGTTACTAAATGCGGAACACCTGTATCAACTAAATACCAAATAAAACCATATTGTTCAAACTCTTCTTTTATAACCTTAGGAGCAGTTAATTCTGTTTCAACTATATCTTCTTCAACAATAGATTTTATTAATCCGGCACCTGTTAAAAATTTCATTGAATTAGGAGCTAAACCATTTTTATAAGCATAATGAGCACATGCTCTAGTACCATTACCACACATTGAAGCTGCACTTCCATCACTATTATAAAATAACCACTCGAAGTCTGCTTTTTCGTTTGGAACTAGAACTATTAAACCATCAGCTCCTATTCCCTCTGTTCTATTACAAAGATCAATCGCTTCTTTTGAATAATCTTTCTTTATAAATGTATGAAAGATAACAAAGTCATTTCCACTGGCACTATATTTTGCATATGTCATATAATTTCTCCTATGATTCTTTTCACTTCTTTTTCTAGATGATTTATATCTTTTGAATTATCTATTATCATATCTGCTAAGCTTTTTTTCTCTTCTATGTTCATTTGATTAGATATTTTTAATAAAGCTTCATCTTTATTGATTTTATCACGTATCATTAATCTTTGAATTTGAATATCATTAGGAGTATAAACAACTAAAGATCTTGGAATTGGATAACGCATTTTCTCAAAAAATAAAGGTATATCAATAAAATAAGACTTGTTTTGTAATTCTAATATTTTTGATTTTTTTATAATTTCTTCTTTTATAAGTGGGTGAAGTAAAGCTTCTAATTTAAGTTTATTCTCTTCATTTGAAAAGATAATATTACCTAGTTCTTTTCTTATAACTTTTCCATCTTCAACATATTTATCACCAAATAATGAAGCTATTTTATAAGAGTTTTCATCTAATAATCTATGTGCAATTTGATCTGCATCAATTATCGAAAAACCATGAAGTTTAAAGAGATTACAAACTGTACTTTTCCCTGTAGAAATTCCACCTGTTAGGGCAATTGCATTTTTAAATAAATTATTAATCATTTAAGATTCTACAATAAATAAGATTTATTTAAATTTAATAGTGGTTTTGATGTCTGGAAATATCAATCCTTAATATTTATAAACATTTTGATATAATTCCAAAAATATATAAATTAATCAAAGATTAAAGTAAAGATAATTAAAAAGGTGAATAATGAGCACAGTTAGTTACAAAGACGCAGGGGTTGATATTGATGCTGGGAATCAGTTTGTAGAAAATATTAAACCATATGTAAAATCAACAATGATACCAGGTGTTTTAGGTGGAATAGGTTCTTTTGCTGGAGCATTTGAATTACCTACTGGATATAAGCAACC
This sequence comes from uncultured Campylobacterales bacterium, assembly GCA_938084175.1. Classification (GTDB taxonomy): domain Bacteria; phylum Campylobacterota; class Campylobacteria; order Campylobacterales; family Arcobacteraceae; genus Poseidonibacter. The sequence goes on from CALKDR010000030.1 coordinate 6,230, forward strand.
TGTAATTCTTTCTGGAACTGATGGAGTTGGTACAAAACTTAAGTTAGCAATTGATTGTAAACAATTTGATACAGTAGGAATTGATTTAGTTGCTATGTGTACAAATGATTTATTATGTAACTTTGGTGAACCATTATTTTTCTTAGATTACTATGCAACTGCTAAACTTGAAGTTGAAGAAGCAACAGATGTTGTTAAAGGTATTGCTGAGGGTTGTATTAGATCTGAGTGTGCTCTTGTAGGTGGAGAAACTGCTGAAATGCCTGGAATGTATAAAGAAGGTGATTTCGATTTAGCAGGTTTTTGTGTTGGAATTGCAGAAAAAGAAGAATTAAATAGAATCGAAAGAATTGCAGCAGGGGATACTTTAATTGCATTACCGTCTTCTGGAATTCATTCAAATGGTTTTAGCTTAGTACGTAAACTATTACTGGATAAATTAGGAATGACTTTAGATGATGATTTTCAAGGAAAACCTTTAAAAGATGTATTATTAGAACCAACTAGAATTTATGTAAAAGAATTTAAAGCTAACAAAGATAATATTAATGCACTTGCTCATATTACGGGTGGTGGAATTACTGAAAATTTACCAAGAGTTTTACCTGATAATTTAAAAGCAGTTGTAAAAAGAGATGCTGTTAGAGTTTTACCTATCTTTGAATTTATGGGAGAACATGTTGAATTAGAAGAAATGTACCGAACATTTAACATGGGTGTTGGTATGGTTCTTGTAGTAAACCCTGCAAATGTAGATGCAGTTTTAGCAAATACAGATGGATATGTTATTGGTGAAATAGCAGAGGGTGAAAAAGGTGTAGAGTACGTATAGTACTCAAACCTTTTAAGCTCTTTATATATCCCTTCCTTATTTAAAAAAATAAATTCACTTTCCAAAATACTTTTAGCACTGTTACTTTTTTACCTATAAATATTTTTTAAATATGTAAACATAGACTTTAACTACAAGATAATTATGTTTTCTGATAAAATAATTTAAATGTTAAGTATATTAATCAAGTAATTGATTCTAGTTAACTAGCTACTATATTTAAAGAAATTAAATAGTCTACTATTTAACTCAAGTATATTTAGTATTATTTAAAAGATTTAAGGAGAGAGAGATGAAAATTTTAAATATTAAAGCTTTGCTAAGCATGTTACTAATCCTTGGTACTTTTGGATTAGCAAATGCTTCACAAGACAAACAAAAAGTTGTTTATCATATTAACTATGATAATCCCAAACAGCAAGCAGGTGCATTAAATAATATTCAAAATCATATTAATGCAGTGGGAAAAGAAAACTTAGAAATAAGAGTTGTTTTACATGGTAATGGTTTAAGCTTATTACTAGATCCAGATTCATTAAGTAAAGTAAAAATGAAATATGCAAATGCTAATGACAATTTGCAATCAAAAATTTCAGGTTTAAAAGATCAAGGTATCAATTTTAATGTTTGTGCAAACACATTAAAAGGTAGAAATATAAGTTTTGAAGATGACTTATATGATGTAACTAAAGCTGATATTGTTCCAAGTGGTGTAGCTGAATTAGCTATATTACAAGGAAAAGGTTTTGCTTATATTAAACCTTAATCTTTAAAAGTAAAAAATGAAAGAGATTAACTCTCTTTCATTTCTATAAATAAAAAATGTGAACTATTTATTGCTTTTATACTAAGCATACTTTCTTTTGTAATCTCTAAGGCATCACCCTCATTCATTTCAATATCATTTATTCTTGATGAACCTTCAATTTGTACAAAATAGATTTGTCTTGATATATTTATTTTATGTTCTAAAGTTTTTTTATTTTCAAGTTTTGAAACATAGATGTTTATATCTTGGTAGATTTTTATTTTAGCATTACCATCTTGTGAAGAAACAATATTTAAAAGTTTATCTTTTTTATCTTCTTCTTTAAATCTTTGAGATCCATAAAGTCTTGGAAGTGATTTAGCAGGTGGAATAATCCAAATTTGAAGAAGCCTTAACTTTTCTGAATTATGAATATTATGTTCACTGTGATAAATACCATCACCCGCACTTAAGTACTGAACATCACCTTTTTTTAAAGTTTCAGAATTACCCATAGAGTCTTTGTGTGTTATTTCTCCTTGTACAACATAAGAAATAATTTCCATATTCGAATGAGGATGCGTATCAAAACCTGAATTAGGATGAACAATATCATCATTAAGTACTCTTAATACTCCAAAATTAATATTATCAGGATTTCTATATTCAGCAAAAGAGAAATGAAATCTAGATTCTAGCCATCCTAGATTTGAACTTCCCATATTTTCTTTAGATAGTTTTTTTAGCATTTATACTCCTTGAATTTTTCCATAAATTTATTAGCTTGTAAATGATACAATTTAATCTCTTATGAAAATAATAATGTTCTATTAGTATTTAAAGGTATCACAAAATACTTAACCTCTTCATAATAAAAACTTAGATAAAATAATACGTTTTGCTATAAAGAATGAAATAAGGAAACAATATGTTATTAACTCCAGGACCTACTCCTGTACCAGAATTTGTAAGAAAGGCAATGGCTGATATTACGATTCATCATAGAACTCCAGAGTTTGAAGCTATTTTTGCAGAAACTAGAGAGTTATTATTTGAACTATATGGAATGGATGAGGTTGTTATGCTTGCATCTAGTGGTTCAGGTGCTATGGAAGCATGTATCACAAACTTAACACATAAAAAAGCTCTTACAATTAATTCAGGTAAGTTTGGTGAACGATTTGGAAAGATATGTAAAGCTTTTGATATAGAATATACAGAAATTAAAAATGAATGGAATAAAGCAGTAAGTGTAGAAGAAGTAATTAGTGCTTTAAATCAAGATAAAGATATTGATGCAATATTTATTCAAATTTGTGAAAGTGCTGGGGGATTAAGACATCCAGTAGAGCAGATTGCGGAAGAAGTTAAGAAATTAAATAGAGATATTATGATTGTTGCAGATGGTATTACAGCACTTGCTGTTGAAAAAATTGATACTACAAATTTAGATGCAGTAATTACAGGAAGTCAAAAGGCTTTAATGCTTCCTCCAGGTCTTGCAGTAATTGGTTTATCAAATGCAGCTGTAGAGAAAATAGAAAAAAAACCTAGAGGTTTTTATTTTAATTTAGCAACTGAAATTAAACAACAAAGAAAAAATACTACAGCTTGGACAGCAGCAACTACACTTATAATAGGTTTACGAGAAATTTTATCTCATATTAAAAATAATGGTGGTTTTGATGCTTTATATGAAAAAACGGCTTTAAGAGCTAGTTCTTCAAGAAAAGCTTTAGAAGAAATTGGTTGTAAGATTTATCCTTTAACTCCTGCAAATTCAATGACTACTGTTTATACAGAAGATGCACCTGCTATTAGAAAGATATTAAAAAATAAATATAATGTGAATATCGCAGGTGGTCAAGACCATATAAAATCATTAATTTTTAGAATTAACCATATGGGATTAGTTGATGATAATGAAGCTGCATGGGTTTTAAATACAATTGAACTAGCAATGGATGAATTAAAAATAAGAACATTTGATGGAACTGCTAATAGAGTATTTTCTGCAAATATGTTTAAAGGAAACTAGTATATATGGTTTTTGAACATGAAATCCCAAAAGGTAGTAGATTATACTTTGGTAAAGTAGCTAAAGCAAAAAGAGCTTTAGAAAATAACGTATGTGAAATTTTAGAAAAGAAAGATTTTGAAGAGATTATTACGCCAAATTTTTCTTATTCTCAGCATCAATCAATTGAAAATGAAAAAAAGTTAATTAAATTTTCAGATGAGAAAAATGAACAAGTAAGTTTAAGAGCTGATTCTACTTTGGACGTAGTTAGGATCATTTCTAAAAGACTTGGAAGAACAACAAAACATAAAAAATGGTTTTATGTGCAACCTGTATTTACGTATCCTTCAACAGAAGAATATCAAATTGGTTGTGAATGGATAGGACATGATAATATAGCTGATATTATGAACCTAACAGCAGATATATTAAAAGCTTTAGATGTAGAACCAATTTTACAAATATCGAATATTAATATTCCAAAGCTTGTGGCTGTTGAGTTAAACATAGATATTGAGTTATTTAAAAATGGTGAGATAGCGTCACTATTTAAACTTAAATGTGATTGGTTAAATAAACTAATTAAAGTTAAGAGTATTGAAGATTTAGAAGAAGTAATATTACTTGTTCCATCTTCAATTAAAGAAGAGTTAGAAAAATTATTAAAAAGAGCAAAAGAAGTTAATTATACTAATAAAATAATAGCACCACTTTATTATGGTTCATTAAAATATTATGATGGTATTTATTACAGAGTTATAAGTGATAATTTAACAATATGTAAAGGTGGAATGTACTCAAGTGAGGGTTCATGTTCATTAGGTTTTGCATTATATACAGATAGTTTATTAAAAATTTTAGAGGATTAATATGAGTAAAGCAGATTTAATTGTAGGAATACAATGGGGTGACGAAGGTAAAGGTAAGATGGTTGATATGCTTGCCCAAAATTACGATATGGTTTGTAGAAGTCAAGGTGGACACAATGCAGGACATACAATCTGGGTTGATGGTGTAAGATTTGCACTTCATTTAATTCCATCTGGAGTTTTAAATCCAAAAGCTATTAATATTATTGGTAATGGAGTTGTATTATCTCCTGAATCAATTATAAAAGAAATGGAACAGTTTGGTAATTTAGAAGGAAGATTATTTATTTCTGATAAAGCTCATTTAAATTTACCATATCATGCACTAATTGACCAAGCAAAAGAAAGACTTAAAGGCGATAAAGCAATTGGAACTACTGGAAAAGGTATAGGACCTGCATATGCAGAAAAAATTTCTAGATCAGGATTTAGAGTAGGTGAGTTATTGAACCCAAGTAAACTTACATCTTCAATATTAGAATATTTTGAACAAAATAGAGCAATCTTTGATGTACTTGAAATTGCAACTCCTGCAGAAAATGAATTATTAGAATTATTAACTACTTATAAAAATGCTTTAGCCCCACTAATTGCAAACACAACAAAAATGGTTTGGGATGCAATAGATGCAGATAAAAAGATTTTATTAGAAGGTGCTCAAGGTACTTTACTTGATATTGACCATGGAACATATCCTTATGTTACTTCTTCTTCAACTGTAAGTGCAGGTGCATGTACTGGTTTAGGTCTTGCTCCAAAAGATATTGGACTTGTAACAGGTATTGTAAAAGCATATACTACAAGAGTAGGAAATGGACCTTTCCCTTCTGAAGACTTCACAGATGAAGGTGAAAGAATGGCAGATGTTGGTAAAGAAGTAGGTACTACAACTGGTCGTGGTAGAAGATGTGGTTGGTTTGATGCAATTGCAGTTAAACATGCAGCTAGACTTAATGGTTGTGATCAATTATCATTAATGAAATTAGATGTATTAGATGGATTTCCTAAAATCAAAATCTGCGTTGCCTATGATTTAAATGGTGAAAGAATTGATTATATGCCATCTGATTTAGAAAATGTAAAACCAATTTATGAAGAGTTTGATGGTTGGGATACATTAGTTGGTGCAAGAGATTATGATGCACTACCAGTAAATGCAAAAAAATATATTGAGAAAATCGAAGAAGTAACATCTGTAAAAGTAGGAATTGTTTCGACTTCACCAGAAAGAGCTGACACAATTATAAGAGGATAGTATTATGAGAATGAAGACACATCATACACCATACATTTCAAGAAGAATCACAAGAGATTTAGTTACTTGTGATTTTGTTGAAATTAGAAAAGAAAAGCATAGTATTGAAGCTGAAGTTGAAAAGATACTTGATGCTGATATTGATAAAGAGTATGAATTAGATGAAAAAGTCGATTCGATTTTAGATGAACAAGAAGAAGAAATCGAATTTCATAATGCAGATAGAAGACAACTGTTTTGGATGACTAAAAAAAGATTAGCTAATGATTTTGGTGTAATTTTAAATAATGAAGATAGATTTTCAGATATTGCACACCAAATTTTAGATTATTTATGGGATGAAGATTATATTCATTATACATGTTCAGACAACCAAATTAAAAATGTAATTTTTGCCTCTATTGACCAATTTATGAAAGGTTTTGAAGAAGCTGATTCATGTGTTTATGAGAAAATAAAAACATATAAAAGAAAATTAATACCAGGTACTGAAGACTATGACATTATTTATCATAGATTATATGAAGAAGAATTAATAAAAAGGGGATTGATATAATATGCAAAAAGTTTGGATATATTTAGAGAATGGAACATTTTTAGAAGCAAAATCATTTGGTGCAACAGGAACATCTGTTGGTGAAATAGTTTTTAATACATCATTAACTGGATACCAAGAGATTATTTCTGACCCATCATACGCAGGACAATTTGTAACTTTTACAATGCCAGAAATTGGTAATGTTGGAGTAAACGCTGATGATATGGAAAGTAAATCTTGTCATTGTAAAGGTGTATTAGTTAGAAATTATCACCATGATTATTCTAACTATAGAGCTAATGATAATCTTGATTCATTATTAAAAGAGCATAATGTTTTAGGAATTTGTTCTATTGATACAAGATACTTAACTAAAATGTTGAGAGATGAGGGTGCTATGATGATGATAGCTTCAACTGAAATTCACGATAAAGAAGAACTAGCTAAACAACTAGCTGTAGCACCAAGAATTGAAGATATCAACTATATTCAAGAAGTATCAACTAAAGAAGCCTATATCCACAAATTTGGTGCTTGGGATCATCAAAATAAAACTTATAACAAAGCTGTTATGAGTGATAAAAAAATTGTGGTTGTTGATTTTGGTGTAAAAAGAAATATTTTAAATGAATTAGTACAATCAGGTTTAGAGGTTGAAGTAATACCTTCTTCATTTAATGCTACTGACTTAATTAGAAGATTTGAAGCAAAAGAGATTGGTGGAATTTTTCTTTCAAATGGACCAGGTGATCCACTAACTCTTACTGAAGAGAAAAAAGAAGTTGAAAAACTGATTAATGCTGATATTCCAATGTTTGCAATTTGTTTGGGACACCAAATGTTATCAATTGCACATGGTTTTGATACATATAAATTAAAATTTGGTCAACATGGTGGTAACCATCCTGTTGCAAATCCAGATAATATTGTAGAGATTACTGCTCAAAATCATAACTATAATGTTCCAGATAATATTATAGAAATAGCAGAAATTACACATCAAAATTTATTTGATAATACTATTGAAGGTGTAAAATATAAAAATAAAGAGATTTTCTCTGTTCAGCATCATCCAGAAGCAAGTCCTGGTCCACATGAATCAAAATATATATTTAACGAATTTGCAAAAATAGTAAAATAAGGTCTAACTCCTTATTTTACTAATAGTTTTCCTACTATCTTTTTTACAAAAGGAACTACAACTACAATAGTTGGAAATGCTACTATAAATGCTTTCCAATAAGCCTCTAACCAAATAACTATAAAGTTATCAATAAAACCTAAATTAATATAAGTAATTATCAAACTCATAAACCCAGACATAAATAGACTCATTAAAAAAGCAAATAATAGTATCTCATATTTCTTTGGTATCAATTTCAAATCCTCACAAATTAATAATTTTTTGAATAAGTTCGTAGCTTGCTGCAGTAGCAATTCCCGCTGCAATTCCTGCAACTAAGTCATCACCCATAACTCCCCAGCCACCTTTTACTTCTTTATCAATTTTTCCTATTATAGATGGTTTCCAAATATCAAAAATTCTAAAATAAATAAAAGCAAGAGGTGCCATAATTATCATATTCTCTTGAGTTATTCCACAAATAGATATAGCAATCCACATACCAGCTAATTCATCTATAACAATCTCTTTCCCGTCATGTACACCTACTTCTTCTTCATAGATATTTATTTGTTTAACAGCAATTACAGTAATTAATAAAGTTAGCATAAAAATTGTTGATAAATGTAAATAACCTATAAATGGAAGGATTATCAATAAAGAGACAAAAGAACCAACAGTACCAGGTGCTTTAGGACTTAGTCCTGAATAGCCAAGTGTTAAAAAAAATTTTCTAAAATTCAAATTCAATCCTTATTTCTTTTTCTCAATACCAAGTTTCTTTCTTTTTTCCCAAAGAGATTTTCTAGAAATCCCTAGCTTTTTTGAAAGTTCAGTATCCGGATATTTTGATTGGTATGATAGAACCATTAATTTTACATAATCATTTATTGTGATAATATTTGTATTGGACATCAAAAGGTTTGAATCGTTAAATTCTATTTTTCTATAGGGGAAGTCTTCTTCTGTTTCAAGTGAAGAGATTATACAATTTTTATCTTCAATTAATTTAAGTAAATTCTCTTTAGCACTTCTTTTTAATGAATGGAATTGAGTTAAATAAATAATTCTTTTCTTATCAATAGTATTTAATTCTTTTTGCCAAGTAGAAGTTCCTAAAGAAATAAAAGAAATTGGCATATCAAGTTTACGAGATAATTCAAACACTAATTTATCCGCACATTTTTGAGAATTAGATTCTATTAGAGAAGGAAAAGAAGGTGGAAGTAAAACTTCAGTTGTATCAATATCTTCCATGATAAAATCAACATATTCTCTTAGCGTTTGCAATTCTCTTCTTATTGATCTACATTCTTTATAGTGATAGATTTTTCTTACTAATTCATCCATAATAAAAGGCTTCATAATATAATCTTTTGCACCATCTTTAATTGGGTTAGTAACAGTTTCATCTGAGATATATGAAACTAATAAAAGTATAATAGCAGTTTCGTTATATTTCTTGATTATATTTTTACATAAAGCTGATGGGAGAGAAGTTGATAATAGAACAATGTCATAGTCTTTTGTTAGATTATCAATATTTGGTGATTCTATATAATCACAACTGTGTCCATCATCTAATAATCTTGAAACAACTTTTTGTGCTAAGTAAATTTCATTTTCTATAATTAATATATTCATTTTTTGATCCAATTATAATATTTTAAAGTAGCTATACTTTGTACTGCAATACCTTCATTTCGGCCTATAAAACCCATTTTCTCTGCAGTTGTGGCTTTTATATTTATAAACTGTTTTTCAACTTGTAATAGTTTAGCTATTGAAGTTTTGATTTCTTGCTTATGCGGATTGATTTTTGGTTTTTGAGCGATTATTGTTAAATCAATATTAACGATTTCATATCCAACATTATAAATGAAATCAACAATTTCTTTCAATAAAATCTTAGAGTCAATATCTTTATACTGATCACTAGTATCTGGAAAAAAATCTCCAATATCTCCTGCACCTGCAGCTCCTAAAAGTGCATCAATTAGTGAGTGTATTAACACATCCCCATCGCTGTGTGCTTTAAAACCATACGTAACAGGTAGTTTTATTCCTCCAAGATACATTTCTTTATTATCTTCAAACTGATGAATATCGAAGCCAGTTCCAGTGAAAAAATTATTTGATGGAGCATTCAAACATTTCAAATCACTTAATTCATTAGCAAAAGTTAATTTCTTACTTTCTAAACTTCCTTTGATATATTTAATAGTTCCATTATTAGCTTTAATTGCAGAACTATCATCAGTATATTCAATATGAGTATTTAAAGATCTTTTCAATATTTCTGTATTAGAAAGTTGTGGTGTTTGTATTAGTTTTACATCATCTCTATTTATTGTATTTTCATTATAAATAACTGTGTCAGAAACATTAAGGGTAGGTACTATACAATCTGCATTATTTCTATTTTCTAATAATTCAATTATCACACTTTTAGGGATACATGCTCTTGCTACATCTGTAATCATTACGTGAGTTGTATCAACATTCTTTAGAGTATTTATAATTGATTCTTGTCTTGTATTACCACCTTCTACAAAGAAGTAATTGTCAGAGAAGTTTCTCATATATGAAATTTCACTTTTTGAAGATGTAATTATAATCTTTTTAAATTTTGCATGATTAGCTAATTTTTTCGTAACATTTAACCAAAGAGGTTCATTATCAATTCGTAACCACTGTTTTTTTGCTTTATGTTCAAACCTACTAGAATTGCCCGCACATAATACTATTAATGTAACATCCAACAGATAAATCCTTTGTGTAAAAAAGTTACATATTATAGTTGAATGTTACTTACTCTGAAGTTAAGACTTTAATAAAACATGTATTTAATTGCTATTTTGTTTAAATCACAACCTTAGAATATTATGATTTAGCTACTGCTATGTGTTATTGGTTAATATTGTGTTTTGATTAACTTTAGTTTCTATATGTTATTAAATCATTAATCTTAGTAAACTTAGATAGATAATATTACTTTTCTAGATTAATTTTAAGTTAATAAAGAGTATAAAACACTTATATAGCTTAGGATTAGTGATAATATAAAAAATGTTTTTTAATTAAGACAATAATTATCCTATTTTAATTATAATACAAAAATACAAAAATAATAAAGGAAATTTTCTATGGCAAATATCGAAGATATTAAAAAAGAACTAGAGAAAGTAAAATATCCTGGTTTTGCAAAATCTATTATAGAGTTTGGTTTTGTTAAAGATGTAAAAGTTGAGGGTACAAACTGTTTGGTTGTTCTTGATATTACATCAACAGCAGCAGATGTTGAAGAACAATTAACAAAAGATATCACAACATGTTTAAGTTCAATTGGAATGACAGTAACATTAAATTTTAATAAACCACAAGCACCAAAACAAAGTAGTAATACAGTAAGTGGAAAAAATATTGCTCCACAAATTAAAAAAATTGTGATGGTAAGTTCAGGAAAAGGTGGAGTTGGAAAATCAACTACTACTGTTAACCTAGCAGTAGCAGCCGCAATGCAAGGTAAAAAAGTAGGTATCTTAGATGCAGATATCTATGGTCCGAATATTCCTCGTATGATGGGTTTAAATGGAAAAGAAGTTGAAGTAATTGGTGATAAAGCAAAACCTTTAAATGCTTATGGTGTTGATGTAATGTCTATGGGTGTTTTAATGGAAGAAGGTCAAGCTGTAATCTGGAGAGGTTCTATGATTATGAAAGCTATCCAGCAATTATTAAGAGATATTTTATGGGAAAACTTAGATATCTTATTTATTGACATGCCTCCAGGAACTGGTGATGCACAATTAACATTAGCTCAAAGTGTTCCAGTAGCAGCTGGTATTAATGTTACAACTCCTCAGCATGTAGCTTTAGATGATTCTAGAAGATCATTAGATATGTTTGAGAAATTACATATACCAGTAGCTGGTATTGTTGAGAATATGAGTGGATTTATTTGTCCTTCATGTGAAACTGAATCAGATATTTTTGGAATGGGTACATGTGAAGCTTTAGCAGATCAATATAATACTCAAGTATTAGGTTCTTTACCAATTGAACCTGCAATTAGAGAAGGTGGAGATGGTGGAAAACCAATTACATATTTTGCACCTGAATCAATTTCAGCTAAAAGATATATGGAAGCAGCAGCAAAAGTTATTGCTTTTGTAGATTCTATAGATGATGATAGAACTAATGAAGATATTCAGCCAACTACTCCTCCTGGTGTTAGTGCTTGTTCAACAACTGCAGCAGCTCCAAAGAAAGAGCAATCAAGTAGTGAAAGTTGTGGTACAGGGTGTGGCTGTCATTAATTGACAATCATTTCTTTAAATAAAAAAAGGGGAGATAATAATTATCTCCCCTTTTTTAGTTTTAATTTTAATAAAAACTATTTCTCTGTTCTAGAGTTTTTTTCTTCAATCCCTGAAATAGCAAATCTTCTAGCTAATTCTTGTTTTACTCTATCTGGACTTATATTTTTAGATGCTAGTGCAACCAAAACATGATAAGTAATATCAGCAGCTTCATAAATAATTTCTTTTGTATCATTATCTTTTATTGCAAAAGTAAATTCACCTGATTCTTCTACTATTTTTTTTAGCATTGAATTTTCTTCGCCTTGAAGAAGTTTTGCTGTGTATGACTTTTTGGGATCGTCATTTTTCTTTTCTTGTATAGTATGATACAAGGTATCTATAACTCCATAAGCAGCACTTGTATCAACTTCTACTTTAGCCACTTCTTCATTTGTTTTAATGCTGACAAAGAAACATGATTCTCTACCCGTATGACAAGCAACACCTGTTTGCTTTACTTTTAATAAAATAGTATCATTATCACAATCTAACATAATATCAACTACTTCTTGAGTATGACCAGAGCTTTCACCTTTTTTCCAGATTCGTTGCTTACTTCTACTGAAATAATGAGCAAAATTTGATTCAAGTGTTAAAGTTAAAGCTTCTTTATTCATATAAGCTAACATCAAAACTTTACTTGTTGAAGCTTCTTGCGTTACTACTGGAATTAAACCTTCCATTTTTTCCCAATCAATAGTTTCTATTTTAGTCATTTATTTAATCCTTAGAATTTTTTACCTACATCTATTTTTAAGCTATCTATTTCTCTTTTTTCTTTATTTATACTTGCATCAAAATTTAACATCAAATCTTCTTTCTTTTCCATTTTATTTGGAAGTGGAAGTGGTTCTTTATATTTATCAGTAGTTTTATATTTATCTTCAATTATATTAGGTTCTAAAATTATAATAGGATTTTCTTGTTGCTTAGCATTTAGTGAAAACATAAATAAAAAAAGTTTTAATAATATTAATAATGTAGTTTTTCTCATAGTAATCAAAAGAGTAGAAATTTCTACTCTTTGAATTTATTGGCTAACTGCCGCGTCTCTTGATTTACTTTTAGTATCAACCCAAATATTTGGAGTTGAACCACCAGGTGTTAAGAAAATTTTAGCATCTTTATTAACTTTAAGTGCTTCGTTAAATTTACCCTGAATTTCGATTTGTTGCATATGTAAAAGATTTGGAGTTAATGATTTTGCAATTTCCATATTCGCAGCAGCTTGTGCTTTTGCTTCAATAGTAACAGCATCCGCTCTACCTTGTGCTTCAATTCTATTTGCTTGAGCATCACCAATAGCTTTAGCAGCTCTTTTTTCAGCTTCTTGTTTAGTTCTTAAAACTTCATATTTTACTCTTTCAGATTCTTGATTTGCAATTTGAACTCTTTCAATTTGTTCTTTAATCTTAGTAGGTAAAACAATTTCTCTTAATTGAACAGATAATAAAGCAACTGGAGTACCAGGTAAAGAATCTATATTTGCTCTAACACCATCTTCAATTTTAACAGCAATTTCATTTCTTTTTGTTGGTAATTCTTCAGCTGTATATACACCAACTACATTTCTTACTATATCTCTTACAACAGGGTTAATAATCTTATCTTCCCAAGAGAATCCCCAAGTAGCAATAGTTGTAGGAGCACCTTCAGCTGTTAATCTATATTGAACAGTTAATTCAATAGAAACAGGTAAACCTCTTGCATCTAGAATATTAATTGCAGGATTTAATCTAATACTTTGATCAAAACTTCCAGTTGTTTCAACTGAAGCATAATTCATTAATCTAACTTTAGTATCTACTAATACAACTTTTTGGAAACCTGGAATGTAGAAATGGAAACCTGGTCTTAAAGGAGTTTCTTCATATTTACCAGTTGTACTTTTAATACCAACTTCACCTGATTCTACAATCACAAATGGTTTAAATAAGAATAATGCAACTACTACTGCTATTACTGCGTATATAATTCCTGCTTTTTTACCTAAATTTTTGAAAAATTCAGGTGGCTCAAAAGGTGGTTGATAGTTTCCACCACCTCCATTGTTATTTGATGAATTTCCACCACCATTTTGCTGTTGTTTCTTTTTAAAATAATCGTTATCTATTGGCATAATTGTCCTTAAATTTTTTATATTTTTATGTAACTTAATCTTACACTTGATTAGTTAATGTATGTTAAATCACTTATATACTTTTCGTTTTTTCCAGCAACTACATCAAAATATGCAGTTTGTAAAGCTTCTGTAATTGGACCTCTTTCACCTTTTCCAATAACCCTTGCATCAATATCTCTAATTGGAGTTACTTCAACAGCAGTTCCCGTAAAGAATGCTTCGTCTGCAATGTAAACTTCTTCTCTAGTAAGTCTTCTTCTAATAACTTCGTAACCTAAATCTTTTGCTAAATCAATAACTGTAGCTTGAGTGATTGATTCTAGTGAGTTATCATTTGGAGGAGTAATAATTACCCCATCTCTTACAATAAAGAAACAAGCACCTGATGCTTCTGCTATATAACCTTGGTCATCTCGTAATAAAGCTTCATCATATCCACATTCAACTGCTTCAAATTTAGCCATTTGAGAATTTAAGTAATTAGCAACTGCTTTTGCTTTACCCATTCCAGAAGTATTTGAATTTCTAGTCATTGATGCAATTTTAACTCTTACACCTTTCTTCATTCCTTCTTCACCTAAGTAAGCTCCCCATTCCCATGCAGAAATAGAAACATTAACAGGTGCTTCTTTATGATAAAGTCCCATAACTCCATAACCTAAATAAACTAATGGTCTAATATAAGCACCTTCTGTTAATTCGTTTTTTTGTAATAATTCAATTTGAGCTTTATTTAATTCATCTTCAGTAAATGGAACATCTAATAATGTCATTTTTGCTGATCTTAAAAGTCTTTTAGTATGTTCTTGTAATTTAAATATTGCACATCTACCATCATGAGTTTTATATGCTTTTGTACCTTCAATAGCACCATTTCCATAATGAAGTGTATGAGAAAGTACATGAACTTTAGCATCTTGCCAAGCTACAAATTCTCCGTCCATCCAAATATATTTTGCTTCAGTCATTTTATAAATTCCTATTAGATTTAATTTAAGATTATATTTTATCTAAGATAATATTAAAAAATAGCGTGTAATTATGGTATATTGTCAAAAAAATTAATAGGATAAAAATCTACAGTATGAATTACAAAAGCATTATAAAAACAATGACATCATTATCATTGCTTTTTCTTTTAGCAGGATGTACACACAAGCTAATTACTTACGATAAAGATGGCAAAATTATTGAAGATTCAAGTCAAGTAGAAAAATTAAAAGAAAAAAAAGTTGTTTATAAAAGACCAGCTGTTTCATTGCTTTTAAAAAATAGAATAAGAGATATTTTAAAAGCTATGTCTACAAATGATTTAAATAAATTAAATCAAGAGTATATTCATCCTTCATTTGGCTTTTATAATTTATATAAAATTGATAATTTATATAAAATTGAGGGTGCAAAAGTTTTTGTTGCACAGAAAATGATTTATAATATAGTAGATGAAGAAACAGAAGAAATTTCTCATATAATTTCTAGAGTTAAGTCAAAATCTTTAACATTGAAAATTATTGAAAAAAATGTTAATTTTGACTGTAGTCCTGATGATGATGCATTTTACGGTTGGAATGATGATGGTTTATTCTTATCAAATAAAACAAATTTCCCTCTTTTAGAAATGATGAAAAATCTTAATAGCTATAAACAATCTGATTTTCAAAAAGCAGAACAAATTCAAAAGACTAGCTATAAAGTTGTTTTAACACCAGAGTTGTCTTTTTACTTAACATTTATTGATAATAATTGGTATATAACTTTAGTAGATAGAATCACAACTGATTGTAGTTCACAAAAGAAGTTAAAATAAAAAATTGCAACTAAGTTGCAGGTAAGAATAAAATGATAAAATCCTTTTAAAAAAAGGGTAATGATGTCAATTCAAATCTCAAATATAGCAAAGTTACCAACACAATATGGTAACTTTAAAATACAATCTTTCAAAGAAAATGATTTAGAACATTTTGTGATATTCTCTGAAAAACTACCTTTAGTTCCTTATATAAGAATTCATTCAGAATGTTTAACAGGTGATGTTTTTAAAAGTATAAAATGTGATTGCGGTGAACAACTAGATTTTGCAATGAAAAAAATTGCAAAAGAAGGTGGTATGATTATTTATTTAAGACAAGAAGGTAGAGGAATTGGACTTTTTAATAAAGTAAATGCCTACTCTTTTCAGGACAAGGGCTTTGATACTATTGAAGCAAATAAAAAACTAGGTTTTGAAGCAGATTTAAGAAAATTTGACTTAGTACCAAAAATATTAAGAGAGTTTAAAATAGATAAAATTAAACTTATGACAAATAATCCACGAAAATTAAATGCTTTAGAAGATATAGAAGTAGTTGAGAGAATTCCTGTTTTAATAAGTTCTTGTGAATATAACTATGAATATCTAAAAGTGAAAAAAGAAGAGTTAGGTCATCTTTTATAAAGTAGAACCTTTAAAAAGGTTTTACTTTTTCTTACTCTTTTTTAATTGTTATTTGCAATTGTATTTGCAATTTGTGTGAAAATTGCTTTCATATTTTCTTATCTGTTTGAACTATCAACTTCAACTAAAGTATCATAAATATTTTTTGCCATAACTTTTACATTTTTTAGACTTGTCCAAGTGTGTGGATCTTTTTTATATTCTACTTTTTCATGACCATCATGCTTATCATGGTTCTTTTAAGTTATGCAACTTAATCGCACTTAATAAATTAATGCTATAATAAGTAAAATATAAAACAAGTAAAATTACAAGGTTAAATAATGAGTCAACAAGAGTTTTGGAATAGTAAATTTTCAAGAGATGGTTTTTTATATGGATTAAAACCAAATACATTTATAGCTTCTAAAATAAAACTTCTAAAAGATAAGTCAAAAGTGTTGTGTATAGGAGAAGGTGAAGGAAGAAATGCAGTATTCTTTGCAAAAAAAGGCTTTGCTGTTACAGCTGTTGATGCATCAGATATTGGATTATCAAAACTTAAAGAAAGAGCAAAAGAAGAGAATTTAGACATTCATACTTTATGTATGGATTTAAACCACTGGGATACAAATGAAAAATATGACGTAATAGTAGCTTCTTACTTGCATATGTATAAAGAAGAAAGGACTGCATTATTTGAAAAAATTGAAGAGTCTTTAAGTGATGGTGCTTACTTTATTGGTGAGTTTTTTTCAACAAAACAAGTAAACTATTCAAGCGGTGGTCCAAGAGATGAAGATTTACTTTATACAGTTGATGATTTTAAAAAATCTTTTTTATTATGTGATAAAGAAATAAACGAACAAGTAACAATTTTAGATGAAGGAAAAGGTCATCAAGGCGAAGCTTGCGTTATTAGAGTTGTAATCCAAAAGTAAAAAGAACAACGAATCTAATCAATACTCTAATACTAGGGTATTGATTGAATAATCACTTAACTAAAATTTAACGAAAATTTGAATACACTCCTATTAATAAATATAAAAATTGAGAAAAAAAATGTTAGAAAATATAAAAAATATAATAAAAGAAAAAGTACTAATAATAGATGGAGCTATGGGAACACAGCTTCAAATATCAGATATAAAACAAGAAGAATGGATGTATGAAGGCGAAGATTTAGAAGGTTGTAATGAACTTCTAAACTTAAGCGCACCTCATATTTTAAGAAATATTCATGATGCATATGCTGCTGCTGGTGCTGATTTAATTACTACAAATACTTTTGGTTCAATGAATTGGGTTTTAGATGAGTATGATATTCCTCAAACTTCATATGAGTTATCAAAGCTTGGAGCTCAATTAGTAAAAGAATCTTGTGATAAATACTCAACGCCCCAAAAACCAAGATTCGTATTAGGTTCAGTTGGACCTGGAACAAAACTTCCAAGTCTAGGTCATATAAAATATGACGAGATGTATGAGGGTTATAAAATCATGGCTCAAGGACTGGCTGATGGTGGAACTGATATTTTCTTACTTGAAACTTGTCAAGATCCATTACAAATAAAAGCAGCACTTCACGCTTTAACTGATACAGCTCCACAAATTCCTATTATGGTATCTATTACAATTGAAATGACAGGAACAATGCTAATAGGAACTGATGCTCAAACAATTGCAGCTATTATGGCTCCTTTCAATATTTTATCACTTGGATTTAACTGTGGAACTGGTCCTAAGCAAGTTTATAAACATGTAAAAACATTAAGTGAAGTTTCTAGATTTCCAATTTCAGTTCATGCAAATGCAGGACTTCCTCAAAATAAAGGTGGAGTTTCTTATTATCCAATGGGTCCTGATGAGTTTACAAAACTACAAAATGAATTCTTAGCAATTAATGGAGTTTCATTTTTAGGTGGTTGTTGTGGAACTACTCCTGAGCATATAAAAGTATTAACAGCTTCTGTTGATGGTGTAAAACCTTTAAAACCATGCGGATTTTTAAAAGCTTCATTAGCATCTTTATTTAATACTGTATCTTTAAAACAAGAACCAGCTCCACTTTTGATAGGTGAGCGTTCAAATGCAACAGGATCTAAAGCTTTTAGAGAATTACTAAAAGAAAACAACTATGAAGGAACTCTTTCTGTTGGACAACAACAAGTACGTGCAGGAGCACATATCATTGATGTATCAGTTGGTTTTGCTGGACGTGATGAAAGAGAAGATATGGATAAGGTTGTAGAGCTTTATTCTCAAAAAATATCACTTCCATTAATGCCTGATTCTACTCAAATTTATGCACTTGAAGCTGCTTTAAAACAAATTGGTGGAAGACCTATTATAAACTCTGTTAACTTAGAAGATGGAGAAGAAAAATTTGATGCTGTTTGTAAGTTAGCTAAAAAGTTTGGAGCTGCTCTTGTATGTCTTACAATTGATGAAGTTGGAATGGCAAAAAGTACAGCTGATAAAATCAGAATTGCAGAACGTATTTATGACCTATGTGTAAATAGACATGGTTTTGATCCAGCAGATTTAGTATTTGACATGCTTACATTTACTATTGGTTCTGGTGATGATGAGTATAGAACAGCTGGAATTGAAACAATGGAAGCAATTAGAGAATTTCAGATACTTCATCCTGAAGTAGGAACTACTCTTGGGCTTTCAAATATTTCATTTGGTTTAGATATAAAAGCTAGAGCTTATTTAAACTCTATTTACTTAGATTATTGTGTAAAAGCAGGATTAACATCTGCTATTGTAAATGTTAAGCATATTTTACCATTAAATAAAATAAGCGAAGATGATAAAAAAGCTTGTGATGATTTAATCTTTAATAATCAAGAAAATGGTGACCCATTATTTGCATTTATTGAGCATTTTTCTAATGTTGATGATTTAGAAGAGCAAAGTGATGAAGAGTATCAAAAACTTGAACCTATTGAAAAAGTAAAAAAGCTTTTACTTGATGGAGATAAAGATAGATTACTTCCTTTAGTTGATGAGTTAAGACATGAAATTAAACCTGAGATTATTGTAAATGAGTGGTTAATTGATGGTATGAAAATCATAGGAGAGTTATTTGGATCTGGACAAATGCAGTTACCATTTGTTCTTCAAAGTGCTGAAACTATGAAAGCTACAGTTGATGCATTAAATCCATATTTACCAAAAGAAGAAAAAGCCAGTGAAACAGTTATTGTAGTAGGAACTGTAAAAGGTGACGTTCATGATGTTGGTAAAAATTTAGTTGATATTATTTTAAGTAATAATGGATTTAAAGTTATTAATATTGGTATTAAAGCTGATTTAAATAGCTTCTTAATTGCTGCAAAAGAGCATAAAGCTAAAGCTATTGGAATGAGTGGCTTACTTGTAAAATCAACAGCTGTTATGAAAGAAAACCTTGAAGAGTTACAAAAAATGGGTATTGATATTCCTGTTCTTATTGGAGGAGCTGCACTTACTAAATCTTTTGTAAATGATTTTTGTAGACCAATTTATGATGGACCAATTTTCTATTGTAGAGATGCCTTTGATGGTGTTGTTTCTATGCAAAGAATAGAAGAGGGTGATTTAGAAAATACTGCATTAGCTGCTGATTTAATTGAAGTAGCCGATACAAGTGACAAAGTTGAAAAAGAAGCTGTTATAATTCCTCCTTATGAAGAAATACCACTTCCAAAAAAAGCACCATTTGTTTTTCCTCCTTTATGGGATAGAATTGGAAAAAGTGGAAATGCAATAGATAAAGAATTAGTATTTAAATGGATAAATCATAGAGTATTATTTAGACAAAGATGGGGATACAAACGTGGTAAACAAGATAGAGATGCTTTCTTAAAATATGAAGAAGAAACAGTAGAACCATTATATAGAAAATTAAAAGATGATTTACTAGATAAAGATATTTTTGACCCAATTGCTATTTATGCTTATTATCCTTGTATCTCACATGATAATAAACTATATATCTTTTCTAAAGAACATTTATTTAATAGTGAAGCTGAAGCACAAAATGTGCCACCTTTAGAAGAAGCTATAAAAGTATTAGAATTCCCTAGACAAAAAAGAAAACCTTTTAGATGTATTCCTGACTTTTTTGCAAACGATAGATTAGATGTAGTTGCATTTACACTTGCAAGTGCTGGACTTAAAATATCTGATTATGAAAGAGGACTTTATGATGAGGGTAAATTTACTGAATATTACCAAGTTCATGGTCTTGGAGTTGAGTTAGCAGAAGCTTTAGCTGAGGTTTTACATAAGCAAGTTAGACTTGATTTAGATATAGTTGCTAAAGAAGGACATACTTTAAATGACGTTCAAATGAAACAATATACAGGATGTAGATACTCTCCTGGGTATGCAGCTTGTCCTGATTTAGCAATGAATAGAGACTTCTTTGATTTATTAAATCCTGAAGAGTTTGGAATAGAATTATCTGAAACATTCCAAATGCATCCTGAGCAAACAACTTGTGCAATAGTTGTACCTCATAAAGATGCAAACTATTATAATATTTAAACAGTATTAGATTTGACTAATAATGCTAAAGGCCTAGTGATAACTTCACTAGGTGTCTTTATTATGAGTTTAGAATCCCTTTTTATAAAATTTACAACAATTGATTCAATCACTTTTTCTTTTTACTTAGGTATTTTCATGTTTATATCAATGGCAGGAACACTTCTTGTAAAACAAAGAGGTGAGATAAAAGAGTTAACAAAAAATTCTTTTCCTATGTTATTACTTTGTGCTGCATTAATGGGAAGCTCAAACATACTTTTTATAACTGCAATTAAAAGTACAACTGTAGCAAATGTTGTTATCATTTTTGGTACATCTGCCTTGTTTGCATCTTTATTTGGATATTTGATTTATAAAGAAAAAATTGAAAAAAATATTTTAATTGCATCTTTTTTTATGTTAATAGGACTTTTTATAATCTTTAGTGATGATATAGGTATTGGAAATATGAGTGGAAATATCTATGCACTTTTATGTGTATGTACTTTTTCTCTAGCTTTTGTCTTTTTATCAAACTATACAAAAATAAGCCGTGTTGGATTAACTGCCGTGACAGGTATTTATATAGCAATAATTGCATTTATATTAAGCGATAATATAAATATAGATTTAAATACATTAGGAATAATAGCTGTTATGGGTTTATTAATAACTCCTATCTCACGAGTTTTAATGGGTAATGGAACAAAATATATAAGTGCAAGTGAAGTTACTCTTTTAATGATTATTGAAACAATAATGGCACCTGTTTGGGTTTGGCTATTTTTAAATGAAATACCAAGTTCAAATACCTTTATAGGTGGTAGTATAATAGTAGTTACTTTAATTGCAAATTCATTGTACACTTTAAAGAAAGGAAATACCTAAACGACTATTTGAATTGTTTATTAGTTTAGTAGCTATAAATCATCTTGCTTTAGCAGGAATATGAAGGATAGCTTATGTTTTTTGTGATGTATCTAAAATATTATCCGCATACTCTCTGAATCTACCATTTCTCCAATATTTTGGAGAGGTAACATGAATTCATACTCGGAATTAAAAGATTCTGAGATAAAATAAATGAATTAGAGATAAACTAAAAGAAAAATATGGATTAATTATCTCAAAAAAACGTATTACAAATATCATGAAAGACTTAAACTTAAAACTTAAAAGTTAAAATGAAAAAAAGGTATAAAAATACATTTGAATATATTGAGTTTAGTTACCTCTCCATTAGAAAATGGAGCATTATTTACTATAAAAGTTGCTAGGAAGTAAACATCATCTTATTAATTAACACATTATTATCTTTTATTAGATAAAATGATTATAATTAATACATAGGGTTATAAATGCCAAAAGAAAAAACATTTAAAGAAAAAATTTTAGACTATATTTATATTGTATCAAAGCAACCAATTTTATTAAGAGATTTACTTCTTGCTAATAGACAATATAAAGAAGGAATGCATGTTGATCCTGCAAAATTAGGTTTTAGATTAAAACTTACACGTGCTTATTTAGTTTATACAGGAATGATTCTAGCTTTTTTAGTTCCAATTGCTGGACTAACGCATAAGCCTTTAGCTCATATAGATTCGCACATTTCTATTATTGGTGCTGTTGTTATTACAGCTGCTATTTTTATTGGATTTAACTTTTTTAGAGCTCGTATGAGAGATTCTATTACAATAGTTCTTATTAAAAAATCATGGAAGTTACATTTTCCTTTCTTTTCTTATGAAGAATATTCACAGAAGATTGAAGAGATATTTGAACGTGCTTTAAAAGAAGAAGTTTCAAAAAGAGAATTAGAAAAATATATTTTAGATAATTTAGCAGAATAAATCTACTAAATTATTTTAAACACCTAATCATAAATAGCTTTTGCTTGTTTATTTCTCTCTCTTTTTAAATCCATATTTATGAATTTTCCAAGAATGTCCTTCTTTTCTTTTGTTGCAAGTGTTATTTTTCTTTTCTCTGGTCTATATTCATATATGAAAAAACCAGCTTCATTCATTGATAAACGAATAGGTGTTGCAACAGAATATGTACTCATAACACAATCTTTGTTACAAAGTTTAAATATATCATCAAAATACTCTTTTGTCCATAATTCAGTGTTTACATCTGAAGAAAAAGCATCTTGATAAATAATATCGAAGCTTTGTTGTTCTAAGGTTTTTATATATTCTCTAGCATCACCAATATTTACTTCAATTTTAATATTTTCATCTTCATACTTTTTATTCATAGCTACCTCTTTTATAATATGTTTTATATCTTCAAACTCTTTTGGAAAATTAAAAGTTTCCAAAGAAGATATAAGGTTGGCATCTAACTCAGGAGAATAAATAGTAATTTTCTTATTAAGATTAGCTTTTTTAACATAATAAAGCGTTGTAAATGTGTTATATCCTATTCCAAAACAAATATCTAAAATTATAAGTTCATCTTTTGCTTTATGATATTGAAATGTTGGAATAATATGTTTTGAAAGAGTTTCGTTTATAGCACCATCATCGGGATTGTGATAGTGTTGATTGTATTTTTGTGAGAAAAGTGTATTTGAACCATCTTTAGTTTTAACAATAGAGTTTATATTATCTTGCAATATTAAAGACCGTTGTCCCAATGGTGCATTTTTTTTGCAGTAAAAATATAAGTATCATCAAAAAGCTCAATACAATTTCC
Organism: uncultured Campylobacterales bacterium; assembly: GCA_938084175.1. Taxonomy (GTDB): domain Bacteria; phylum Campylobacterota; class Campylobacteria; order Campylobacterales; family Arcobacteraceae; genus Poseidonibacter. The sequence goes on from CALKDR010000030.1 coordinate 29,738, forward strand.
AGCTTGAAATCCAAGTTCTTCAATTAAGTCTAAAATTTCATATCTATTATTGTTTTCAATTTTCTCTAAAATGATTATATTTCCTGAGTTTTCAATTGCTTTGTACATTAGTTTTAAAATCTTATCTTTATTTGGACAAAAAGATAAAATATTTCCTAAAATAACGTATTCATATTCTCTAGCAGTTGCACGAAGTTTTGCAGATGATTCATCAGTAAAAGGAATATATTTTATATTCCCTTCATTTTTTGCTCTTACTTCTTCAAGTGCAACATCTACTAAATTTAAATTGTTATCTACATGTAAAATAGCTATATTAGGATAATCTGCAAATAACTCTTTAAATAAAGACAGTTTTTCTTCCATAAAAATCTAGTTTCCTAAAGAAGTTAGCTTTTCATCAGATAAAAATAAATCTTCATTTGACATTACACCAATATTACTATTTAAAATATTTTGTGCAATTTCTTTTGCTTCAGAAAGTGAATGCATTTCATATGTTCCACATTGGAAAATATTTAATTCAGGAATATCATCTTGTTTTTCAACTTCAATAACATCTTGCATAGCAGCTCTCCAAGCCTTACCAACTGTAGCTTCATCAGGACTTCCTAATAAACTCATGTAAAAACCAGTTCTACAACCCATTGGTGATACATCAATAATCTCAACTGTGTCTGAGTTTAAATGATTTCTAATAAAACCTGCAAATAAATGTTCTAAAGTATGAATACCTTTTTCACTTAACATTGTTTCATTTGGTACACAAAATCTTAAATCAAAAACTGTAATAACGTCACCTGATGGTGATTTCATTGTTTTTGCAACTCTAACTGCAGGTGCTGGCATAATTGTATGATCAACTCTAAAACTGTCTAATAATGGCATAATATAATTCCTTTAAATTTTTATATAAAAATATTTGTATTTCAGTTTGTTATTGTATCAAAACTTATTTAAGTACTTGATATCACAAGATGAAATAAGAAAAAAACTTTTAATTCTAATCTTTGAATTTTTTTGCAAATATAGGAGCAATATTCATAACGATTAAAAGCCTTACAATATGGTGTAGGGTGATATATGGAACATTTGCAGCAATTAGTATTGCTATTAAGTTTATCTCAGCTTGGCCTCCTGGAGAAAAAGCTAAAAGAATTGATACTATTGGAAAATCAAATAAGGATGAGGCTATTAGTATAAATATTGCTGATACTATTGCTAAAATTATAAAATGCCCAAAAGTTGAAATCAAGGTTTTTATTACAGTTTTAAGTTGAACACCTTTAAATGTAAAGCCAATAATTGTTCCAAAGACAACTTGTACAAACTTCAAAAATTCGTCAGGCATAGATGTATGAATTAAACCTGATGAATGTAAAAGTATACTAATTATCATAGGTCCCATTAGAAAAGCAGCGGACATATTGAATTTTTTTGCAAGAATTCCCGCACATAGTCCTGCAATTAATAGTAGTGATAATTCAAATAAATCAATATTTATTATGGGTGTTGTAATGATTTTATTTCCACTAATATCTATATTAAAAACATATTGAATAATAAAAGGTAATGTAACCACCACAAAAAATAGTCTTGAAGATTGTACCAGTGTGATTTTAGAAATATCTGCTTTTATTTGTTCACCTATTATTACCATTTCAATTACTCCACCTGGCATTGAAGATAAATATGCAGTTTTTTTATCAAAGCCAATAAGTCTATGATAATAATACATTCCAAAAACAATAGTCAAAATAGTATAAGGAATTATAAGCAATAAACTCAAGAAATAAATATCTAAAAATTGTAAAATCTCAGGTGTAAAAGCACTTCCTATTGTAAGTCCTATCATTATACGAGCTGGTGTTGAGAAGAGTTTAGGGCTTTGTATTGGTAAGTTCTCAAATCTCATTAAAAAAGATGATGCAAATATTGAACCTAAAAGCCAAGGAAGAGGAAGTGATAAGTAAATAAAAAGTATAGAACCAAGACAAGAGATTAAAAGAGTAAATAACATTTTTAAAAGTGATTTTATTATTGTCATTTATTATCTTTTAATTAAATTTTTAATTTCTAGTACATTTGAAACTGTGTCGTTTGCAATTTTATTAAGTTAATGACTTAATTAATTTGATTGCAGATAGTGCATTTTTAGAAATATTAGGTGTAAATGTTTTTAACTCTTCTTCTTTTCCATAACCACAAAGAACAGCAAGAGAATTTACATTTGCATCATTTGCTGCAATTAAATCAAGCTTTGTATCTCCAATCATCCATACATTATGAAGTTCTTTATCATAATTCATTTGTTCTAGTGTTATTAATATTGGTTCAGGATGTGGTTTTGGATTTTGCACATTTTCTCTACCTGTTACTACTTCAAAATATTCTGCCATTTCAAAATGTTCTAATAGTGGTATTGTATAAAGTCTTGTTTTTGTAGTTACAACAGATACTCTTGCAAATGTAGCGGCTAATTTTACTGCTTCAAGAGCCTGAGGAAGTAATAAAGTCTTTTGTGTTGAGATTTTTTTGTATCTATTTTTATATGAAGCTACAAAATCCCAAACTCTTTGTTCTTCTATTCCAAGATTAGAATACATAATATCAAGGGGATAACCAATAAGCGCTTTTATATCTTCATCATCTCCTTTGAAGTTATATTCTAATTCTTCAAATGAATGATAAAATGTTGAAACTATTGCATCTGTTGAGTCTATTAGTGTTCCATCTAAATCAAATAATATTATATTTTCTTTCAAGTGTTTCCTTTTTATTTTTTACTTGTAAATTAGATTATGGTTTTATCCAATCTTTTTGATTATGAGTAATTCCTGTAAACGCAGGCTGTACATTTTTGATTTTATTATTAACAACGCTTATTGAATTTGGAATATAAAGAAATAAATAAGGAATATCATCTGTGATTTTTTTGAATATCTTTTTATATGTTTTACTTAATTTTTCTCTATTTATTGTAAGTGATGCTTTTTCTATTAGTTCATCAACTTCTGGATTCGAATAGCCAACAAGATTAAAGCTTCCTATTTTATCAGACTTACTATGCCATAAAGGGTAGGCATCTGGCATTAGTGATAAAGACCAACCTAATAAAATTGCTTCATAATTTCTTGGATGAACTATTGTATTTAAATAAGCTTGCCATTCCATCACACGTATTTTCATTTTTATACCAGCTTTTGCTAATTGGTATTGCAATATTTGTGCTGCGTTTATTCTTGTATCATTTCCTGTATTAGTTACAATCTCAAAAGTAAATGGATTATTTTTATCAAATCCTAATTGCTTTAAAAGTTTTTTTGCTTCTGGAATATTTTGCTGAGTTGTTTTTACTTTTTCGTTATAAGCAAAGCTGCCTGGCAGAAATGGACCATTACATATTTTTCCATGACCAAAAAATAGAATATCTACTAACTCTTGCCTATTTATTGCTAAAGATAATGCTTTTCTGATTCTTATATCTTTAAACTTTTCATTTTTTAGATTCAATCCTACATAAGTATAAGAAAAACTTGGCTTCTCAATAATTCTAAAAGACTGTTTAAACTCTTCATCTATTTGTCTATCTATTTGAAGTGGCGTTAATCCAGATAAATCAAGTTTTTTTTGTTTTAAAAATAAAAAAGAAGTATTTGTATCAGGAATAAATTTATATAGAAGTTCATTTATTTTAGGTCGACCTTCAAAATAATTATCATTTGCAAGAAGTTTTATATCTTGACCAATTTTAAAACTATCTAAAACATAAGGACCAGTTCCTATTGGATTTTTATTAAAAGTACTTGTCATTAAGTTCTTTTCATCTTTTAATAGGTGCTTAGGTAAAATTCCAACCATCCAAATTTCTAGGGCTTTAAAGTATGCTTTTTTATAAATAATCTCAATAGTATAATCATCAAGTGCTTTTACACTTTGTACTTCTTTATAGTTAGATTTTATTGAGTTGAACACTTTTGGATCTAAAATTGTATTGTATGTGAAAACTACATCTTGTGCTGTAAATTCTACTCCATCGTGCCATTTTACATTTTTCTTTAATTTTATAATTAGTTTCGTATTTGTTTCAAATTTATATGATAATGCTAAATCTTCTGTAGGTTTTCCATCTTTATCATATTTAAATAAGCCATTAAAAAGCCAATCTGATATTTGAGAACTTGCAGTATCATTTGCTAAAATTGGATTAAGTCTACTTGGGCTTGAACTCATTGATAAGTTTAGGGTACTTGCATTTATATATGTTAAAAGTAAAAAGAGTGTTATTAAAATTTTCATTTAGTATTGTATAGTTTTTTTGAATATTAATAACTTAAAGTGCATAAAAAAAGGAAAGCAAAATTTGCTTTCCTTTTTGAAAATACAAAGATATAAAATCTTTGAAAAATTGAATCTATCTTTTTGAGAACTGACCGCTTTTTCTTGCTTTCTTTCTTCCGTATTTTTTTCTTTCAACTGATCTAGCATCTCTTGTTAATAAACCATAAGGTTTTAACACAGCTCTGAATTGCTCATCATAAGCAACTAAAGCTCTAGAAATACCATGTCTAACAGCATCAGCTTGTGCAGAGTATCCTCCACCTAAAGTTTTAACAACGATATTTACTGAAGTTTCTTGTTTAGTAACTTCTAAAGGTTGCATAACTCTTTTTTTAATTGCTTCGTGTCCACCTAACCATGCGTCTAAAGACTGACCATTGATTGTTAATTCACCAGTACCAACTTCTAACCATACTTTTGATATAGATGTTTTTCTTCTTCCTGTTGCATAAACTTTAGCCATTAGTCTTATCCTTTAATTTGTGCAGTATGTGGGTGATCTGAACCTGCATATACTTTTAATTTTTTTAACATATTTTTTCCAAGAGTAGTCTTTGGAAGCATACCTCTTGTAGAAAGTTTGTATAATTTTTCTGGGTTGTTTTCAAACATATCAGACATTTTGTGAGTTTTTGTACTACCAAAATATCCTGAGTGAGTGAAGTAATTTTTTGTTTCTAATTTATTACCAGAAAACTTTGCTTTAGAAGCATTTATGATTACAACGTAATCTCCACAATCAACATGAGGTGTATAGAAAGGTTTATTCTTTCCTCTTAAAATAGTAGCAACTTCAGTAATTATTCTTCCGAATACTTTATCAGTTGCATCGATTACTATCCAATCTCTTTTGATTTCGTTAGCTTTTGCCATTTGAGTAAATTTCATTTATTTTCTCCGCTTTTATTAATGAGGTGGAATAATAGTGTAGTAATACTTAATTATAACTTAATTTAAGTATTATTTAATACTTAATTATAAATTCTGAACCTTTATCAAATTCTGAGTATATTTCTAGCTTAAAATTATGTAGTGAAAGTATAGATTGAACTATAAATAATCCAAGTCCTAAAGAGTTATTCCAACCATTATTTGAGACTCTATAAAACTTGTTTTTGATCTTTTCTAGCTCTTTTTCTTGCATTCCAATACCTTTATCTTTAATAATAATAGAATTTTTTGTAAGTTCTATACTTACTTCATCTTCTGAATATTTAAGTGCATTTTCTATTAAGTTTGAAATAGCCATTGAAATTAGTGTTTCATCAACTTTTAAATTTATATCTTCACCAATAATTATAAGTTCTCTATTTTTATACTTTTCTTTCAAATCTGGAATAATATCATCAAGTATATTTTTTATAGGACAAGGACCTAATAAAAGCTCTTGTTTGCCTTCTTCGAGTTTTAGTGTAAGTCTTAGCTTATCTATTATATGAGACATTTTATTTGCATTAGAATGAATTTTGTTTAAAAATTTTTCTTTCATAATAATTGGCATATCATCATCATTTAAAATGGTTTCACTATATCCTGAGATAATTGCTATAGGATTTTTGAATTCATGAGATAAAGCAGATATTATTTCATCTTTTTGTCTATTTGCAATTTTTAGTTTTGCTGTTTGCTTTGCTTTTTGTTTCTCTTTTTTTGATATTTTCAAAGCAACTTTATTTAAAAGTCTTGTGATTTTATAAAATTCAACTGTATATCTTGATTTAATTAGATATGTTGGTTTTTTGTTTGATAATTCTGTTAAAAAATTTAGAATAGAATCTGTTTCTTTTTTAATTTTTAAACTAATAAAATAAGTTGCTAAAAATCCAATTATTAGAAAAAACGTAATAAATGCAAATATTTGTGCTGTAAGTCTTACAAAATTATCTGCAATAATATCTGTATAATCAGCCATTCTTATAAAATAAATATTTTTATTAATAGTGACTTTTTTTGCAATATATAAAAGTTCTTTATTTATTGAATCTGAAAATCGGATAGCTTTTCCAACACCAAAATCTTTTGCTTGTAAAACTTCTTCTCTATTTGAATGATTTTCCATTAGGTTTTTATCTTTATCACTTTCAGCAATAACATTACCTTTTTCATCAATAATTGTAACACGAAGGTTTATTTGAGCTTTCAAATCTTTTATAATAGTATCAATATCCTCTATATCTTTAACAACAATAGAAAAAGTATCAATATTTTGTACAAGATTTTTTTCAATTTGATTAATGTAAATGTTTTTAGACCAAAAATAAGTAACTATTGTAAGAGTAATAAGAATTGCTGAAAAAATTAAAATGAAAGTTCGTAAAAAGAGTTGGTGTATTTTTAGCAAAATATGTAGCCTTCTCCTCGAACCGATTTAATATAATCTTTTGTAGCTTCAGGGTCTATTTTTGCTTTTAATCTTTTAATTGCAACATTTACTGTTTTAACTTTTTTATCAAGTGAATCTTCCCAAACAGTTTCAAGTAGATGTTCTCTTGTCATTAAAATGTCTTTGTTTTTTATAAATTCTAAAAATAGATCATGTTCTAAGTGAGTTAGTTCTATTTCTTTATCTTCTATATAAAATTTTTTATTGCTAGCTTTATAAGTAATATCTTTAATTTTTAATACATCTACTTTTTTTGAAGTTCTTTTAATTACTGCTTTGACCCTTGCTATCAGCTCTTTTAGATTAAAAGGTTTAGTAATATAATCATCTGCATGAGCTTCAAAACCTTCTAGAATATCTTCATCTTTGTCTTTTGCAGTTACATAAATAACAGGATTATTGTAGCCTTCATTTTTTATCTGGTTTATAAAAGTACTTCCTTCACTTCCTGGAAGGTTTCTATCCATTAAAATTAAACTAATATCTTCTTCATCTAAGACTTTTTTTAAAGTTTTATCAATATTTAAAAAACCAATTGTCTCAAAGCCTTCTTTTTGAAGAGTATATTCAAGTAATTCTAAAATATCCTCTTCATCTTCAACAATAAGTATTAGTTTATTTGTTATCATTCATTAACTTAGTATCATCTTGAACTTTTTTATTATCTCTATCATCTTCGTATTCAATAACTGTATCTTTTGATATTTTAATAACACCAGGTGAAAACTTAATAGCTAGGATTCTAAATATAAAGAACACAAATATGACAATCAATAAAAAAGATATATCAACATAGTCTTTATTCACATTAGCACTTAATATAATTACATCTCTAATTAAAAAGATAATAAAAATATCTAATACAAACCTAAGTCTTAATTTCTGTTTTTTAATAAAATCAGAAATCATTTTTACAACTTCCATGATAACAATAAACTCTAACATAAGAATAATTGCTTTGTAAAAGTCAAGACCAGTTACAAGTATTCCTACAAATATTATTGCAGCAGCTAGTACTTCAAAATTTGATGAGAAGTATGATTTTATTTTAATTAATGGCTTTTTCATACGTAATTATATCATAAAATTATGATTGTGTTATATCTCCACCAACTTGTGCAAAAAGAGCCAGTGATGCAATTGATGATGCTCTATCAGAAGTTCTAGCTAATCGTCTAAGACTACTTAAAATATCAAAATACTCTTTTGAAAGTTCAAGGTTTTTTGTAATTAGTTTTAATACGTTTTTTTCAACCATTGCATATAAGTCATCAGCCTTACTATCTTCAACCATTACTCTTCCATATTTTTCTTCTGCATGATTATCATTTGTTTCTTCAATCATTGACATTGAAGTTCTTAATGAAAGTAGGGCTGATTTATGTAAAGGAATAGTAAACTCCAAAATTGTGCTTGTATTTAAATCATCAGAATATGCTTTTCTAAAAATTTTAATAAAACCTTTTACATTTGAAGCAGCTCTAATTAGCTCATTTGTAATTTTCAAAAATGAAACCATTTCTCTTAAATCTTTTGCTTCTGGTGAATATAAAGCAAGTGCTGTAACTATTAAGTTATCAATTTCATTAGATTTATTTGATAGTTTTTTTACAGATAAATCAATATCTTTAAGTGCTGATATATCATCACTTTTTAATGTTTTTAAAGATGTTTCAAGTGCATCAATTACACTATTTCCAATAAATACAACTTCATCTTTTATATTGTTTCTTTTTTCTTCGTATGTTTTTAACATTATCCAAATCTCCCCGTAATATAATCTTCTGTTTTTTTGTTTGATGGATTTACAAAAATAGTTTCTGTTTCATCATATTCTATTAGTTTTCCTAAATGGAAAAACGCTGTATAGTCTGCAACCCTTGCGGCTTGTTGCATATTATGAGTTACAACAATAATTGTGTAATCTTTTTTTAACTCTAACATAAGTGCTTCAATTTTTTCTGTTGAAATTGGATCTAGTGCTGATGTTGGTTCATCCATTAATATAACTTCAGGTTTAACAGCAATTGTTCTAGCAATACATAATCTTTGTTGTTGACCACCTGAAAGTGAAGTTCCAGGGTCATTTAACTTATCCTTAACTTCGTCCCAAAGTCCTGATTTTCTTAAAGATGTTTCAACTAGTTCATCACACTCTTTGCCTTTTGCTACAATTCCATGTTTAATAGGAGCATAGGCAACATTATCATAAATTGATTTTGGGAAAGGATTTGGTTGTTGAAATACCATACCAATTTTTTTTCTAACACTTACTTCATCGACATCTTTGTCATAAATATTTTTTTTATCAATTACAACTTTTCCATCTGTTTTAACAATTGAAATTAAATCATTCATTCTATTTAAACATCTTAAAAATGTAGACTTACCACATCCAGAAGGTCCAATTAAAGCTGTGATTTTATTTTCATAAATATCTACATTAATTCCATGTAAAGCATGATTATCTCCATACCAAAGATTTAAATCATCAACTTTTACTTTTATTTTTTTATCTTTTGACATTTTAATTTTTCCTTCTACCATTTAACTTCAAATTTTTTTCTTAAATAAATTGCTACTGCATTTAATGAGATTAAGATACTAAGAAGTACCATAATTCCAGCAGCTGTTTTTTCTATATACATTCTCTCTGGCATTCCAGCCCATGTAAACAATTGTGCAGGCATAACAGTTGATGCTTCTAAAATACTTCCTGGAGCATCTGGAATAAATGCAATCATTCCTATAATAATAAGTGGAGCTGTTTCACCCATAGCTTGAGCAAGTCCTATAATAGAACCTGTTAAAACTCCTGGAAAAGCAAGTGGTAAAACATGGTCTTTTGTAACTTGAATTTTTGTTAATCCTAATCCATATCCTGCTTGTCTAATACTATCAGGAACTGCTCTTAAAGCTGCTCTTGAACTTACAATAATAATAGGTAAAGTCATAAGTGCAAGTGTAAGACCACCTACAAGTGGTGAAGATCTTGGCATTCCAAAAAGATTAATAAATATAGCAAGTCCTAAAAGTCCAAATAAAATAGATGGAATTGCTGCAAGGTTATTTATATTTACTTCAATAAATCTTGTAAACTTATTATCTTCTGCAAATTCTTCAAGATAAATTGCAGTCATAACTCCAAGTGGAAAAGCAACAAGCATTGTAATACAAAGTGTTAATATGGAACCAACCATTGCAGAAAACAATCCAGCATTTTCAGGAATTTTTGAATCTCCATTTGTAAAGAAAATTGTATTAAATCTAGTTTCAACTTTACCTTCTGCATTTAATTTATCAACTAAGGCTTTGTCTTTTCTTTTTAATTTATAGTGATGCCCTTTTAAATACTGATCAACTTGATCATCAGCTAGAATCCATAGAGTTTGAGTTGTATTTAATAGCTTTGGATTTTCTTTTACTTGCATTGGTAAATCTCTAAGCCATGACCTTGAAATTATTTTTCTATATTTTCTATCAACTGCCTTTCTTGAATCATCAACAGATTTTTCATTATAAGCTACGTTTACTTGTATATATGTAACTTTAAATGCAGGTGTTCCTTTTCCAATAATATCAACTAAAAAGAATACTAAAAAGGCAATAGAAAAGATTAGTGATGTTAATGTAAACTTCTTAAATCTTTTCGCACTTGCATGTCTTTTATCTAATGTTGCATCGTAAAAAGGGTTTGCTTTTTTTAAGTTCTTTTTCTTATTTCTTTTAATCATAATGTATTCACTTTATATTTTTCTTTAAATTTTCTAATTAGTGATAATGAAATAATATTTAAAACTAAAGTCACAACAAATAACACTAACCCAAGTGCAAATGCTGAAAGTGTTTCAGGTGAATTAAATTCAAAATCTCCAACAAGAGAGTTTACAATTGTAACTGTAACTGTTGTCATATCTTCTAGTGGATTCCATGAAAGATTAGGTCGTAAACCTGCTGCCATTACAACGATCATCGTTTCACCTAAGGCTTTTGATAAACCAAGAAGTGAAGCTGAAATAATTCCAGGAAGTGCTGAAGGTATTACAATATCTCGTATTGTTTCACCTTGTGTAAGACCTAGTCCTAAAGCTGCTTTTCGTTGACTATCTGGAACAGACCTAATAACATCATCAGATAATGATGAAATTACAGGAATAATCATAATTCCCATTACAACACCAGAAGCAAGAGCTGAGTTAAATGTAGCTTCCAAACCAACCCAATCAGCTGCTTTTACAATAAATGGAGCAACTGTAATAGCTGCAAAAAAACCATATACAACTGTAGGAATTCCAGCTAATACTTCTAGAATTGGTTTTAAATAATCTCTTGTATTTGAACTTGCATATTCACTCATATAAATAGCACTTCCAAGACCTACAGGAATTGCAACACAAAGAGCAATTATTGTAATTACAAATGTTCCTGCAAAAATAGGAACGGCTCCAAATTTACTTCCTTCAACACCAGGTGACCATTCCGTCCCTGTTATGAAGTACCAAAAACTTCTCATTTGAAAAAATTCTATTGACTCAAAAAGAATTGAGAAAAGAATACCAAATGTAGTTAATATTGAAATAGCAGATGCAATAATCAAAGCTGATTTAATTAGTTTTTCTGTTAATTCCCTTTTCTTGTTTCTTGTTTCAAAAGTGCTCAATACTTTTGCCTTTATTTTAATTTATAAGGGATTATATTTAAGTATGGTTACAAACTGATTACAATGATGTGAAGTACTATATTTAAGGGGTTTATCTTAGGTTTGAATATTAAAAAAGGAGTGAAAACTCCTTTTATTTAGTGTTTAGCGTTTAAGTCAGCTAAAGTTAATTTTGTTTTTTTAGTAACACTAACTTTGATTTTATTTCTGTCTTCTTGAGGTAAAGCAATTAAACCAATTTCACCTAATATACTATCTTCACCAATCATTTTCTCGCTCATAAATAAATCAACATATTTATCCATAGCAGGTACTTCTTTTGAGTGAGAATTCTTAATATAGAAAAATAATGATCTAGATACTGGGTATGCAGATGATGAAATATTTTCAGCAGTTGGTTGTACACCATCAATTGTAGAACCTTGTACTTTATCATCATTTTCTTCTAAGAATGAAAATCCAAATACACCAAATGCATTTTTATTTTTATCTAATTTTTGAACAATTAAGTTATCATTTTCACCAGATTCAACATAAGCGCCATCAGTTCTTACGATTGAGTATTTTTTATACTTTTTATTTGCTTTTTTATCAGCTTTGTAAAGTTCAGTGTATACAGACATTTTTTTGAAGATACTTTGCATTACTAACTCTTCAAATGCATCTCTAGTTCCTGATGATTTTGGTGGTCCATAAACAATAATTTCTCTGTTTGGTAATGAAGCATCAATATCTGACCACTTTTTGTATGGATTTGCAACTAATGATTTACCATCTTTAGAAGGTACTTCTTTTGCAACTGCTAAAGCTAAGTTCTTTTTTGAAATATTAAAAGGTGCATTTGAAATTGATTGTGCAAAAGCAATACCATCGTAACCAATTACAGCTTCTGTAATATCTGTAACTCCATTTTCTTGACACATTTTGAATTCTTTTGCTTTCATTCTTCTTGATGCATTAGTAATATCTGGAGTATTTAAATCATTTCCAGCACAAAATAATTTCATTCCACCACCAGAACCTGTTGATTCAACAACAGGAGTAGGGAACTTTGTAGTTGCACCAAATTCTTCAGCTACTGAAGATGAAAAAGGATATACAGTTGATGATCCAACGATTTTAACTTGATCTCTTGCACTTAAACTTAATGTTAATGCTGCACTTGCTAAAAGTGCTAATGATGTTTTTTTAATTGTCATAATTTTCTCCGTAATATTTTTTATGTTGGAAGTATAATATGACTTAATTACAATTTGGTTACTTTTAGTTTTGAAAGTTTGATTAAGGTTTTAAAATAAATTTTTCTTCAAACTCTTTGTATTCTCTAACAAATAGTTCTTCACAATCATCAGGTTTATAAACAACAGCTTTAACCCAAATATCATTTTCTTGGATTTTACAAAAGTTAATTGTTATATAAGATTGTTTGTTTTTATAGTGAGTGTATGTTTGATTTAATTTAATCATATTAAGTAGCAGTAAAAAAGAAAACTAATGGATTATAATCCATTAGCCTCAATAAGTTTAGATTGATGATCAGCAATAAGAGGATCAATTACTTCATCAAATAAACCGTCATTCATAATATAGTCTAAACGATACAGAGTTAAATTAATTCTGTGATCACTTACTCTATTTTGTGGATAATTATAAGTTCTAATTCTTCCACTTCTATCTCCAGTTCCGACTTGTTCTTTTCTGTCGGCACCTTCTTTTTGCATTTTCTCATTCATTTCTAAATCATAAAGCCTAGCTTTTAAAACTTTCATAGCTTTATCTTTATTCTTATGTTGAGATTTTTGATCTTGATTTGTTACTACAAGTCCTGATGGAATATGAGTAATTCTTACAGCAGAATCTGTAGTATTTACAGATTGCCCACCATTTCCACTTGCTCTCATAACATCAATTTTAAGATCAGTTGCATCAATTTCAATTTCTACATCATCAACTTCAGGCATTACAGCTACTGTAATTGCAGATGTATGAACTCTACCTTGTGATTCAGTTGCAGGAACCCGTTGAACTCTATGTGTACCACTCTCAAACTTTAATTTTGAGTATACGAGGTCACCTTTTATAAGAATTACAACTTCTTTGAATCCGCCTGATTCACTATCATTAGTGTTCATAACTTCAACTTTCCAGCCATTATTTTCTGCATATCTTAAGTAACCTCTATAAAGGTCACCAACAAAGATAGCAGCTTCATCACCACCAGCACCAGCTCTAAGTTCTAAGAAGATATTTTTATCATCATTAGGATCTTTAGGAATCATTAGAAATTTAATTTCTTCTTCTAACTCTGGTTTTCTTGGCTCCAAGTCTTTCAGCTCTTCTTTTGCAAGTTCACCCAATTCATCATCGTCAAGAAGCATTTTATTCTCTTCTATATCTTCTAATACTTGAATGTACTCTTTAGCTTTATCAACAATTGGAGCGATATTTGACTGTTCTTTTGAAAGTTCAGTCATTCTCTTTATATCACTAGTGATATCTGGAGCAATTAATAATTCATTAATTTCTTCAGATCTATTAATAAAAGGCTGTAGTTTATCTTGTAGCATAATTGACTATATTTTAATATAATTAATTATATTGCGTTAACTGCAGTTTGTAATCTACTTACTTTTCTTGCAGCAGTTCCCTTTTTAAGGATACCTTTAGATACACAATGGTGTAAATATTTGTTCGCAGTTTTCATTGCATTTACTGCAACTTCTTTGTCTGCAGACTCAATTGCAGTGATTACTGCTTTTGTTACATTTTTGATTCTTGTTTTGTAGAATCTATTTCTTTCAGTCTTAACGATTGTTTGTCTTGCTCTTTTTTCAGCTGATTTATGATTTGCCATTTTATTTAACCTCTTTGTAAAATTTTTAAGGGTAGAATGTTACCCAAAGCAACTTAAAACAAGTTTAATTTTAGGAAGATTTAATGAAACTATTCGGAACAGATGGAGTTAGAGGAGAGGCTGGTACTTTTTTAGATGCAATGACTGTATTAAAATTAGCCAAAGCCGCAGGTATTTATTTTAGGAAACATTCAACAACTAATAGAATTCTTGTTGGAAAAGATACTAGAAGAAGTGGATATATGATTGAAAATGCACTTGTAAGCGGACTTACAGCTGTTGGTTATGATGTAATTCAAATAGGCCCAATGCCAACTCCTGCAATTGCATATTTAACAGAAAGTATGAGATGTGATGCAGGAATAATGATTTCAGCTTCGCATAATCCTTATGAAGATAATGGAATTAAATTCTTTGATAATCATGGTGATAAATTAGGCGTAGAATGTGAAAAGAAAATTGAAGACATCTTCAATGATAATGAATCCATGATTTCACAACTAGTTACGGGAAGAAATATAGGTGCATCAAAAAGAATTGATGATGTTATTGGACGGTATATTGTTTCAATTAAAAGTTCTTTTCCAAAAGATTTAAGTCTTCATGGTCTGAGAATTGTTTTAGATTGTGCAAATGGTGCTGCATATAAAGTTGGTCCTACAATTTTAGAAGAATTAGGTGCTGATGTAATAACAATTAATCACAAGCCTGATGGTTTTAATATTAATGAGGACTGTGGAGCAATGCATCCTGAAGGTGTTGCAAAACTAGTTCGTGAGTATAGAGCTGATATTGGTTTAGCACTTGATGGTGATGCTGATAGACTAGTTGTAATTGATGAAAATGGTGATGTTGTTGATGGAGATAAATTAATAGGTGCACTTTGTAAGTATTTAAAAGAGACTAAATTATTACAAGGTAATGGATGTGTTGCAACTGTTATGTCAAACAAAGCTTTAGAAGATTATTTACAAAAAGACAATATTGCTTTACATAGATCAAATGTTGGTGATAAGTTTGTTCTTGAAGTAATGAAAAAAGAAGGCATTAACTTCGGTGGTGAGCAAAGTGGACATGTTATTTTCTCTGATACTGCAAAAACTGGAGATGGATTAGCATCTGCACTTCAAGTTTTAGCACTTGTTTTAAAATCAGGTAAGAAAGCTAGTGAGGTATTAAATCCTTTTGAATTATATCCTCAGATTTTACATAATATGAAAGTTAGTGAAAAACCACCATTAGATGAAATTGATGGTTTAGAAGAACTAGTTAAACCTTTACGAGAAAAAGGTATGAGAGATTTAATTAGATATTCTGGTACTGAAAATAAAATTAGACTTCTTCTTGAAGGAAAAAATAAAAAAGATGTTGAAGATGGAATGGAAACTTTAAAGGCCTTTTTCAAAAAAGTTTTATGAAAAAGAAAGTAGTACTATCATTAATTATATTTGTAGTTTTATTTACAATTGATCAAGTTGTTAAATTTGGATTCGCAAATTTTGATTGGAATGTTGAGGGTCCTTATATGTCTTTAGAATTAGCATACAACTATGGTGTTGCTTTTTCTATGTTTGCATTTTTAGCAGAATATTTAAAGTTTATACAACTAGCTATGGTTCTTGCTGGATTTATTTATTTGTTAAAGAACAAAGATGTATTTTATGAATATTCTTTTCCCATTACACTACTTTTTGTAGGAGGATTATCGAATATTTTAGATAGGTTTACATATGGTGGAGTGGTTGATTTTTTATATTGGCATTATGGATTTAACTTTGCAATTTTCAACTTTTCTGATGTTATGATAAACATTGCAGTTGCATTAATTATTTATAAGCAAATAAAAGAGTGGATAAGCGAAAGAAAGAAATCAAAATCTTAAATTTGGTGGCTTAAAATAAAATTAGCTATAATAGCAAAAATTAATATTATAAAATTTATAGGAAGAGATAAATATGGGTCAAACAATAACAGAAAAAATTTTTAGTGAACATGTTGGTAAAGAAGTATATGCTGGAGAAATTGTAAGAAGTCCGATTGATATGGTAATTGGTAATGATATTACTACTCCTATTTCTATTAAAGCATTTGAAGATGGTGGTTTTAAAAAGTTAGCGAATCCTGAAGGTTTTGCAATTGTACTTGATCACTTTATTCCTGCAAAAGATATTGCATCTGCAAATCAAGCAAAGATCTCTAGAGATTTTGCTTATAAACATGATTTAAAATATTTTTTTGATGAAAAAGATATGGGAATTGAGCATGCGCTTTTACCTGAAAAAGGTCTAGTATTACCAGGTGATGTAATTATTGGTGCTGATTCACATACATGTACACATGGTGGTCTTGGTGCATTTTCAACTGGAATGGGTTCAACTGATATTTCTTTTGGAATGATTACTGGTGGTAACTGGTTTAAAGTTCCTGAAGCTATTAAAATTGTTTTTAATGGAAAACCAGGAGATCAAATTACAGGAAAAGATTTAATTCTTGAAATTATTAGAATTTTAGGTGTTGATGGTGCTTTATACCAAACTTTAGAGTTTACAGGTGAAGCTATACAATACTTATCTATGGATGATAGATTTGCTTTATGTAATATGGCTATTGAAGCAGGAGCTAAAAATGGTATTGTTGCATATGATGATGTTACAAAAGAATTTTTAGAGCAAACATCTGATTTAAATGGTGGCTTAAGAGCAGAACCTAAAATTCATTATTCTGATGATGATGCAGTTTATACTAGAGTAATTGAAATTGAAACTGATAAATTAGAACCTGTAATTGCATATCCATTTTTACCATCAAATGGTCACTCTGTTTCAACAGCAGTTGCAGATCAAATTAAAGTAGATCAAATATTTATTGGCTCTTGTACAAATGGAAGATTATCTGATTTTAAAGCAGCAGCACAGATTCTTGAAGGTAAAAAAGTTGCACGTCATGCAAGACTTATTTTAACTCCAGGAACACAAAAAATTCTAAGAGATGCTACAAAAGCTGGATATATTGATATTTTAGTTGATGCAGGTGGAGTTGTTTCAAATCCTACTTGTGGAGCATGTTTAGGTGGATATATGGGAATTTTAGGAGATGATGAAGTTTGTATTTCTACAACAAACAGAAACTTTGTAGGAAGAATGGGGTCAAGATCTTCAAAAATTTATCTTGCTAACTCAGCAGTTGCAGCCGCATCTGCAATCTCTGGTTATATTACAGACCCAAGAGGTTTATAAAAATGACTAAACCATTTAAAATCCCATGTGTGATTTTATGTGGTGGAAAAAGTAGAAGAATGGGAGAAGACAAATCTCTTCTTCCTTTTTCAAACTCAAACTCCCTAACTCAATATCAATACGATAAATTAAAACCTTTTTTTGATGAAATATATTTGTCTTCTAAAATAGATAAATTTGATTTTGATTTTAATAAAGAAAAATATCTTATTTTAGACAAAGGTGAAGAATTTTCTCCTATTGTTGCTCTTCAAACAATATTCAAAACTATAAAAACTAAAGAAGTATTTATAATTACAGTTGATACTCCTCTTGTTTCAATTGACTCAATAATAAAACTAATTAATGAAGCAAAAAGCAGTGAAATATGTGTTGCTCAAACTCTTAGAACTCACAACTTATGTGGAGTATTTTCTACAAAATTAGAAAAATTTATAAATAAAATGTTAGTAGATGACATCCATAAAGTAGGGTATTTACTTAAAAATAATAATACTAAATATATTCAATTCCGAAATGATGATGAATTCATAAATTTAAATAATAAAGATGAGTATGAAAAGGCTCTTAGTATTATAAGTAAATCAAATAAATAAAATATTGTTTTTTAGCTAAATTAAAGTTTGTTGTTAAGAAACTTTTGATATCCTATTATCATAGAATAATTAATAGTAAGGAATTCTCATGGCAAGAAATGAATTAGATGATGCATTAGAACTAGTTGATTCAGAAATAAAAAAAATTGGTATCTCTAGAAGAGAAGCTTTTAAATTAGCAGGACTTGGTTCTGCTGCATATTTAATGGGTGATGCTACAACAGCTAATGCTTCAACAACTGTACAAGCTAGTGAAGCAAAAGGTAAAATTTTAATAATTGGTGGAGGATTAGCAGGTATGGCAACAGCTGCTAGACTAGCTAGTACTTTATCCACTCCTGATATTACAATTATTGAACCAAATCCTAATTCAGTTTCTTACCAACCAGGAAATTCATTAATAGCAGGTGGAGTATATAAAAAAGAAGATGTTATGTATTCTACTAAAGATTTTTTACCAGCAGGTGTAAAATTAATAAAAGATAGGGCTATTGAATTTAATCCTGATGCTAATAAAGTAGTGATAGGTTCAGGTGAAACTATTTCTTATGATTTTTTAGTAATCGCAGCTGGTTTAGCTTTAGATTTTGGACAAATTAAAGGTTTAGAAGAGATTGGTATTTCTTATACACAAGGTGATGCTTCTAAAATACTTACGAAATTTGCAGACTCAGGAGTTACTTCAATTTTTAATACTGATACTGCAGTTGAAACATGGACTCAACTACAAAAATTTGTAGAAAAAGCAAAAGGCGGAAAAAAAGTAAAAGGTATTTTTACTCATCCAAATACTGCTGTAAAATGCGGTGGAGCTCCAAAGAAAATAATGTATCTTACTAATTCTAGATTAGTAGAAGCAGGAGTAAGAGATAATGCTGAACTAGTATTCTATCCAAATGGTGGAAATATGTTTGGTGTTAAAGAATACCATGATGCAATTGTAAAACAATTTGAAGCAAGAGATTTCAAATGGAACTATTTCCATAATTTAACAGCAGTTGATTTAGAAAATAAAATAGCAACTTTTGATAAAAGATGGCAAGAAAAAGGCCCTTACGATGAAGATTTAGAAGAATACTCTATGATTACTAAACATCAAGAAGTTGAAGCAAATTTTGATTTTATGCATATTACTCCACCTATGAAAGCTCCTGATGAAATCGGAAATTCAGCAGTTGGTTCAGCAAAAGGCTGGGTTCCTGTAAATAAAGAAACACTACAACATGTAAAATATAAGAATATATTCTCTTTAGGTGATATTGCAGCAGTTCCTATGGGTAAAACAGGTGGAAGTGTTAGAAAACAATATAAAGTAGTAGTTGAGAATTTAATCTCATCTATGGAAGGTAATGAACTTAAGGCTAAATATGCAGGTTATACTGTATGTCCATTAATTACAGATATTGGAAAAGTAATGTTAGCTGAGTTTAACTGGACAAAAAAACCAACTCCTTCATTTCCTTTAGATCCAACACAAGAAAGATATATTTGGTGGCTAATGAAAGTTTATTTATTAAAACCTATGACACAATACGGTCTTTTATCAGGAAAAGCATAAATTATATTTGTAAGTATTATATTAATACTTACAAAGACAATTTATTAGGCATAAAAAAAGGGATTGAAGAAAACTTCAATCCCTTTTTTAGTTTATGCAAATTTAATTATTTTAATGCATCTTTTGCAGAATTAACTAATGATACAAATGATGTATAATCATTCATAGCCATATCAGCTAAGATTTTTCTATCTAAAGTAATTCCAGCTATTTTTAATCCATTCATGAATCTAGAATAGTTGATATCATTTAATCTACAAGCAGCATTGATTCTTACAATCCAAAGCTTTCTAATATCTCTTTTTTTCTGTCTTCTATCTCTATAAGCGTAAACCATTGAGTGTTCTAATTGCTCTTTGGCTTTTCTAAAGTGCTTACTTCTACCACTGTAGAAACCTCTAGCAGCTTTTAATACTTTCTTATGTCTTCTTCTTCTAACTACACCAGTTTTAACTCTAGGCATGTATATTTCCTTTCTTTACCATTATTTTAAAAAATAATAAGGTGTCAACAAAATTGTTGAACTTTTCCACAATATGTGGAGGGACTAAAAAATCATTTGAAAATGATTACGCTTTGTTTAACATTCTTTTAACTCTTGTTGAATCCACAGCTGCAACAGTTTGTGGTCCTCTAAGATTTCTTTT
The DNA here is from genome assembly GCA_938084175.1 of uncultured Campylobacterales bacterium. Lineage (GTDB taxonomy): Bacteria > Campylobacterota > Campylobacteria > Campylobacterales > Arcobacteraceae > Poseidonibacter. The sequence goes on from CALKDR010000030.1 coordinate 50,013, forward strand.
TCTCTTTTGAGACATTTTTGTTAAGATGTGACTTCTAAAAGCTGATCCTCTTTTAATAGAACCATTTTTCTTTATTTTAAATCTCTTTAAAGCGCCACTGTTAGTTTTCATCTTTGGCATTGAAAAATCCTTTTTTAAATTTGCAATTTCATTTATTAATGAAAAAGTCTTGGATTATACTTAAATTTTGTTTAATTTAACTTTAAAAGGATTATTAGGGAGCGAAAAGAAGAGAGAGTAGATTCTCTTCTTTTATTATTAATGTTAGTGTTTACTTATGATTTTCATCTTTTTTAGGAAGAGCCATCATATTTACGTATCTACCTTCTAGTTTTGGTTCTTTATCCATTACAGCTAAGTCTTCAACCATTGGCCATACTCTTTTAAGTACATCAATACCTGCTTTTGGATTTGCCATTTCTCTACCTCTTAAGAAAACTCTAAACTTAACATGATGTCCAGCTTCTAAGAATTCTCTTGAATGTTTAACTTTGTAATTAATATCATTATCTGCAATTTTAACAGAAAGTTTAATTTCTTTAACAACAATTACTTTTTGGTTTTTTCTAGCTTCTTTTTTCTTTTTTTCTTGTTGATACTTGAATTTACCGTAATCCATAATTTTTGCAACTGGCGGTTTAGCATCTGGAGCAATTAAAACTAAATCTAATCCTAAATCATCAGCAGTTTGCTGCGCATCTCTTGTTGAAATAATTCCATAATTCGTTCCATCATCAGATGTACATCTAACTTCTGATGCTCTAATATCTTCATTCATGATTACATTGTTTTTCTTGTTGTCTCTACTCAAATTCTACTTCCTTTTTTGATTTCATTTAACATAGTTAAAAATTCTGTTTTTGTCATATTTGACTGTTCTCTTGTTCTTCTATTTCTTAATGCAATTGTTTGGTTTTGTACTTCTTCATCACCTACAACAACAATCATTGGAACTCTTTGTTTCTCTGCTGTTCTAATTCTTTTGTTTAAACTCTCATTCATATCAAAGATTTTAGAATCCATTTCGTCTTCTAAAAGTTCTCTTTGTAATTGTTTTGCATACTCAACATGTGTGTCTGCAATTGGTACAAAAATAACTTGTGTAGGAGCTATTACAAATGGGAACTCACCAGCACAATGCTCTGTTAAAATACCAATAAATCTTTCGAAAGAACCTAAAATAGCTCTATGAATCATTACAGGCTGTTCTTTATGACCTTCATCATTAATGAATTCAACATTAAATCTTTCAGGTAAGTTCATATCTACTTGTATTGTACCACATTGCCACTTTCTTCCAATAGCATCTGTGATTTTAATATCAATTTTAGGTCCGTAGAATGCTCCACCACCTTCATCAATTCCATAAGGTAAGTTCTCTTCATCTAAAGCTTCCATAATACCTTTAGTTGTTGTTTCCCAAAATGAATCATCACCAATTGCTTTTTTAGGTTTTGTTGATACTTCCATTTCATATTTGAAATCAAAAGTTTTCATTAATGAATCAACAAACTCTAATACATCAATAATTACTTCTTTTACTTGTGCTTGTGTACAGAAAATATGTGCATCATCTTGAGTAAATTCTCTAACTCTAAATAATCCGTGCATTGCACCACTCATTTCATGTCTATGAACAACACCATATTCAAAAAGTTTTTTTGGTAAATCTTTATATGAAACTAAATCATTTTTAAAAATTTGAATATGACCTACACAGTTCATAGGTTTCATTCCATATTTTTGACCATCAATTTCTGTATAATACATGTTTTGTCCATAATTTGCATTATGTCCAGATGTATCCCACATACTTGATTTTAAAATCTCAGGACCACGAACAGGTTCATAACCTCTAACTCTATGAGCTTTATATAAAATATGCTCTAGCTTTGATCTAAGTCTTGCACCATTTGGTAACCATAATGGTAACCCAGCACCAACTTCTTCGTTAAACGTAAATAGTTCTAGTTCAGTTCCAAGTTTTCTATGATCTCTTTTCTTAGCTTCTTGAAGCATTCTTACGTAATCGTTTAATTCATTTTTATCAAAGAATGCGATTCCATAAATTCTAGTAATCATTTCGTTTTCTTCATCACCACCAAGATATGCACCAGCAACTCTTGTTAATTTAAAAGCTCTAATCATTCCAGTTGTTGGTAAATGTGGACCACGACATAAATCTTCAAAATCACCTTGCTTATACATAGTTAAAGTATCATCTGTGATATTTTTTAAAACAGCTTGTTTTAATTCATCATCAGCAAATTTAGCAATGATTTCTTCTCTTGTAGTTTCATATCTTTCGATTTTTAGTTTTCTACTTGCGATTTCTTTCATTTTCTTTTCAATAGCACTCAAATCATCATCAGTGATTTTTGCATCTACTTTAAAGTCATAATAGAAACCTTCAGTTACAACTGGTCCTACGAAGAATTTTGCATCAGGGTAAAGCTCTTTAATAGCTTGAGCCATCATATGAGCACATGAGTGTCTAAGAATCTCTAGAGATTCGGCAGAGTTATCTGACTTTATAATATCACCTTCAATATTTAAAGCTTGGGCAGTTTGAAGATCATATATTTGACCTTCTTTTAATATACCTATTGGTTCCAATAGTTTCCTTTGTTAATTGCTATATTATTAAATTTAGCTTATTTTATCGCAAAGAGACTTAAACTTAATTACTTATAAACATATTTAATAAGATTTAGTTACAAAAGTATGATTTTAAACTTATCAAAAATAAAAACGGAAAGCTTACTATTGTTTTGTAGAAATTTAATTCCTTCTTATAAATAAAAAGAAGGTAAAACCCTCTTTTTACATTTTTTTAGAATTTAGAATTTGTATTTCATATAAGCACTTATATCTTGTGCTGATTGAACATCGTTAGCTCCAATTTTTTCAGGTTTTCC
>CALKDR010000031.1 GCA_938084175.1 uncultured Campylobacterales bacterium
TTTGATACATTTGGAAAAATACCACTTTGTGTTTCCCCAACTCTTCTCCACTTTATATCTGCAGGGTTATTATTTTGCTCATTACAAGCAACTTCACAACAATGACAACCAACACAAGCAGTTGCATCAAAATGGAATCTGTATTGCTCTCCCTCTTTGGGTTTTTCTATATCAATACTATAGTTTCCACATTGCATATTAGTATCAGCTTTATGGTTTATAAAGTCTTCTAATGGTGTTGTTTCATTGCTACTCATATTTAAGCTCCGATTCTACTTTGAATTTCTTCAATTTCTAAATGAGATAAAACTCTTGTATCAAAACTTTCAAAAGTTTCATTTTCAGTTTTTTCAGTTTTATAGATATTTAAAAGTTGGGCAGTTATTTTTTGAGCTTGTGGAAGTGTAACAGCTTTTGTTAATTGTCTAGCTTCCAAAATAGCAGAGGCTGCTTTTCCACCAATAAAGATTTTAACTCCATAACATGAATTACCTTCTTCATCTTTTGCTTTTGCACCTTCAAATCCAATATCTGCAACACCGTGTATTCCACAACCTTTTGGACATGCTGACCAATACATTCTAACTTTTCCATCTTTTATTGGAACATTTTTATTTAAATACACAGCCATATCAATAGCATCAGGTTTTCCAGGAATTACACCAAAAGAACACTCTTTATTTCCAGCACATGCGATTTGATTGTTGAAGTAAATATTATGGAATGAATCATATTTTGTGTAAAGTTCTGAGTTTTTAATATCTTCTATATTTGCAGTATCAGTAATAATATAAAAACTTTGTTCATATGTTAATCTAATAACACCGTCATATTTTTGTGCTAATATTGCAGCTTCTTTCAAATCACTTCCACAAAATATTCCAGAAGGAATACCAAAGTGAATTGCACTTTTTTTATCTTTAAGTTCAATTGTTGATGAGTTATCAAGTGTAAATTCATCTTTTACAAGTAATTTTCCAGCATCACTTAAATCAAGTTTTGAGTCCTCTTTAATAGATTTTGCAAATTCTTCTAAACTAACTGCATCAAGAAGAAAAGTTAATCTATTTTTATTTCTATTATCTCTAAATCCATACTCTTTATATAAAGAAATTACTGAAGCAAATACTTCTTTTACTTGCGAAGGTTTAACAAAAAGATTTAAATCTCTAGCTTGAACACCAACTTTTCCTCCAAGATATAAGTTAAACCCAATTTCACCATCTTTTGAAGCTAAGGCAAAAGCACAGTCATTTCCAAAGATATTACAAGTATTAATACTATCACCTAAAATTGCAATATTAAATTTTCTAGGAAGTGTTCCCATCCAAGCTTCGTGGTTTTTGAATACTGATTGTATTTCTTCAAGTAATGGCATCGTTTCTATTGGAGATGTTTTAGAATATGAATCAAGTGGAGATGTTACAACACCTCTAAAGTTATCACCCGCACACTGAATTGCTGAGATTCCAACTTCGTTTAAATCTTTTAATAAAGATGGCAGTTCATTGAATTTTAAATATCTAAATTCAACTTGTCCTCTTGTTGTAATATCTATATAATCGTTTCCGTATTTTTTTGAAGATTCGGCTAGTTTTAATGCTTGTTCAACTGACAATTGACCACCTGGAATTCTAATTCTTATAACAAAAGTTTCACTTGTGCCTTTGTCATATAAACCAAGACATTTTAAGAAGTGTTTTGTATGAGCGTCTGTTACAGTCTCTTCATACGAACCTTGACAAAACTCCTCGAAAGATTTTATAAAATCCATAGGATTTTGTTCTGCTTTCATTTTTTCTATTTTGTTAATCTTTTTATTTCTTAAATTGTGGGCATCTTGTAAAACTTGCATTATCATAACTCCAAATTATATTTATTGTTATGATTTTATCCATTATTTTATGTAAAATTAAAGTTTAACTATATAAAAAATAGACAATTGATTTAATACTACAAAAAATATTAGTAATTAATGTAGTATTAAGAATTTGATTAGAATTTTTCTATCTTCACCGCAGAGTGATTATAATCAGGTTGAAAAGATTCTTTATCTAGTAAGTCATTTGTTAAGTAGTTTATTTCTCTATTACTAACAGGAACAAATATAGTATCAATTCTTATCTTGTCACTAAGTAGTGCTTTTGAATTAATTTCTCCTCTAATAGAAGATATTTTTATAATATCACCATCTTTGATATTTAATGCTTTTGCATTTTTAGGATGGATTTCACAAAAATCTAAATCTTTAAATTTTAAAAGTGTTTTTGGTAAATTAGTTTTTGTACCACTATGCCATTGATCTCTTGTTCTTCCTGTTAATAATATAAAAGGATATTCTAAATTTGCTTTCTCAGATAGAAGTTTATTTTGAACAAAATGTAAATTTGCCTTTTTATTTTCTGTAAAAAACTGCTTATTTTTTCTAATGTCTTCACCCCAAATAAAAGGTTTATTCCCTACATCTTTATATGAGATTTCATGCATATTTAAATGAGGGTTTAATTTAGTCATTTCTTGATACTCTTCAAATATTTCTTGTGAGTTCTTAAAATTAAACTCTTTTTTAAAGCCTAATTCTTGTGCAATTAGTTGAAAGATTTCCCAATCAGCTTTACAATCTATTGAAGTTCTAGTTAATTTTTCTTGTTTTGTAATAGTCCTATCTAAGTTTGTTTGAGTACCTTCTTTTTCACCCCAAGGAGCTGCGGGAAGTTTAATATGTGCAAAATTTGATGTTTCAGAATTTTCATATGCATTTATTTCAACAACTAATGGAATTTCTTTGATAAGTTTTTCTACTTTATTTCTATTTGGTAAATGGTAAACTGGGTCTGTATGACAAATGATTAATACATCAAGTTTTGCTTCCATCATTTGAGTTGCTGTAAGACCTACTTTATTATCAATATTTTTTGTATTCCAAAATTGTGACACTTTTTTAATTGATTCTTTATCAAAACCAAAATGAACAGCAAGCATAGTTGAAAGTCCGCCAACTTCTCTACCTCCCATTGCATTTGGTTGTCCTGTTAATGAAAATGGACCATTACCCTGTGTGAATATTTTCCCCGTTAATAAGTGAGTATTTATTAAAGCAAGACTTTTATCAACTCCTTGAGAAGACTGGTTTAACCCCATAGTCCAAGCACTTATAATATTTGGAGAATTTTTATATAAAAGCCAAAAATCTTCAAATTGTTCTTTTGTTAAACCAGTTCTTTTTAACATTTTTGTAACAGGAATTCTTTTGAACTTATTTTTTAAAAGTTCATAGTTATTTACATAATCTTTAATAAATTCTTCATCAACAAGATTTTCATCAATTATTCTTTTTGAAACAAGATTAAAAAAATCAATATCACTATTTGGTTTTAAAGGAAGATGTAAATCAGCTATTTTTGCAGTATCTGTAAACCTAGGATCAATAACAACTATTTTTAATCCAGCTTTTTTTGCTCTTTTAATACGGTTATGAAAAACGACATGAGCTTCAGCTGTATTTGCACCTGCAAGTATTAATAAATCTGCATGGTGAACATCTTCCATTCTAACAGGAACATAATCAATACCAAATGCTTTTTTATGAGCTGTTACTGCACTTGACATACATGTTCTACTATTTGTGTCTACATTATTAGTACCAATAAAACCTTTTCCTAGTTTATTAGCAAGATAATAATCTTCTGTTAGAAGTTGACCTGATAAATAAAATCCAATTTTTTCTTTTGAAGTAGATTTAATTTTCTGAGATATTGTGCTTATCGCATTTTCCCAAGAAGTTATTTTATATTCATTATTTATATTTTCTCTTATATGTGGTCTAAGTAATCTTGATGGAGTTTGTATACTTATAAGTTCTGATATTCCTTTTGAACAAAGTTTTCCTTCATTTACAGGATATGCTAAGTCTCCTATAAGCTTATCTTCCTCAAATTCTATACCACAACCAACTCCACAATAACCACAAACAGACTTAACCATATTCTACTACCTTAATCATTTAATAATAGAAATTATACATTATATTTATGTAAAGTTAAGAATAGACTATATAAAAAATATACAGATTTATGAAATTTTTAGAAATAAATAAATATTTATAAATAAAGAAATAGCAAAAGAAATTTTATAAACTTTTAATGGATTTCTTTTTAGTAAAGGTGTATTTTTATTAAAAAATGGCAATACCTTATTAGGATTATCAAGTTCAAATTTCATCATAGAATAATTTGAATATCTTGTTTCTTGATCAACGCAAGTTGCTCTTAATATAATACTTTCTAACCATAAAGGAATATTTTTATTATATTTTTGAGGAAGTTTTACATCTTTAAAATTTGGATTTTGGAATGGTTCTATCTCTCCGTAAGGAAAAGAAGTAGTTAAAGATTCATATAAAGTAACACCAATTGAGTAAAGTTCAGTTTTCTCATTAATAGCAGATTCTTGAAATCTTTCAGGTGCTAAATAAGATGGAGTTCCTGCTTTATTTATTAGTGAGAATATTTCAGTAATTGAACCAAAATCTATTACTTTAAAAATTCTTTTTCCATCTCTTTGCATAACTATAATATTCTCAGGTTTTATATCACCATGAACAAGATTGAATTTCAATAAGTATTGACTCATTGAAAGCAAAGTTCTTGCAAGTGTTATAGATTCTTCAATTGATAGAGTTCTTTTCTTTAAATACTGTTTTAAAGTAATTCCCTCAAGTTTTGTCATTATATAATATCTAGCTGATCTTTGTTTAGGTACTACTGATTTTGGAAAGAATCCTGCTTTTAATCTTTTTGCATTCCAAACTTCTTTTGTATATAAATCTAAAATATCTTCATTATCTAAAGCTTCATAGGGAGCAAATTTTATTACATACTCTTTTGAATTCTTTTCACAAACCCATGTTCTGTCATTTTGTATTAAAGATAGCGTTAATTTATATCCATCAATTATATCACCTCTATTTAGTTTAACAGGAATATCAAGAGGAAGGTCTTTATATTTTTGTATTTGGTCTGTTTCATTTATCTCTAAAATTACAGCTGTTGTATCATCAGGAAGATTCTCATCAACAAGTGAACTAGCTTTTTTTACAATATGATAAGCACCATTTACAAGATGTTTCATAAGCATATTTTCACTCATTAATGAATACAAACCATCACTACACATCAAGATTTTGTCATCTTTATGGATATTATTTTCAAAATAAAATACTTCAACGTCTTTATCAATTCCAATAGCATCTGTTAAAACACTATCCATTCCCTCTTCATTATGATCATGAGAAAGTTGAGTTAAAACTTTATCTCTGTATAAATATATTCTAGAATCACCAACATTTGCTGCATATAATCTATTTCCTTTTATAACACAAACTGTAACAGTTGTTACTAATTCAGGTCGTTCATAATCTTGCATTGATTGTGCATATAAAATAGAATTAATAGATTTTAAATATGTTTTGATAGCTTTTTCCATACTCCAAGTTTTTGGAATATTTTTAAAGTTGGTAATTAAGTGATTGGTAACTTTTTTAGCAGCAAGCGCACCTTCATCAGCAGAACCAACACCGTCACATACAACTGCAATTGTTAAGTCATTAAATTGTTTGATTTCATAATAATCATCGCCTGTTAATTCTTGTCTTTTTGCTAGTGAAAAACCTGATGTTGTGATATTTGCTTTACTCAATGTGTCACCTTTTTTTATACTTAAATTAAGACTTGATATAAAATTTTAATTTAAATATAAAAAGAGCCTTAGCTCTTTTTATATTCTACCACCTGCGCTTACTCCCCAAGTAGTTCTCCATCTTGTTTTAACAAGTGAGATTCCTGAGATTGCAACAAACACAACAATTGCAAAGATTAAGAAGCCTGCAGTATATCCGTCAAATGCACCTTTTGACCAACCAAGTGTTTTAATTAAAGCTGTTCCACCAAGTCCACCAGCACATCCTACAATACCAGTCATAATACCAATATCTTTACCAAATCTTTGAGGAACTAACTGGAATACTGCACCATTTGCCATACCAAGATTTGCCATGATTAAGAATAATACGAAAATTGCAATTCCAAATGGCAAAGCAACAGTAGCATTTACAATTGCTAATAACGCAACAGTACCATAAAAGAAATAAAGTGATTTAACACCACCAATTTTATCAGCAACTGCTCCACCAACAGGTCTTAAAATAGCACCTGCAAAGATACATAAAGCACCAAAGTATCCAGCAATAACTTTTACATTCGATTCATCTAAAACATCAAGACCAAATGCTGCCATATCTACTTGATATGTATTCATTAAATAAACTTTCATATATCCAGCAAATCCAACAAAACCACCAAATGAAACAGCATAGAATAAACAGAACCACCATGTATCTTTATCTTTTAAAAGTTTAACATAATCTTTTAATTTCTTTGGATTCTTTTTATATACTTCTTCAGGAGCATCTTTTGCTAAGAATAAATATGCGATAAATACAACAATAGCCATTGCAGCACCTACACCAAATACAGAAGCCCATCCCCAAATTTCAGCAATTTTTGGAGCAAATAAGAAGTCAATTACAACACCAATATTACCAGCACCTGCAATTCCTAAAACAACACCTTGAAGTTTTGGCGGATACCATTGACCAGCTTGAGGAAGTGCAACTGCAAATGAAGCTCCTGCAAAACCAAGACCAAGTGCTACAACTAATAATGCGTTATATGTAATATTTTCACCTTGAAAAAATGCAGTTAATAAAGCTGCTATTACAATAGCTTGAGAAATAAGTGCTGTAGTCTTAGCACCAATTTTATCTACTCCAAATCCTAGCAAGATTCTAAGAATTGCTCCCGAAAGAATTGGCAGTGAAAGTAAAGTTGCTTTTTCACCTGCTGTCATAATATGACCTGTTAAAGCTAATGCTTCAGCAATCTCTGTACTTAGAGGTCCTAACATTGTCCATACCATGAAACTCATATCAAAATAAAGAAAAGCCATAAACAACGTTGGTGCGTGGCCTTTTCCTTTTAAATCTTTTAATCCTGCCATTTTATTCCCTTTAATGTAATTATAAGTTTATTGTATATGCTTTTGAAAGTAATATTGCGAGTTATATGTATATTAATTAAACAATTAGGAAAGTAAATAAAGAATATGAAAAAAGTTTAATGTAATATTAAGTTTAGAAAACATTAAATGAAAAGACAAATAATCTATATTAAAATTCATAAGCTTTTTTTATAATATAAAATAATTTATAAAAAAGGAAAGCAATGGAAAAAGGCTGGAATCAATTATGGAAAAATTTATTATTTCAACATTTTGAAATAGAAGATATTAATACTCTCAAAAAGTATCTACCAAAAAATTGTACTTTTGATAGTTTTAATGGCAAATATTATCTTGGATTAGTTTCTATGAATATGACCGATGTTAAACACAAAAGTACAGGTGATTTTGTATGGTTCAAAAATTATAATGAATTAAATGTACGAACTTATATTATTCATAATGGTAAACCAGGAGTATTATTTTTAAGTTTAGATGTAAATAGTTTTATCTCTTTTTTTGGTGCAAGAATTCTTTATGGGTTACCTTATAGAATGAGTAAGTATGAAGTTATTGATAATAAAGTGTCTTCTTTTAGAAACTCAAAATTGCAATTTCAAAGTGAATATAAAATTACTTCATATAAAAAAGTTTATGAAAAAGAATCATTTGCTTATTGGAGTACACAAAGATATTTTTTTGCTAATAAATATTTAGGGATAAGTTTTAAAGGTGAAATTACTCATAAACCATGGGAGCTTTGTACTGCAAAAGTTAATAATAGTAATTTAGAAGTATTAAATGAATTTAATATAAAGACACAACACCCTGATATATTATTTTGTAAAGAAATTCAAGTTCAAACGAATAAACTTGAACGTATTTAATTTTAATGAAATATTAAGAGCTAATATTTCATTAAATGGTTAATCTTAAGACTTTTTACCCTTGTTCATAACAATATAATGTAATATTAAGTTATAAATGTATATTAAGTATACAATATATTTGTATAGCTTGTGCATATTTTCTGTTAGAATTTACTTATCGAAAAATTGATAACATAATTTAAAGGGGAAAAGATGATTAAGCAGATTGTAAAAGTTGGTTTAGGATTATCGTTAATTGCTAGTACATTATTAGCAGCACCGGAGAAAACAAAGTTAAAGATTGGGTTTATTGCCTTAACAGATTGTGCACCATTAGTAATTGCTAAAGAAAAAGGTTTCTTCGCTGAGGAAGGATTAGATGTACATGTTGCAAAAGAAGGTGGTGGTTGGCCAGGGATTCAACAAAAAGTAATTTCTGGAGAATATGATTTCTCTCATGCACTTGCTGGAATGCCTATTGCTGCAACATTAGGTATCAATGGTAATGCTAATTTACAAGCTTTATTATCTTTAGACTTTAATGGTAATGCTATTACATATGGTAATAACATTATTGAAAAAATGGAAGAATTTGGATTAGATAAAACAGAACGTCCTGTAACTGCTGAATCATTAAAAAAATATATTGATGCAAAAAGAGCAAAAGAAGGAAACAAATACCAACCTTTAAGTTTTGGTATGGTTCACCCTGTTTCTACTCATAACTACGAATTAAGATACTGGATGGCTTCATCTGGAATTAGACCTGATCAAGATTGTACTATTAAACCTTTCCCACCACCAACAATGCCATCAAACTTAATTGCTGGAAATATTGAAGGTTATTGTGTTGGAGAGCCTTGGAATTCAAGAATTGTACTGAAAGGTAAAGGTTCAGCTTTAGTTACTAACTACGATATTTGGAATAATAATCCTGAAAAAGTTTTACAAGCTAGAGCTGACTTTATCAAGAAAAACCCTGAAACCACAAAAGCTGTTATGAGAGCTGTATTAAAAGCACAAATGTGGCTTGATGCATCTTGGGAAAATAGAGAAGAAGCTATTGGATATTTAGCAAAAAAGAATTATGTTAAAGCTCCAAAAAATGTATTAAGAAAGTCAATGTCTGGAACATTCCTTTATAACAAAGGTGTAGATTCTGCAAATCCTATGTTTAATGTATTTGCAAATAACTATGCAGCTTATCCATTCTATTCTCATGGTATGTGGTTTGTAACTCAAATGTATAGATGGGGACAATTAGATAAACCTGTAGATATGAAAGCATTAATTGAAAAAGTTTATAGACCTGATTTATTCTCAGAAGTTGCAAAAGAAGTTGGTTATGTATTACCTCCTAGTTCATGGAAGAAAGATGGTGTTGATGAATATAATAAATTCTTAGATGGAAGAGTTTGGGATCCAAATAAAGCTGTTGATTATATCTTTGATGCAAAAGTTCAAAATTCATTAGTATCTAAAGAAGATTTGAAAAAAGCTAATACTTGGTCTGTTACAACTAAACAACCAAAATATGAATGTCAATATGGACCTGCTGGTTGTGCTGATCCTAAATATGTGACATTAGGAAAATAAAAGACAATAGTTTGACTTTTATCCTAATGGAACCCTTAGGTGATGTGCTTTAGCACCACCGTAGGTCAGATAGCAGCTAAAAGTAAAACAAAATAAAAAAAATAAAGCAAAAGCTTTGTCTTTTAAGTGTCTAGTAAAATAATCGATTTTATTTACACTAGGTACTTAAAAGTACAAAAAAAGAAAAGGTTTAATTAAATGAACAAAGAACTAGTAAAAAAAATTGTATTCCCATTTATTGTATTATTTTTGATAATTCAATTTTGGTCAGGTCTTGCAACAGTAGTTGAAGATTTCCCAACACCAAGTGATACGGCAGTATATGCCTTTGGTGGTGTTACAGCTGATGGAGATGAAATTGAAGGTGTTCTTTCAGATCCATTTTATATAGAAAACCAAGATGATATGGGAGTATTTTGGCAAATACTTGAATCTCTGAAAAGAGTATTTGGAGGATTTGCATTAGCTATTATTGTGGGTATTCCTATTGGTTTATTAGTAGGAATGAGTAAAAATGTTCAATATGCACTTGATCCTTTTATTCAAATATTTAAACCAGTTTCACCATTAGCTTGGTTACCATTATTATTATTCATTTTTCAAGATATTAATGCAACTGCAATTTCGACAATTTTTATTACATCGATTTGGCCAATTATTATAAATACTGCACTTGGTGTTAAAAACGTAAGCGAAGATTATTTAAATGTTGCAAAAGTATTAAGATTTACTTCAATGGAAAAAGTGTTTAAAATCATTTTACCTGTTGCTGTTCCTTATATATTTACAGGAATGAGATTATCTCTAGGTATTGCATGGCTTGTTATTGTTGCAGCTGAAATGCTTACTGGTGGTATCGGTATTGGTTTCTGGATTTGGGATGAGTATAATAACTTAGCATATCATAATATTATAATAGGAATTATTCTTGTTGGTTTAGTAGGATTTATTCTTGATGTTATTATGGGTGTTGTTGCTGATTATTTTGATTATAGAAAAAGAATGTAAGGGTGAATAAAATGAATAAAAAGTTTTTACAATTAGAAAATATAGATAAGACATTTCCCCTTCCAGGTGGAAAAGAGTATAAAGCGGTTGTTGATGTTAATGTTAATATTGCAAAAAATGAAATTATTTCAATAATTGGACATAGTGGTTGTGGTAAATCAACACTACTTAATATGATAGCAGGACTTGATGTACAAACTAAAGGTAATATTATTTTAAATAATAAAGAGATTAAAGGACCAGGACCTGAACGTGCTGTTGTTTTTCAAAATCACTCATTATTACCTTGGTTAACTGTATATGAAAATATTGAATTAGCAGTTAAAAAAGTAATGCCAGAGCTTGATTCTCAAGAACTAAAACAAAGAGTAGAAAAATTTGTTTCTATGGTAAATTTAGATCATGCAAAAGATAAGTTTCCAGGAGAAATTTCAGGTGGTATGAAACAAAGAGTTGGAATTGCAAGAGCTTTAAGTATTCAACCTGATGTATTACTAATGGATGAACCATTTGGTGCCCTAGATTCACTTACTCGTGCAAATTTACAAGAGCATTTAATGAGAATTCAACAAAGTGTTGAAAATACTGTAATTATTATTACACATGATATTGATGAAGCTGTTTTATTAAGTGATAAAGTAATTATGATGACAAATGGTCCAGAAGCTACTATTGGTGAAATTTTAGAAGTAGATTTACCAAGACCTAGAAATAGAGTTGAACTTCAAAGTAATCCTGAATATATAAGATGTAGAGAAGCTATTTTATCTTTTCTTTACGAAAAATTTGCAAAAGACGACGAATAATATATTCTAAAAGAAGTAAGGTAATTCCTTATCTTACTTCTTTATATCAAACTCTTCAATCATAGCATTTGCTAATAATTTCAAATTCTTTATATCAACCTCACTTTTTACATTATCTTCTAAACTTAGAATATTTTTATGAAATTTTTCAAAGAACTTTAAAATTTTTTATCTTTATCGTATGAATTATTTACTAAAGCGCCTGCATCAAGCATTTGAATAACTAAGTCTTTTTTATCCATAAAAGCTGCATAGTTTATAGGTTTTAATCCAAACTTATCTGGAATATTAATAATATCTACTTGTGTCTTTCCAGATACAATTATGAATTATACTTTTTACTTTATCATCAATTGTATATACATCTGACTTTGATTCAAGTAGCAGTTTTACGGTATATTCACATTTTTCAACTACTGCTTTATGTGAAGGAGTTAATCCTTCACTATTTTTAGCATTTACATCAACACCTAAGTTTACTAAGTTTTGCATCATTTCTAAATATTGTTTTGTCTCTTTTTTACTTAACTCAGAGTGATTGTAATTCATGAGTTCGAAAATAATATTGTTTTTTTCTAAATCTTTTAAATTTATATCAATATTAGCATCTCTAAATATTCTAAATAATCCCATATTAAAGTATAAAATAAAATCAAAAAATAAAGGTTTACTTTTAGAATTTAATTGCGTAAAATCTACTTTTGAATATTGTATTATTTTACTAAGAACTGTGGAATATTAACCATTTATATCAAGTTTTTTATGATTTTGATTAAATAATATTATGTCACTTAGTATTTCAACACAGTTCATATTCTTTTTATTTTGCCATTCTAGATGAATGTCACTATTATTATGCACAAAAGCTATTTTTGTTTTATCAGATACAGGATTTAACAACTCTTTTAATAAATCTTCATTTTCAAAATTTTTCTTGATAAAGCCTTTTAACATAATATAGTCTCTTTGTGTATAATTTTATTTATTCTATTATCGCTTTACTAAAAGATAGGTATAGTGAAAGTAATGAAAGTGAAATTTTTCAAGAAATAATAATAAATGAATAAAAAATATACAAGTGGTATGTTTACTTATCATATATTATACTTTATAATACTCGTATAAAAATTGACAAAGGGGTCTTATGGAAAATTTTGCTGATGTAAAATATATATTAGATGGGTTTCTGTTCTTATTTGCAGGAATCTTAGTTATGTGGATGGCCGCAGGTTTTGCGATGCTAGAAGCTGGGTTAACAAGAACAAAAAATAATGCGACTGTATTAACAAAAAATATGCTGTTATTCGCTATTTCTTGTGTAATGTTTTATTTTGTAGGTTATAACTTTATGTATGGTGATGGTTCAGCGTTTATTGGAAGCGGTGCAATGTTAAGTGGTAAAACTGATGAAGCTATGGGTTATCCTGTAATGGCTGACTTCTTTTTCCAAGTAGTGTTTGTTGCAACTGCAGCTTCAGTTATTTCTGGAACGATTGCTGAAAGAATGAAATTATGGCCATTCTTAATTTTTGTTGTTGTTTTATCAGGTGTTATTTATCCAATTCAAGGTCACTGGACATGGGGTGGATCTGAATTAGGTGGTGTGATTGCTGGATTTAGTGACTTCGCTGGTTCTACTATTGTTCACTCTGTTGGTGGATGGGCTGCATTAGCTGGTGTTCTTATCTTAGGAGCCAGAAAAGGTAAATATGGTAAAAATGGACAAGTTAGACCAATTCCTGGTTCAAACCTTCCATTAGCAACATTAGGTACATTCATTTTATGGATGGGATGGTTTGGATTTAATGGTGGTTCTCAATTAGCACTAGGTTCTAAAACTGATATCAATGGAATTGCTATGGTAATTGCTGATACTAATATGGCTGCTTGTGCAGGTGCTATTATGGCTGCATTATTAACACAACTTTTATACAAAAAAGTTGATTTAACTATGGTATTAAATGGAGCACTTGCTGGTTTAGTATCTGTTACTGCTGGTCCTGATTTAGGAATGATTGTTTCTGGTATTGAAGGTTTAGTTGGTGGTGCATTAGTTGTATTCGCTGTTCCTTTATGGGATAAATTAAGAATTGATGATCCTGTTGGTGCTTTATCTGTGCATTTAGTTGCAGGTATTTGGGGAACATTAGCTGTAGGTATTTTCAATCCTGAAGTTGCTATTTTCGCTCAACTTAAAGGTATTGTTGTAATTGGAGCATTTGTATTTATTTCTTCATTCATTGTATGGAAGATATTAGATATGGTAGTTGGATTAAGAGTTGATGAAGAAACTGAAATTGAAGGTCTTGACATTCACGAAACTGGTTTAGAAGCTTATCCAGAATTTAAAAGAGCATAGGAATAAAACATGAAAAAAATTGAAGTAATTATTAAACCTTTTAAATTAGAAGATGTAAAAGATGCACTTGTTGAAGCTGGTATTACTGGTATGAGTGTATATGATGTAAAAGGTTATGGTAGACAACAAGGTCACTCTGAATTATACAGAGGGGCTGAATACGTGGTAGATTTCTTACCAAAAATTAAAATTGATTTAGTTGTTCAAGAAGATATGGTTGATATTGCAATTGATGCAATTGTTAATTCTGCTAAAACTGGAAAAATTGGAGATGGTAAAATTTTTGTATCATCTTTAGACGAAGTTGTTAGAATTAGAACTGAAGAAAGAGGAACAGAAGCTATTTAATTAGTTTTAAAAACTATACTGCGATTTAAGAAAATATACTTTTTTCTTAAATTGTATATAATTTATACAATTTATCTCAAACAAATATTTTTTATACCTATATAATATAAATAAAACAATAAAAAAGGTTTATTTATGAATATAGAATCTATCTCTTATGTAATTGATACGTTATATGCAATTTTTGCAATGACATTAATTATCTTCATGGTTCCTGGCTTTGCAATGCTTGAAGCTGGACTTGTTAGAACTAAAAACGTTACGGCTGTACTTACTATTAATACACTAATTTATGCAATTGCATCATTAGCTTTTCTCTTAATTGGTTACTCAATTGCTTTTGGAGACTTTGGTAGTGATTCAATGAGCAAATGGGCAGCATTTATGTTCCAAATGGCTTTTGTTGGAAAAGTTGTAAATATTATGAGTGGTGGAGTTAGTGAAAGAGCTAAAATTGTACCTTTAGCTATTTTCACAATTATTATGGCATCTGTTTTATATCCAATTGTTGTAAATGTAACTTGGGGATTAAACTTCTTAGACGGAACAATTTTTTCTTTGTCAATGTATGATTTAGCAGGTTCAACTGTAATACATAGTACTGGTGGATGGGCTTTATTAGCTGCGATTATAATTATAGGGGCTAGAAAAGGAAGATATACAAAAGATGGAGGAATTAGAGTAATTCCTGCTTCTAATATTCCTTTAGTTACTTTAGGAGCTTTTCTTTTATGGATTGGTTGGTTTGGATTTAATGGTGGATCTGTAGGTTCAATTGCTTCAAAAGAAAATGCAAATGCAGTTGCACTTACAATTATGAATACAAATACAGCTGGACTTGCTGGTGCACTAATGGTTGCATGTTTTATGCATTTTAGATATAAAAAATTAGATATTACAATGATTTTAAATGGTGCTTTAGGTGGATTGGTTGCAGTTACAGCTGGACCTGATTTATATGATATTTATACTCCAATTTTAATTGGTGCTATTGGTGGAATTATTGTTGTATTCGGTGTATCCTTTTTTGACAAAATTAGAATTGATGATCCTGTTGGGGCTTTGTCAGTGCATTTATTAAATGGTATTTGGGGAACATTAGCAGTTGGAATATTTGCTTCAAATGGAAGTGATATTACACTTTTAGGTCAATTAAAAGGTGTTTTAATTGTAGGTGTATTTGCCTTTGTATCTTCATTTATTATATTATTTATTATAAACAAAATAATGCCTTTAAGAGCTGATAATGACGAAGAAATGCAAGGTTTAGATGTAGAAGAATGTGGTTTAGAGGCATATCCAGAATTCAAACGTGCTTTCTAATTTAGATATAAATTTATATAAGTTTTGCTAAAATAAATACAATTAAAAAAGGATTAACTTTGAAAAAAATCGAAGCAGTAATAAAACCATTTAAATTAGAAGATGTAAAAGACGCTTTAACTGAAGCTGGAATCACAGGTATGACTGTATCTGATGTAAAAGGTTATGGTAGACAACAAGGTCACTCAGAATTATATAGAGGGGCTGAATATGTAGTTGATTTTCTTCCAAAAATTAAATTAGAATTAATTGTTGCAGAAGAAGATGTTGAAAGTACAATTAAACTAATTACAGATTCTGCGAAAACAGGAAAAATTGGAGATGGAAAAATATTTGTATCTTCAATTGAAAAGATTGTTAGAATTAGAACAGGTGAAGAAGATGAGGAAGCTATTTAATGAGTAATTTAAGTACTTTTACTATTAATGAACCTCTAGATATGCATATACATTTACGTGATGATGATATGTTAAAACTAGTTGGTCCTTTAACATCAAATACTTTTACAGGTGCATTAATTATGCCAAATTTAGTACCTCCTATTACTACTAAAGAAGCATTATTATCTTATAAAAAAAGAATACAAGAAGCTTGTAAAGGTGATATTTTTGATGATCATGTAACTTTATTCTTTCAAGCTGATTATTCTTATAAATTTTTGGAAGATATTAAAGATGATATTATTGCAATTAAACTTTATCCTGCTGGAGTTACTACAAACTCTGATACAGGTGTTTCATCAATGGATATTGAGGTTTTAAGACCAACTTTAGAATCAATGTCTAAACTTCAAATTCCATTATGTGTTCACGGTGAAACAAATGGTTTTGTTATGGACAGAGAAAAAGAATTTATGCCAATTTATGAATCAATTGCAAAATCTTTTCCTGATTTAAAAATTATTATGGAACATATTACAACTAAAGAAGCAGTAGATTTATTAGAAAAATATGATAACTTACATGCAACTGTAACTTTACAACATTTACTTATTACTTTAGATGACGTAGCAGGTGGAATGCTTATGCCTCATTTATTTTGTAAACCAATTGCAAAAAGACCTGAAGATAGAACTGCATTATTAAATGCAGCCTTAACTGCACATCCAAAACTTATGTTTGGAAGTGACTCAGCGCCACATCCTAAGCATAAAAAAGAATCTTGTGGTTGTGCAGCAGGTGTATTTACTTCACCAATTGCTCTACAAGTATTAGTAGAATTATTTGAAAAACATAATTGTTTAGACAATTTAAATGATTTTGTGTCTTTAACTGCACAAAAAGTTTATGGCTTAACTCCAAAGAAGAAAACTATTAACTTAGTTAAAAAAGATTTTGTAGTTCCTGCAAGTTATGAGTATAAAAATGAAAATGTAGTACCTATGTATGCTAATGAAACATTAGCTTGGAGCATCGAAAAGAACTAGTTCTTTTCAGATTTTGTCCTATCGTCTAGAAGTTTTTTAATATTAGAAGACTTCTCTTTTTCTTTTACTAATCTTTCTTCTCTCATAACTCTTAATATTTCTAATGTCTCAAATTTTTCTTTATCAACATTCATTATAACTCCAGAAATAAGTGTTTTTATATCTTTTTTATAGATGATTTTCTATTTTTACCTTCAGAAAAAACTTTTTTTACGATTTTATTTAATCCAGGTTCAATATAACAAATTGATAAAAATCCAGATTCTTCATCTATTGTAATTTCGAGAACTACAAGCAGTACAATACCCGATCCTAATAACTCAGTAATAATTTTATGAGAAATTCCAGGGTTACACTCAATTACAATTCTTCCTTCCATAGGTTTTATTGAAAGAGTATTTAGAGTGTCTATTATTTCTGTCATTGGAAGTTTCATTACTTTCACAGCACCTACTAAATCTGACACAGTTGGAGTTTTTTATATTGATCATTGCATTATTAATATCAACTTGTAAACTAAAAATCAATTTCATTCTCAACTGTAGCACCTTCGTAAATAAAACCACTTGTTTTATTAGCATTTACAACTATAATACCTTGTGAAAGTGCGTAAACTTTTCCATCAACACCTTTTAATTGATTAATTAATAACTCACCATGATCAACAGATTTAGCATCACCAATAGTAGAAATTTTTACTTTTATTTTATCACCTTGTGTTAGAAAAAGGTGGTTATGATACCTTAAGATTAATTGTAATTATTTTATCGTAAATTTAAAAAAACAAGGTATAATTTTCGTAGAAAAAATTATTATAGGGCACTGATTTGAATATTTATATTTATGGTAATAATAGCTTAAAAAAAGAAATACATAAAACATTAGATCATTCAAATATTAAATTTAAATTAGACAGTAATAGTATTATTGAAGATATTGAAGACTTAGAAGTTTTAAAAGCTGCAATTGAGACTAATCCTAACGATATTTATTTGATTGATGATGAAAAAATTATTAAAAAAAATGCATTATCTAAAAAAATTAAATTTTTATTACCAAAAAATGGAATAGAAGAAGAATTTTTATTAGACAAGGGAATAGCTGATTTATCTGTTGACTCTTTGAAAGAAATACCAGAATATATTCTAAATAAATATGAGCAACAAAAAGAGGTAGAACCTAGTATTCAAAGCTCTATTATTGATATTGTTTATGAAGCTTACAAAGAAGATAATAAAGACTTAGACATAGAGTTAGATGATGAATCATCTCAACTTTTATCTAGTTCAATTAGTGAAAAAAAAGATATTAATCTTGATAAAATTGAAGATTTAATCAATAATGATGATAGTTCTGAAAATGAATCCACAAATGGAGATGATATGCCTAGCGATTTAATAGAACTTGACTCGTTAAATGAACAAGATGTACTTAGTGCTTTAGCAGGAATTAGTACTCCAAATTCAAGTTCAAATAATATAACAACTAATACAAACAATGAAAAAGTAGAAATTGAAAGTTCAAATGTTCAAGATATTGCAGAATTGATATCAAAATTACTAAATAAAAAAACTTTAGAAATAACTATAAAAATAAAAGATTAGATGATTAATCAATTATATAATTTGAAAAAATGTTTTAAAACAAGAATTAGACTTACTAATTAAAGATATAATAGAATTACAAAAAGAATCAGAGAAATTTGCATATATTTTAAAAGACAAAAACAAGCAGCAATTAAAAAGATTTTAGAAGCTGAAGAAGAAGCTAATGAATATATTTAAAGTAAATACATTTCAGGATAAAGGTTTATAAATTGATTAAAAAAATATTATTTACAACTTTTGTAATAAAATAGAATCATGATAGTAGTAGTAAAAAGAAATAGAAAACAAAAAATAATGAAGTTTATTTCATTAGCTGTATTAGTAGCAATGTTTAGTGGCTACTACTTTTATATGAGTAAAGAGTTTGAAGAAAAACAAAGAATAGAACTTGAAGAAAAAAAAGCTGAAAAATTAAAAACACAAACAGAAAAAAAATATAAGAAAAATCTAGAAATAACAATACTAACTGAAATTGAAAAAGCTGTTGATTTAATTGGCCAAAAATATATACAACATGTAAAAATCATTGATAATAAAGTTGTAATTATTTGTGAGCCTAAAACTAATTTAGATGCCTTAAAAGTTAGATATAGATCGATGGCTTTAATAAAAAATACTTTAAATGAAATTATTATTGCAATTGATATTAAATATATAGTTGAAAGTAGATTAAATGCGAAATAGTATATTTATATTAATAATCTCAGTTTTTTTATTGCTTGTGGTATAAGTGAAAAACAAGAAATAAATTTTAGTAAACCAAAAGTCCAAATACCAAAAAAATGTCCAGCACCTAGAAATAACAGAGGTTCATTGTACTCAATACAAGGTGCATCATTTTTTGCAGATAAAAAAGATTTTTAAGTAGGTGATATTATTCAAATTAATATAAGTGAATCATTATCTTTAGATTCAAGTAATTCAAGAGATTTATAAAGTAGTAGAGATACAAACTTAGGCGGTGCTTTATTAGGAGGAACTGGTACTTTAAATGGAACATTAGGAGATGGTTTTAGTACTAATAGCTTTTCTTCTGATTCAGGAGAAGCAACATCATCATTTGATGAAACTTTTGAAACAGTTATTTCTGCAATTTTGAAACTTATTAAAATAAAAAAATGAAAAGAATTTAAAGCATTAATTCTTTAAATTCTATTTTCTTTTCTTTTATATAAGCTCTTATATTTATAGGTATTTTCAAAACTCTACATTTTTCCTTAAACTTTTTATCCATTACTTCTAAAGACTTTGGACAAATCCAAATGTAATCATTTTCTATTGATATTACAATCTTATCTGATATTGTAATTTTTTTCTGTTTTAAGATTTCTTCTCTTTGTGCTTTGGAAAGC
Organism: uncultured Campylobacterales bacterium; assembly: GCA_938084175.1. Lineage (GTDB taxonomy): Bacteria > Campylobacterota > Campylobacteria > Campylobacterales > Arcobacteraceae > Poseidonibacter. Next base: position 19,751 of record CALKDR010000031.1, read on the forward strand.
AAAAGACCTCTTTTTTTTAAGGATAAGTCAATAAGTCTAATATTTAAATTTTCATCTTGTAAATTTCTAAAAATTTCAAGTTCTTGTATTTTTAATAAAGAATCACTTTTAAATTTTAAAGAATTAATATCTTTTTGTAAATAATCAAATGAATTCTTTATTCCATCTTTATATTCATTTAAAAACTTATCAGAAAAATTATGTCGAAAATAGTTTCTTTTATATTTTTCTTCATAATTACTTGAATCAATAAAATATTTTGTATTATTGGTATCTAAATAGTTTTTTAATTCATCTTTAGAAATTTCTAGTAAAGGTTTGTAAATATCGTATGTATTATGCTTCTCAATCTTATTAAAACCAATTAATTCAATTAATCCTGCACCTTTGCTAAGTTGCATTAAAAACCATTCTAGCTTGTCATTTAATTGATGTGCAGTAATTAGAATATCATAAGAATGTTTTTGAATTATTTCTTCGAAAAAAGCATATCTAATATCTCTAGCCGTTTTCTCAAAGTTAGACTTTGATTCAAGTTCTACTTCTTTAAAAAATATTTTTTTATTGTATTTTTTTGCTAAGTCTTTTGCATATCGAAGTTCGTTTTTTGATTCTTTTCTTGTATTATAATTTACAATTGCAATATCAAAATCTATATTTTTTTCTAGTAGTAAAAAATATAGTGCAGTAGAGTCAATACCTGCTGAAAAAGCAAGTAAGTTTTTTGATTCGTTTACTACACTAAAATTTAAGTTCATTAGTCTATTAGCTATTTAATTACAGTTGCTAATAATTTATCACCTGAAAGTTCAGTAACTTTTACTGTATAAATTTTTCCAAATGCTAATTGTTCTGGATTGTTTTCATCATAAAGTTCATTATCATTTATATAAATTTCACCATCAATATCAGGAGCCCAAGTAGTTTTTCTAGCACTTAATAAAAATTCATGCTCTTCACTCTCCCCATCTATATAAACTTCAAAAGTTTTTCCAACTTCTTTTTCAAGTGATTCTTGAGTTGTTTTTGCAATTATTTCACCAATCTCATCTGCTCTTTGGTCAATTGTGTCTTGGTCAATTAAATTCTCAGATTTAGCAGCTGCTGTTCCTTCTTCTGTTGAATAAGAAAAAACATTAGCACGATCGAATTTATAATTTGCAATATAATCACATAAAGCTTCATGATCTTCTTTTGTTTCACCAGGATGACCTGCAATGAATGTAGTTCTTACAAATGAATTTGGTTTTGATTTCATATGATCCATTAATTCATTTAATTTCTCAACACCTTTTCCTCTTTTCATGATTTTAAGCATTGAAGGAGTTATATGTTGTAAAGGCATATCAAAATAGTTTTCAAATACCTTAGAATCTGCAATTGTATCAATTAATGAAAGTGTTGTCGTTGAAGGATAAAGATATAAAATTCTAGCTGTTTTAATGCCTTCTATTTTATTAACTTCATTGATTAGTTGTTCTAAACCATTTTTAGTACCTTGATCTCTTAAGAACGATGATGAGTCTTGAGATACAAAAGAGAAATCTGTATAACCTTTTGCTACAAGTGATCTTACTTCTTTAACAAGTGAAATAAGTGTTCTTGAGTGAAGTTTACCTTTAAAGCTAGGAATTGCACAGAATGAACAAGTTTGATTACAACCTTCACTTAGTTTTACATATGCATGGTATGAAGAACCTGTAATTACTCTTTCATTTTCATCTGATGCTAAAAATACTTGATTTGTAAATGCACTTCTTTTATGCTCAACTAGTTCATCAATTCTATCATAATCTCCAACACCTGTAAAAATATCAACTTCTGGTATTTCTTTTTGAAGTTCTTCTTGATATCTTTGTGTTAAACACCCCGCAACTACAAGTACTGATTCTTCTTTTCTTTGATCGTGTAAGTCTAATATAGTGTTGATACTCTCTTCTTTAGCAGAATCAATAAATCCACATGTATTTACTATTAATACATCAGCACTTGAGGCATCATCACTTATTGCATAATCTTTTAATTTCCCTAGCATAATCTCTGAATCTACAAGATTTTTTGTACAACCTAAAGATACAAGGTGTAAAGATTTAAGAGGGTTTTTTGTTGAAAATTTCATATATTATATAAACCTTAATTTTCTTGCAATTCTAGCATAAAAGATAAAATATGTAAATTAAGTAAGTCTAGGAAAAACTTATACTATAACCAGATATTATCAAGTAGTCTTGTATTGCCAAATCTAACAACTATTAAAATAATAGTATTTTTTAATTCTATAGAATTTATTTCATTAAAATTCTTATCAACTATAGCTATATATTCAATATCTAAATTTTTCATTACTTCATTTATTCTAGTTTTTATTACTTTTGAGTTTTTTTCACCTTTTGCAATTAATGCGGCAGCCGAGTATAAAGATTGTGATAAAAGTAAAGCCTCTTTTCTTTGTGTTTGGTCTAAATAAATATTTCGAGAACTCATTGCCAAACCATCTTTTTCTCTTACAATTTCACAAGGAATTATATTAATCGGAATAAATAAATTTTTTACCATTTGAGTAATAAGTGACAATTGTTGTGCATCTTTTTTCCCAAAATATCCATTAGTAGCTTGCGTTATACCAAATAGTTTTAAAACAACTTGTAATACTCCATCAAAATGTCCTGGTCTTGTATATCCTTCAAGTATATAACTTTTATTAGGTGCTTTAACTAGAATTTCTTCTTTTGTATACATACTTGAAATCTCAGGCATAAATAAATAATCAACTTTACATAACTCACAGATTTTTTTATCTGATTCCTCGCGTCTTGGATATGCATTTAAATCTTCGCCTACAAGAAATTGAGTTGGATTAACAAAAATAGAAACAATTATAATATCATTTTCAATTCTTGCTTTTTTGATTAAAGATATATGTCCATCATGTAATGCTCCCATAGTTGGTACAAAACCAACACTTGAGCTAATAGTTTTTCTTATATTTTGTAATTCTTCAATAGTTTTTAATATCTTCAATATCTTTCCTTGATTAAAAAACGGATTATATCATTTTGCATCATAATTTGGATTTAATTTTAGTAAAACTAAATCAGCAATCATATTTCCAATTAATGTTAAGAATGCTCCAATTATTAATATTCCCATAATAACGGGATAATCATGACTCAAAGCACTTTGAAAAAATAGTAATCCCATTCCATCAATTGAAAAAATTGTTTCTAAAATCACTGAACCTCCAATAATTCCAGGTAAAGAAAGTCCTAATAAAGTAATTACAGGTGGATATAAATTTGGTAAGATGTAATGTTTTAAAATTTGTTTATTATTCAAACCACGTGAACGTGCGAAAAAGATATAATCTGATTTTAATATTTCAATTGTTAGTGACCTTATATATAAAGTCAAACTTCCAATTCCTCCAAAAACTATTATAGTAATTGGCATTATTAAATGCCAAGCATAATCTAAATAATAGTTTAAACTTCCATCATCTGCAACTGAGTGTAATCCTGCAATTGGTAAAATCTCATAAGTAATTGAAAATACTAAAACTCCTAAAAGTGCCAGATAAAATGACGGCATTGAAAAACTAATAAGTGATAATTGTCCTACAAACTTATCAAAAAAGCTATTTTTATTTAAAGCTGCTTTTATTCCTAAAAATAGTGATAACACAAATATTAAAAACATTGACAATATATTGATGATTAAAGTAATTGGCATTCTTGTTAATATCTCATCTTTTACCATAGAACCACTTGCAAAAGAAATCCCAAAATCAAACTGCATTATTGCAATGACCCAGGAATAAAATTGCATATACAAAGGTTTATCTAGACCATAAATAGCTTTTAATTGTGCTATTGACTCTTCTGTAATATTAGGATTTAAAGCTCCACTTGCAAAAAATGAATTAGGTGCTAAATTAATTGCTAAAAAAGATATAAGGCTAATAATAAATAACATGATGATAAGATATAATATTTTATTAATAAATAATTTCATAAAAAGATTATACAAAAGATAGGTTTAAAATGACAGGTATAGATATAACATCAATTAATAGAATAAAAAGAATGCACGAAAAATTCGGACAAAGAGCTTATGAAAAGTTTTTAAATGAAGATGAAATAGCACTAATTAAAAGACCTGAAACAGCTGCTGGATTTTGGGCTGCTAAAGAAGCCGCTAGTAAAGCTATTGGTACAGGAATTGGAGCTGATTGCTCTTTTCATGATATAAAAATATCAAAAACACCTAAAGGTGCTCCTTTGATTAAGTATAAAAAAAAGGTAAGAAAAAAATTTAATATTAAGGAATCTCATGTTTCAATAACACATGATGAAGGTTTTGCCATTGCTGTGGTACACAATATTTTAAAATAAAATGATTATTTAGCTAAAAATCTTTCAAGTATAATTTTTGCAGCTAAGGAATCAACTCTTCCATCTCTTTTGTATTTGATTTGACCTTTCATCATATCCTCAGCTTCGATTGAACTCATATTTTCTTCTTGAAATTCATAAGGTATTTCAAGCTCTAATAAATTCACAAAATGTTTAATTCTTTTTTGCATATCTTCGCTTGAACTTGGATATCCAACAATTATTTTTTTAATATCCCATTCTTTTAAAAAAAGATTTACATCTCTTGCAGCTTGATTTCTATTTTTTCTTAAAATTGCATCTTTTGGTGTTACAATATTTGAGCTAACACAAATTGCCACACCAATTCTTTTTAAACCAATATCAATACTTGCTATACTCAAGAAATAATCTCATTTGCAATATCGAATTTATTTGCAGTCATTAAGTGAATTTTTGGATGAAGTTTTTTTACTTCTTTATAAATATCTTGACTTAATTGCATACCTACTTTATACTCTTCTTCTTCTGATATTTTATGAGCAGATTCTAGTTTATCAATCCACATTTGTGGTACATGAATCCCTGGAACTTGTGCAGATAAAAACAGTGCAGTTCTAAGCTTTGTAATAGGAAATAATCCAATAATTAGTTGTGCTTTTTTCTTATCACCTTCTACATCTTCTTTTGCTTTATCAAAAGATTCAAGTAGCTTTTTCGCATTGTCAATGCCAAATAAAGGTTGCGTGATAATTCCTAAAGAACCACTTTGTATTTTGTTATGCATCTTTTTTTCTAGTGAAGTAAAACTTTTTGCATAAGAGTTTACAACTGAAAATGGAAAGATTTGTTTTGGTTCAATTTTAAAAGGACGACCTGCAAAATCCATTCCATAGTTAAAAGATTTAATGATTTTTAAAAGCATTAAAGAGTTTGCTTCAAATACTCCTTTTGCAAGAGGTTGATCACTCATTTTAGCAGGATCACCTGTTAGTGCTAAAATAGCACGTACATCAAAATCACTAGCTCCTAATAAATCTGACTGTAAAGCAATTTTATTTCTATCTCTCATAGACATAGTAGCAATTACTGGTTTTTTAAATTCCATTTGTAATTTTAAAGATGCAAATAGTGCATTGTATTTTAATTTTGCAAGAGGATTATCTGTACATGAAAAACCATCAACTTTATTTTGTAAGTTAAATTTTTTAATTCTTTCAATTATATTATGCATAGATGGTTCATGCTGTGGTGTTGTTTCTAATGTTAAATAGTTATCTTCTTGTAGTTTTTGTATCAGTGTTTCAAACATAGTGAAAAACAATCCTTTTAGTATATTTAGTTTAATTTAGATAATATTATATCCTTAAAAGACTAAAACTAGGGAAAATTAATGAAATTAGCTGTTTTTGATTTTGATTCAACACTTATGGATGGAGAGACAATAGACTTTCTGGCCAATGAGTTAGGAATAGGAAAAGAAGTTGCGTATATTACAGAAGAAGCAATGTCAGGTAGACTTGATTTTTTTGAATCTTTGACTACAAGAGTAGCACTACTTAAAGGCTTAGAGTATAATAAAGCAGTAGATATTTGTAAAGATTTACCACTAATGCCAGGAGCAATTGAATTAATTCCTGCACTAAAAGAAAAAGGCTACAAGGTAGTTTGTTTCTCAGGTGGTTTTAGAATAGGAACAAATCCTGCAAAAGAACTATTAGGTTTAGATGCAGATTTTTCAAATGAATTACATGAAAAAAATGGAATTTTAACAGGTTTAGTTGGTGGAGAAATGATGTTCTCTCATTCTAAGGGTGATATGATTCAAAGAATACAAGCTATTTTAGGTGTAAGTCGTGCTGATACTTTAGTTTGTGGTGATGGAGCTAATGACTTATCTATGTTTGCACATGCTGATACTAGAATTGCATTTTGTGCAAGAGATGTATTAAAAGAGGCTGCAAATATTATTATAGATGAAAAAGATTTAACAAAAATTTTAGAAAAAATATAAGGATAAAAGATGAGTTTAAAAGAAGATATTAATTACTCTTTATGGTGTGATTTTATAGAGAGAGATTTTTTAGAGAATAGATTTCAAGAGATAATAAAAGATGAAACTATTCAAGGAGCTACATCAAACCCTGCTATTTTTGAATCATCGATTTCAAACTCTGTTGCGTATAAACAACAACTTGATATGTTACAAGCAAATAATGCAAAAACAATATATGAAGAGTTAGCACTTACAGATATTAAAAGAGCAGCTCAATTATTATTAGATTTACATAGAAATGACGCTGATGATGGATTTATTTCTATTGAAGTTGATCCTTTATTATGTGATGATGCACAAGGAACAATTGAAGAAGGTTTAAGATTATATGCTTCTATTAGTGCTGATAATGTAATGATTAAAGTACCTGCTACTGAAGCTGGTTATATTGCAATGAGAGAATTAACTTCAAGAGGGATTCATGTAAATGCAACTTTAATATTTTCACCTACACAAGCTATAAAGTGTGCTCAGGCACTTAATGAAGGTATTATTGAATCAAATAAAGATATTAAAGCTGTTGTTTCTGTTTTTGTTTCAAGATTTGACAGAATGTGTGATAATGAATTTTTAGCTAAAGGTTTAGAATCATCTAAATTAGGAATAATTAATGCAACAAAATGTTATCACGAAATTAATAAGTTAAAAAATAAGAATATAAGAACATTATTTGCAAGTACAGGTGTTAAAGGTAATGAGTTAGCTCCTAGTTATTATATTGATAATTTAATATTCCCAAACTCTGTAAATACAGCACCTTTAGCAACAATTGAAGACTGGTTAAAAGATGGACTTCAAGTAGAAACAGAAATCATGAGTGAAGAAAAGTGTAATGAATACTTTGCTAATTTAGAAGATAAAAAAATAAATATGGAAAAAGTTTATAATGATCTTTTAACTCAAGGTTTAGATGCATTTAAAATATCATTTAAAGATTTATTATCAAAGCTAATAAATTAATCTAAACTCAATTAAGATGAGATTAGATAAAATATCACAATTAAAAATTATAAAGGCAATACAATGAACAATTGGAAACCAAACAGTTGGAGAGATTTTCCAATCAAACAACAACCTACTTACCCTGATTTAGAAAAATTAAAAAAAGTTGAAAAAGAATTATCTTCTTATCCTCCTTTGATTTTTGCAGGAGAGGCACTTAATTTAAAGAGTCAATTAGCAGATGTTGTAAATGGTAAGGCATTTTTACTCCAAGGTGGAGATTGTGCTGAATCATTTAGCTCTTTTGATGCAAATAATATTAAAAACCTTTTTAAAGTTATGATGCAAATGTCTGTTGTTTTAACTTTCTCAGGTGGTTGTCCTGTTGTAAAAGTTGGACGTGTTGCTGGACAATTTGCTAAACCTAGATCTTCTGATTTTGAAGAGATTAATGGTATTGCATTGCCTTCATATAGAGGTGATATTATTAATGATATTGAGTTTACTGAAAAATCAAGAAACCCAAAGCCTAAAAAACTATTAAAAGCATATAATCAAAGTGCTGCAACAATGAATTTACTTCGTGCATTTTCTCGTGGTGGAATGGCTGATTTAAATCAAGTTCACTTATGGAATACAGATTTTGTAAATGACCATACTTTAGGTGATAAATACGATGAGGTATCTGCTAAAATTACTGAATCACTAAACTTTATGAAAGCATGTGGAATTACAAGTGAAACTTCGCCAGCACTTGCACAAACTACGCTATTTACTTCTCATGAAGCATTATTATTAAACTATGAACAAGCACTTACTAGAAAAGATTCAATTACTGGTGATTGGTTCAACTGTGCTGCACATATGTTATGGATTGGTGACAGAACTAGAGATTTAAAAGATGCTCATATTGAATACTTTAGAGGTATTCAAAATCCAATTGCTTGTAAAGTAGGACCTTCTATGAAAGAAGACGAACTTATTCAATTAATTGATAAATTAAATCCTACAAATGAAGCTGGAAGACTTAATTTAATTGTAAGAATGGGTGCTAATAAAATTGGTGAGTTTTTTCCAAAACTTCTAAGAAGAGTTAAAAAAGAGGGTAAAAATGTATTATGGTCATGTGACCCAATGCATGGAAATACTATCAAAGCTGATAATGGTTATAAAACAAGAGATTTTGAAGCTATTTTATCAGAAGTAAAACAATTTTTTTCTATTCACAGAGCAGAAGGAACATATGCAGGTGGAATTCATTTAGAAATGACAGGACAAGATGTTACAGAATGTACAGGAAGTGCAAGTTCTGCTGTTACAACTGAAGGCTTAGCCTCAAGATATCATACTCAATGTGATCCAAGATTAAACGCTGACCAAGCACTTGAATTATCATTTATGATTGCTGATACATTAAAAGAAGCTAGAAAAGATATTATTATATAAGTATCTTTTTAGTATAGATATAAAAAAAGGGAAAGTTTTTAAACTTTCCCTTTTTTTATTTTAAAATAGAAAATATTCTAAAGAAAAGTCTCTTTATAAATATCTTCATTAAAAGCTACTGTAACTTTTCCATCATGTTCAATTACAGGTCTTTTTAAAAGCATTGGTTCATCTTTTAACCATTGTATTTTTCCATTATCATCTAAATTTAATTCTTTTAATTTTAAAGTTCTATATTTAGTTCCTCTTGAATTAAAAAGAATATTTAAGTCTGATTTTTCTACCCATGAATCTATAGTTTGTGAAGTTGGTGTTTCTTTTTTAAAATCAAAAAAATCAAATTCTATTTCGTTGTCCTTAAAGAACCTTAAGGCTTTTCTAACAGAGTCACAAGTTTTTATTCCATAAACTTTTATCATAATCTTAATTCTACTCTATGATTTTTGGTACAACAAAGTAACCATCTTCACTTTTAGGTGAATATTTTAATATATGATTAGATAATTCTAAATCTTGATTAGCTATATCTTCTCTTAATGGACTTCCACCTTCAATTGTAGAAAATGTAGCTTCAATATCTGATACGTCAATCTCGTTTAAATTTTCAACAAAATTAATAATATCTGCAAGTTCAGCTTTTAAATTTTCTTTTTTTGACTCATCTATATCTAAACTAGATAGTTTTGATAGTTTTGCAATTAAGTTATCATCAACAGTCATTTTATTCCTTATTAGTTTGTATATTTTTGTATTTTATCCAAAAGAAGATTAACTCTTCTTTGTCTTATTTTTCTCTTTTTTTATAAAATTCTTTTTTAAATTCTACCCAGTTATCTGCTAAAATTGCTTCCCTAGCTTCACTCATTAAATTTAAGTAGTAATGAACATTATGTATTGATGCAAGTCTAAAGAAAGTCATTTCACCTGCTTTATATAAGTGATTTAAGTAAGCTCTTGAAAAGTTTTTACAAGTATAACACTCACAAGCACTATCAATAGGACCTGCATCTTCTTTAAATTCTGCTTTTCTGATATTTACTCTTCCAAAAGTAGTAAAAAGTGTTCCATTCCTAGCATTTCTTGTAGGCATAACACAATCAAACATATCAACACCACGTTCAATATTTTCAATTAAATCTTCAGGTGTTCCAACACCCATTAAATATCTTGGTTTGTCTTTTGGCATAAAGTCAGTTGTCCATTCAACTGTTTCATACATATCAGCATTAGGCTCACCAACACTTAATCCACCAATTGCAAAACCATCATAATCTTCTAAAGCACATAATTGTGTAGCACTTAGTTCTCTAAATTTTTTGCTAGTTCCACCTTGGATAATTGCAAAAATATTTTGATCTACTCCAATACCTTTTTCTTTTTGACTCATATGATATGTAATAGCTTCTTGAGCCCATTTAGTAGTTCTTTGAATAGATTTTTCAATTCTTTCATCTGTATTTGGCAAGGCTACTAAATCATCTAAAATCATCATAATATCAGAACCCAAATCATACTGCGTATCAAGTACACTTTTTGGTGTAAAGAAGTGTTTACTTCCATCAATATGAGATTTGAACATAATTCCATCTTCATGTTGTTTTGTATTTTTACTTAATGAAAATGCTTGAAATCCACCAGAATCAGTTAAAAATGAGTTTGGAAATTTTGAGAAACCATGAAGACCTCCCATTTTCTTAACTATTTTACTTCCTGGACGTAAATATAAATGGTAAGTATTACCTAAAATGATTTTTGCACCTAGTTCTAACATATCGTTTGCATCAAGTGTTTTAACTGTTCCTTGAGTTCCAACTGGCATGAAAACTGGAGTTTTGATTGTACTATGAGCTGTTTTGATTGTACATGCTCTTGCTTTGTGGTGTGATGTTGCGTCTATTTGAAATTGCATTAGATATGAAACCTTTTTTAAAATTGTGCAATTATATCTAAAGTATGTTAATTTTAAAAAATTACAAAGAAGGCTAAGAATAATCAAGTTTTTAATATGTGATATTTGCAGATGTAAAAGAATTTACTTTAAAAAAAATTAGCAGCTGCAAGTAGAGAACTTAGTATAAGGGCATATCAAATTGATGCAGTTACTTCACACAAAGTAATAGAATCTCAATATAGAATCATATATTAAAGCAGATTATTATAAATATATGCATGACTATTTACTCTCTTTAGCAAAAATTGATAAATTAATTGGACAAGAAGTAAAATAAGATATAATGTCAAAATGAAAAAGATCTTGATTATTTTAGATGGTATTGTTGCAAAGAAATTAATGCACCGTATCGTAGAAGCAAATACTGGCGATAACTCTTATGATGTAATATACATGAGTGATGTTATCCTTCCTGTTCAAAAGCCTTCAAACTTTACTTTTTATAAATTTGACCCAACTTCAAATTCTAAGCTAGCAATGGTATTAGATAAAAATATACACACAGAAGTTTTAATCGCATTAAACTCAAAAGATGAGATGATTAATGTAACAAAAAATATAAGAAGCCATAAGAAAAACTTACAAATGACTATTTTAGACTATTGGGGTTTAGGATTAAAAGACCCTTATATAAATGTTTATAAAGGTATTGAAGTTTTAGCAAATGGTATGGTTGAAAGACTTCCAAACATTCCAGTAGTTGCTCAAAATATTGGACTAAAACAAGGTGAAATTATGGAAATAAGAGTTCCTTTTGGGAGTTCTTATGCCTATAGATATTTAGGTTCTATTGAACAAAAAGAGTGGAAAATATTTGCACTTTATAGAAATCAGCAGCTAATAAATATAAAACCATCATTAGTTTTAAAACCTAATGATGTGATTTTAGTAATTGGAAAACCTTATGTTTTAATGCAAATATATAATGCAATAGGAAAAACACAAGGGCAGTTTCCAATGCCATTTGGACATAATATTTATTTATACTTAGACCTTTATTTACAAAATGAAGAAAGTGTAAAAAAAGCTATTCAAGAGGCTAAAACTTTAAACCAAAAATTAAAAAACAATAAATTAATTGTAAGAATTACAAGACCTACAACGCCTGCAATTATGAATCATATAAAAAATGAGTTTAAATATTTTGATAGTATTATTGTTCGAATTGATTATTCAAATAAAGGTTTTTACAAGATTCTAAAAGAAGATTTTAGAAAATACGATATCGGAATGATGGTTTTAACTCAAGAAATGTTTAAAGATAAAGAATCTTTAAAAAATATAATTGACCTAAAAGTTCCTATTTTTAAACTAGGAAATGAAAAAATAAAATCAATTAAACAAACAGTAGTTTTATTAAATGATACACATTCTTATGAGCAAATTTCTCCGATTGTTTTTGATGTTGCAAGTCAAATAAAAACTAAAACAAGAATTTTTGATTTGGATCCTATTGGTGAAGAAGAAGATAAAACAAATCTTTTAGACCATTTTGAAAATCTTGCAAAAATATTTAATGAGAAAATTGAAATTGTTTCAAGTAGTGAAAACCCAATAAGAGAATTAAAAAAGCAAAAAAACATGCTTCAAATCTTACCTTTAAAAGATGAAATGCTTAAAAAAAGATTTTCATGGAAATTCTTTTATACAAATACAGATTTTATCTCTTTTGATATGAATAAATATAATCAACTATTAGTTCCAATAGTTGAAGAATAATAGATAATAAGGAAAATAAATGAATTTTGAAAAATACCCTTTCGAAAGATTAACAGAAATACTAAGTGATGTAATACCTAATGAAAATTATGAATTATCAGCATTAACTATTGGTGAGCCAAAGTTTGAGACACCTGATTTTATTCAAGATACTTTAAAAGAGTCTACTTCATTTTTGAAAAAATATCCAGCATCTGCTGGAATTCCAGAATTGAAACAAGCTATGATTAATTTTGTTTATAAAAGATTTGATATTTCTTTAGATTTTTCACAAATTATTCCAAGTTTTGGAACAAGAGAAGTATTATTTAATTTTCCTCAATTTGCATTATTTGATATTAAAGATCCTGTTATTGCATTTACTAATCCTTTTTATCAAATTTATGAAGGTGCTGCAATTGCAAGTAGGGCAGAAGTTATTCATATTGATTTAATTAAAGAGAATAATTTTAAAGCGGAACTTAGTGTTGAACAATTAAAAAAATGTGACTTAGTAGTTTTAAATTTTCCAAATAATCCAACGGCTGCTTCTATGAGTGTTGAGGAATTAGGAACATGGGTTGAAAAAGCTTTAAAATATGATTTTATTTTAATAAATGATGAATGTTATTCTGAAATTTATTTTGATGAAAATAATAAGCCAGCTTCACTTTTAGAAGCATCGAAATTAGTTGGGAATGACAAGTTTAAAAATGTACTTGTAATGAATTCAATTTCAAAAAGAAGTAGTGCGCCAGGATTGCGAAGTGGATTTATAGCAGGTGATGCAAAAATATTAAATGATTATATGCAATATAGAACATATGTTGGATGTGCTTCACCTGTTCCTTTACAATATGCAGCAGCAGCAGCATGGAATGAAGAATCACACGTAGAATATTTTAGAAGTATATATAAAAAGAATTTTGAATTAGCATATGATTTATTAGGTATAAAACCTCCACAAGCAACTTTTTATATTTGGCTTGAAGTTGAAGATGAAATAGAGTTTACAAGAGAATTATATAGAGCAAAAAATATAAAAGTACTTCCAGGATCTTTTTTAGGTAGAGAAGGTATTGGAAAAGGTTATGTAAGAATTGCTTTAGTAGAAAATGCAGAAAAAACAGAAGAAGTATTAAAAAGATTAAAGGATTTTATTGATGGATAAAGAACAGTTAAATGAAGCAAGAACAAACCCAGATTTTATAAAATATCTTGAAGAAACAAGAGTTAAATCTATGGAAGAAGAAAATATTTCAGCAATGTATGAGACATTAGATTCAATGTTAATTCTAGATTTAGAAGAAGAAAAAATTAATAAACTTTATGAACAAATTTTAAAAACTTCTTTTGCGAATGTTGAGAAAATTGTAAATGAAAATACAAAACTAAAACTTGAAGATGATAATTTATTATATGTTAGAGCATTTTATGAACATGCAATAGAAAAATGGTCATATGACAATTTTGATGGTGCTAAAGAGTTACTTTTTGTACTTGCAAATATTATTGATGATGAGCAACTTGAAAAAACATTAAATATTTTAATCATTGTTTTATCAACAAGAAATCAATTAGATTTCTTTTATGATACTAGTGTTAATCACGAAGAAGAAAATAGTGAAGAAAAATATGGGTACTTTATTATGAATTTTAAATTTAATATAGATGAATTTTTAAATGATAATAAGCAAACACTAGAAAAAGAATATAAAAATTTAAAACATTTATTGGATAGCTAATGAAAGTACATTTTATAGGAATAGGTGGAATTGGACTTTCAGCATTAGCTCGTTTTTTAAATAATAATGGTCATGAAATAAGTGGTTCTGATATGAAAGACTCACCAATCACAAAAGAGCTTCAAAATGAAGGTATTAGTGTTTCTTGTCCTCAAGAAGCTTCAAATATCAAAGATGATTTTGATTTAGTAATTTACTCAGCAGCCGTTACAGATGAAAACCCCGAGTTAATTCAAGCAAGATTAAATCAAATTAGAACACTTTCAAGAAAAGAAGCTCTTCCTATTATTTTAGGTGATAAAAAGAACTATTGTGTAGCAGGTGCTCATGGAAAATCTACCACAACTGCAATATTAGCTTCAATTTTACAAAGTTCTGCACTTATTGGTGCAATTTCAAAAGATTTTGGTTCAAATTTTAGATATGTAAATGATTTAGTTGCTTTTGAAGCAGATGAATCTGATGCGTCTTTTTTACTTTCAAATCCATATTGTGCAATTGTAACGAACGCTGAGCCTGAGCATATGGAATATTATCACTATGATTATGATAAATTTTATAGTGCTTATGAAAGTTTTATAGGTTTAGCTAAAAAAAGAGTTTTAAATGCTGAAGATAAAGATATACAAAAGTTAAAAATTGAAGAAGCTACTTACCTTTATCCAAGTAAAGATATAAAAAATTTATCATATACATTAAAAGATAAGCAACCTTGTACTAGATTTGATTTAAAAAACTTAGGAACATTTGAAGTATGGGGCTTTGGTTATCATATTGCTGTTGATGCTTCATTAGCAATACTTGCAGCCCTTAATGAGCTTGATGTTGAAAGTATTAGAATTAATCTTTTAAAATACAAAGGTATCAAAAAAAGATTTGATGTTGTTCAAGCAAATGATAATTTCGTTGTAATTGATGATTATGCACATCATCCAACAGAGATTGAAGTTACTATGAAATCTATTGAGCTATATGATAATTTAACAAATCTAAATAACAGAATTGTTTTATGGCAACCACATAAATACTCAAGAACAAATGATAATTTAGAAGGCTTTAAAAAGTGTTTTAGAAGATGTGATGAATTAATTATTCTTCCTATTTGGACGATTCCAGGTGAACAAAAAATAGATATAGATTTTGAAAAAGAGTTCGCTGCTTATAATCCAATTTTTGCAGATAGAATATCTTCAACAAATGGAAGAATTGATTTAATAAAAGATGAAAAAATTATCAAAAGTTACGATGAAGGTATTTTCTTAGGTGTTGGTGCTGGAGATATTACTTATCAATTAAGACACTAATAAGACAGTAAAATTCAATTTAATATTTAATAAAGTACTTTATACTAAAATAATACATTAAGCTTTAAAGGCGAATATTATGAAAGTATTAGTACGGAAATTTTTACAAAAAGAGTCAACAGCCGGTATTATTTTGATGTTTGTTACAGTTCTTGCATTAATATTTAGTAATACTTTTTTATCCGAATTTTACAATAATTTTTTACATACTACTATTGAGTTTAAAATAGGCTCTTTACTTGAAATATCCAAACCTCTAATCCTTTGGGTAAATGATGGATTAATGGCAATTTTCTTTTTATTAATTGGTTTAGAGATTAAAAGAGAGTTAATATTAGGTCATTTATCTACTTTCTCTAAAATAGCACTACCTGGTATTGCCGCTATTGGTGGTATGTTAGTTCCTGCTTTAGTATACGTTTTTTTTAATTATGATAATGAGTTTGCATTAAAAGGTTGGGCAATTCCAACTGCAACTGATATTGCCTTTGCTTTAGGAATTGTATCTTTATTAGGAAAAAGAGTACCTACTTCTCTTAAGATATTTTTAATGGCATTAGCTATTTTTGATGATTTAGGTGCAATTTTAATTATTGCATTCTTTTATACTTCAGAGGTATCTGTACTATCTTTAATTATGGCATCTTTTTGTATTTTAATACTCATTACTATGAATAAAATGCAAATAACACTTGTTAGTGCATATGCATTAGTTGGAGTTGTTCTTTGGGTATTTGTATTAAAATCAGGCGTTCATGCTACCTTAGCTGGAATTATTCTAGCTTTTACAATTCCTTTAAATGCAATAAATGAAAAGAGAAAAAGAGTTTCACCTGTAAGAAGTTTACAGCACTATATCCATTTTTGGGTTGCTTTTTATATACTGCCAATTTTTGCTTTTGTAAATGCAGGTATTGATCTTAGATCTTTATCTTTTGAGGAAGTTGTAAATCCCGTTTCTTTAGGAATTATTTTTGGACTATTTATTGGTAAGCAATTAGGAGTATTTTTATTTGTTTATCTAGCAGTAAAATTCAATTTTGCTAAGCTTCCACGTTATACTACATGGGGACAGGTTTATGGTATTAGTGTTTTAACAGGAATTGGATTTACTATGAGTTTATTTATTGATTCCTTAGCTTTTCAAGATTCAGCTATGTTTTCATATACAGATAAGTTAGCGATTTTAATTGGTTCAATTCTCTCAGGACTTTTGGGTTATTTGATTTTATTAAAAGTGAAGGGGAAAAAACACTGCTCTGCAATTTAACTTATTGATACTTTTGCATTTTGTATTTTAATTTTTCCTTCTATTTCATATTCAGAAATTTTATCTCCATATTTTAGTATAGCTTCTTCATAACTTGGATTTGAATCACAAAATTCAAGTATTTCATCTTTTGCTTTTAATAATGGTAATTCTTTAGTTATACTTTGAATAAACTCATCAAGATCGTAAATAACTTCAACTAATCCTTTTTTTACTAGCTCTTGTGTTCCTAAACTCTCATTTATTCTGTGTGCTAATGTATATACTTTTTTACCCATTTTAAGTGCATAATTAACAGATGTTAATGATCCTGATTTTAAATCAGCTTGTGTAACTATAAGAATATCTCCAAGGGCTACAACTATTTCATTTCTTAAAACAAAAGTATAATTTCGTGGCTTTTCACCCTTTTGATATGCAGATAAAACTAAACCATTTTTTTCTATATTTGAGATCAAATTTTTATTTACACTTGGATATCTTATATCTAAACCATTTGCAACAACAGCAATTGTATTGTCTTCACCCGCGGCAAAATGAGAAATAGCATCAACACCCATAGCAGCTCCACTTACTATACAAATATCAAAGCTTGATAACTTTGATGCTAATTTATGAGTAAACTCTTTTGTATATGCAAAAGGTCTTCTTGTGCCTATTATGGATATTTTCTTTTTTTTAAGTAGTTTTGTATTTCCAATGTAAAAAAGTTCTTTAGGATACTTTTTCATATCTTTTAATTCTGGAATTTCAAAGTTGATTTCATTAATCATAAAAATCCTAATAATATTTTTATTAATAATATTATTAGTTATATATTTTAAAGCTTAAAGATAAGGTAGTTTATTTATAAAAATTGGTTGAACATCTTTTAGTAAGTGTTTTGATTCTTTTAGTACTTTTAGTGTTAGTGAATGCGGATGTCCAATTGCAATTGCATATCCTCTTTTTTTAGCAATTTTAATAGCTTTTTTTAATTGATTTTGAATGTATGTGTAATCTTTTTCATTATCTAAAAAAGTATTTCTTACGATATAAGGCATATTATATTTTAAGGCATATTTTTTAGCTACTGATTTTGCAGTTGTTCTACTGTCAACAAAAACAAAATCATATTTTTTTAATGCTTTAAATAGTTTATCCATTGCATCATCATTTTGTGTAAATACTGAACCTGTATGGTTATTTGTATATACTGCTTTTGGGTATAACTTTCTTAAGTTCTTTATAATACTTTCAATTCTTTTGTAAGAGTCATCTATTGTTAAAGTAATCTTTTCTGTTGATTTAAATTTAGGAGATGCTTGCATTGGAATGTGTATCATATGTACTTTTTGATTTTGTGCAATTTTTGCTGAATTTGAATGACCTTTTTGAGGAGGTAAAAAAGCCATAGTTACATTATATCCAATATCTAAGATTGCTTTTTTTTGTCTACTGCTACTAACGTCATCAATTAGAATAGCAATAACTGCCTTGTCTTTTTTATTATGTGTATATTTATCTCTTGAAGTTTTTGTAATAATTTGTTTTCTCTGTGTTTCTTTTTTTACTTCAGTTTTTTCAATACTTTTTTTAGGAAGTTCTTTTATTACTTCCTCGTAATCTTTTTTTAATTCTTCTGTTTGTTCTTCAAATTTTTCTTTTGGAGTTTCAAGTTTATCGAAATATTCGTTTATTTCTTTATCTTGTTTTTTAGGAAGTGTTTTTTCTGTTTTTAGAATATCATTCTTAATACTTTTGTTTGTATTTTCATTCTTCATTATAAAATAGCTTAATCCACTAGCTATAAATGCAAATAAAAATATTAATAAGAAAATCTTTACTAATTTAGATTTTGATACTTGTGATGATTTTTTTTTAGTTTTTTTTGAAGTTTTTTTATTGCTCATATTAAGTCAATAAATTAAGGAAGAAAATCTTCCTTAATCTTTGTATTAGTTTTTGTCTTGTTGAACGATTTTATTCGCTGCAATCCAAGGCATCATTTCTCTAAGTTCTACACCAGTTTTTTCAATTAGTGTTTCTCTTTGATTATTTCTCTCAGCGTTCATTCTTGGGTATCCAGATTGACCTTCTAAGATGAAATCTTTTGCAAATCTACCATCTTGAATTTCTTTTAATAATTCTCTCATAGCAGCTTTAGATTCATCATTGATAATTCTTTTTCCAGCAACATAGTCACCATACTCAGCAGTATTTGAAATAGAATATCTCATATCAGCAATTCCACCTTCAAACATTAAGTCAACGATTAATTTTAATTCGTGAAGACATTCAAAGTATGCCATTTGTGGATCATATCCAGCTTCAGTTAATGTTTCAAAACCAGCTTGAACTAATGCAGTAGCTCCACCACATAATACAGCTTGCTCTCCGAATAAATCAGTTTCAGTTTCATCTTTGAAAGTTGTTTCAATA
>CALKDR010000032.1 GCA_938084175.1 uncultured Campylobacterales bacterium
AGTAGAACTAAAAGATTTAGTTGTCAAAATTGATGACTTAAATTTAAGTGCTAGATCATTCAACTCTTTAGATAGAGCTGGATTAAAATTCTTAGGTGAATTAGTACTTATGAGTGAAGTTGAAGTTAAAAATATCAAAAACCTTGGGAAAAAATCTTATGATGAAATTGCTGAAAAGCTAGAGTCACTTGGTTTCCCAGTTGAAGATACACTTCCAGAAAACGTTGCTTCTGCATTAAGAAGAAAATTAGAGCAACTTAAAGCATAATTAAGGGTTTAGAACATGAGACATAAGCACGGATATAGAAAGTTAAGTAGAACTTCTTCTCATAGAAAAGCATTGTTAAAAAATATGGCAATTGCAATTATCGAAAGAGAAAAAATTGAAACAACTGTTCCAAAAGCAAAAGAATTACAAAGATATATTGAAAGATTAGTAACTACTGCTAGAAACGCAGATTTAAATACTCATAGACAAGTATTTGCTGCATTACAAAGTAAAGAAGCTACTAAAAAATTAATAAATGAAATTGCACCTAAATACGAAGGTAGAAATGGTGGATATACTTCAATTATTAAAACAAGAATCAGAAGAGGTGATGCTACTCAAATGGCATTCATTTCATTCGTATAATAATTAATTATACAAATTCTTGAAAAGGCAGAAGTCATTGACTTCTGCCTTTTTTTATACCTAAACAAAACTCACAATTACAAAACTAATAATCAAAACTTAAATTTTTCTTTTTAATTTTAATTAATATTTCCTTTACCATTTTTTAATCATTTTTTAGATAAAATCCGGTGTAATACTATAATCGTAAAATCACAGGAGAAACGTTTGATAACTCTAAAAGAGGCACTTACTTTAAGTAGTGACGATATTAATAAATTAAGAGATGATTTAACTATAAAAATTAAAGAAAACAATATTGGTGCGTATGTTGAGCAATTAACTTCAACTAATATTTCTATAACAGGATCTGGAATTCCTATTGCTATAAAAGATAACATTAATGTTAAAAATTGGGAAATAACGTGTGCTAGTAATATTTTAAAAGGATATATTTCTCCATATAATGCAACAGTAATTAATAATCTAGAAAAAGCAGGATTAAGCCCTTTTGGTCGTGCTAACATGGATGAGTTTGCTATGGGAAGTTCTACTGATACTTCTTGTTATGGAAAAACATTAAACCCTGTAGATAATACAAAAGTTCCAGGAGGAAGTTCAGGTGGTAGTGCTGCAGCTGTTGCTAGTGGTATTGCTATTGCGGCTTTAGGAACAGATACAGGTGGTTCAATTAGACAACCTGCTGCTTATTGTGGTGTAGTTGGAATGAAACCAACTTATGGAAGAGTTTCAAGATATGGAATTACAGCATACTCATCTTCTTTAGATCAGTGTGGACCAATAACTCAAAATGTTGAAGATGCAGCAATTTTATATGACATCATTTCAGGACATGATCCAATGGATTCTACTTCTGCAAATGTGGATTATGAAGCAGTAAGTCCAAAACTTGATGAAAATAAAAAATTAACAATTGCAGTAATTGATAATTTTATTGATCAAGCTAGTCCTGCTATTAAAAATGCATTTGCTAAAACTATCAAAGCCTTAGAAGAAGCAGGGCATAAAATTGTTCACAAAAATATGTTAGATACAGGTAAAATTCTTTCTTCATATTATATTGTAGCAACTGCTGAAGCATCAGCTAATCTTTCACGAATGGATGGTGTAAGATTTGGTAATAGAAAAGGTGAGGGTGGACTAAAAAATATGTACGTTCAAACCAAATCTCAAGGTTTTGGTGATGAAGTACAAAAAAGAATTTTATTAGGTTCTTTTGTATTAAGTTCTGGTTACTATGATGCTTATTATATTAAAGCACAAAAAGTAAGACACTTAATAAAAGATGAGTATGAAGAAATTTTTAAAGATGCTGATTTAATTCTTTCACCAGTTGCTCCTACAACAGCACCTGAGTTTGGAAGCTTTAAAACATCACTTGAAATGTACTTAAGTGATATTTATACGATCTCAGTTAATTTAGCTGGACTTCCAGCTATTTCTGTACCTGTAGACAATGATGAAAATGGAATGCCTGTTGGCCTTCAATTAATAGGACAAGCTTACGATGAGCAAACAATGTTTGACGGTGCGTTATCACTAGAAAAAGCCGTTAATTATAAGAAATAAGAAGGAATATCATGAGAATAAGAAAAAGAGCGTTAACATTTGAAGATGTTTTATTAGTACCAGCAAAGTCTGAAGTTTTACCAAAAGAAGTATGTTTAAAAAGTAAATTAACAAAATCTATTGAATTAAATGTACCTTTTATATCTGCAGCTATGGATACAGTTACTGAGTTTGAGGCAGCTATTGCAATGGCTAGACTTGGTGGAATTGGAATTATTCATAAAAATATGGATATTGAAACTCAAGCTATGCAAGTAAGAAAAGTTAAAAGATCAGAATCTGGAATGATTACAGATCCAATTACAATTAAAAAAGATCAAACGCTTCAAGATGCTGAAGATATTATGGCATCATATAAAATCTCTGGTATTCCTGTAGTTGATGATAATAATTCATTATTAGGAATTATTACAAATAGAGATATGAGATTTACAAAAGACTTTACAAAAGTTATCGCTGATAAAATGACTCATTCTCCATTAATTACTGCAATTAAAGGTACAACTTTAGAAGAAGCAGCTGAAATTATGCATGCTAATAAAATAGAAAAATTACCTATTATTAATGATGATAATAAATTAATTGGTTTAATTACAATTAAAGATATTAACAAAAAAAGAGAACATCCAAATGCTTGTAAAGATACTTTTGGAAGATTAAGAGTTGGTGCTGCTATTGGTGTTGGTCAACTTGATCGTGCAACTGCATTAGTTGAAGCAGGTGTTGATGTTTTAGTTATGGATTCAGCTCATGGACATTCAAAAGGTATTTTAGATTCTGTTACAACTATTAAAAAAGTATTAGATGTTGAAATCATTGCTGGAAATGTTGCAACTGCTGAAGGTACAAAAGCATTAATTGATGCTGGTGCTGATGGTGTTAAAGTAGGAATTGGACCTGGTTCAATTTGTACAACTAGAATTGTTGCAGGTGTAGGTGTTCCTCAAATTTCTGCTATTGATGAGTGTGCTGCTGAAGGTGCTAAGTATGGAATTCCAATTATTGCTGATGGTGGAATTAAATACTCTGGTGATGTTGCAAAAGCATTAGCTGTTGGTGCATCATCTGTAATGATGGGTTCTGCATTAGCTGGAACTGATGAATCTCCTGGTGAATTAATTTTATACCAAGGAAGAAAATTCAAAACATATAGAGGAATGGGTTCTATAGGAGCTATGACAAAAGGAAGTACTGATAGATATTTCCAAGAAGGAACTGCTGCTGATAAACTTGTACCCGAAGGTATTGAAGGTAGAGTTGCATATAGAGGTTCAATAGCTGATATTATTCACCAAATGGTTGGTGGTTTACGATCATCAATGGGTTACTTAGGAAGCGCTGATATTAAAATCTTCCAAGAAACTGCAGAGTTTGTTGAAATTACATCAGCTGGACTTAAAGAAAGTCATGTTCATGATGTAACAATAACGAATGAAGCTCCAAACTACCACGTATAAAAATTAAAGTAAAGCATTATATTTATGCTTTACTCTGCGTTGAATTTTGAATTTAACACTTTCTTTTTAATTTTGTTCTGTAATCTTTTTTTCTAATTATTTTTCTGGATTCTTTGTAAAGTCATGAGTAACTGCATGATTATTTAGATGCTCTTCTAGTGCTAATTTATATTCTTTTGTAAAGTACTCTACAATTTCATCTTTATCTGCAAGCATTTCTTCTGCTGTCTTATATGAAGTACATGCCATATAAGTACTAAATCGTACTGAACCATACAAATATGAAGCACTTACTTCACCTAATGTTAGTCCTTGTTGTAGTTGTTCATTCGCAATTGCAATTTGAGCATCTGCTCTTTGTAAAAATTCGTTTGATTTTTCGCTCATAATGTATTATCCTATTTTTATTTGAATTATAGTGAAAAGACTGTTATAAAATAGAATAATAGTAAAATATCTTTTACCTAAAATTAATACAAGTAACTTTTATACTCTTTCTTTAGAGTTTATTTTATATCTCATAATTAATAAAATCTTTAATACTAAAAGTTTGATACTTAACTAAGCGTTTATAAATTAACTCTTTTTCTTCTTCCTTTGCTATTTTGTACTCTTTTTCAGTTTCAAGAATACTTTCCAATGTTGCTTTAATTTTTAGAACTTGATTTGTGCTCATATAATCATTATACTTTCCATGACCTACATAAAAGGCTACTTTTCTTATGCTATCTAGTATTTGTTCTATTTCTTCATCTCTTTGCATTATTTACTCCGTTACGTGTGAATGAAGTCTATCTAAAAGCTTTTTAAAGCATCTTTTTATTCTTCTTTATGTTTTTTACCATTAAATTTAATAACACAATCTAATCTTATTTTTTCTTTTGAATCTAAAACCATAAATTCTATTCCATCTATTACTTCCATAGTTTTAATAAGACCTGATACTGTTTCTTTTTCTTCATCATCATTTTCATAAATTATTGTCGAAGGTATTTTTCTTTGCATTGCAACATTTAGTTGGTCAAAAAATTCACATGATATTGGATTATACATTATTTCTCTTTTATTGATTTTTTCTTTTTTTAAGATGTGATGCTACTATTTATTAGCTTTAATTATCGTATACGTATTTCTAAGTTTTTTAGGCATTTTAGCTATACTTTGCAAAAAAGAGTGTTTATGTCAAATCTTGATATTGTCTATATCAAAGGAAATCCAGCTTCAGGAACTGCTTTACAACATAAGCAAATGAATGCAATTGTATATGAGTTTATAAAAGAATACTCTTATGAAATAATTGATTCACAAGCAAAGAATCTATCAGGTTTTAAATTACCTGACTCTAAAATATATATTGGTTTTTCAAGAGGTTCAAGATATTTAAAGAAGTTAGATAATAAGTGTTTAAAAATATCAATTGGCGGAATATCAGGTTCAAAAATACATCTTTTTAAAAATAAAAATGATGAAATTTTATTAGGGAATATTTCCGATGCTTCAATGAATGCACATTTCATTATTTTAAATGAAGACAAAAATAAAATTAAAACTTTAATAAATAATTATTTAAATAATAAGGAAGACGTAAAATGAAAATAGAAGTGTTTTATGATAAAGAATGTCCTTTTTGTAACTTATACTCTAAATATATAGTTATAAAAGAAAACAATGAACTAATTTTGTGTAATGCACGAGAATATATAAACGAATTAGAAAAATTTAAAATAAATGGCTTTAATATTGATGATGGATTTATAGTAAGAACTAATGATAAAGAGGTTTATCAAGGTGTTGATGCTATTGTTTTTTTAAATACTTTATCAAAGAGAAAAGTACATTTAACTAATAACAATTTTTTTAGAAATGTTGTTTATCCATTTGTTAAACTTTTAAGAAAAGTCTTTTTATTTATTCTTGGAAAAAGTATTTATTTATTAAAAAAAGAAAACACTTAAGTTTTTACTAAAGTGCTTACTTGTATTAATTTTTAAGAAATAGATTTTATTAAAACTTTAAATTCTAAATCTGCACCTGCTAAGGGGTGGTTATAATCAACAGTAACATGTTCTTTAGTAACATCTGTTACAGTTGCTTTAACAACTTCATCATGGCTGTTATCAGCTTCTAATACCATTCCAATTTGTAAATCAATTCCATCAAATTCTTTAATATCAATTATTTGGCTTAATGATTCATCATATTGCCCATATGCTTTTTCTGAAGGTACTTTAATTGTTTTTGTTTCGCCTTCTTTCATTTGCTTTATTCCAAGCTCTAAGCCTTCAATTATTTGTCCAGATCCATAAATAAAACTTATTGCTTCTTTATCAAAGTTTGTATCTACTGTTTCATCATTTATTTTTAGTTCATAATGTAAACTTACATTTTGATTTTCTTGTATTGGCATAATTTTCCTTATTTTTTAGATTTTAATAATATCTAAATAAGCTCCTTTTTTAACTAAAGTAAGCTTTGATAAATAGTAATTTAATTAAAATACATTATGTTAAGAAAAATTATAGCTCTACTTTTACTCTTTTTATCTTCATCTTTCGCATCTTATGAGATGATTAAAGTAGGGGTGATTGATAATTATTATGAAAATAAAATTAATAAACAAGAAGTACGTAATATTTTAAGTGAAACAGAGTACCTTTTTGAGTCAAAACTTAATATGAATATATTTGATTATAGTGAAAATGGAAAAGTAATTGATATTCTTTATATACATGCTTCAAAACTTGAACAAAGACTAAATAGAAAATTAGAAAAATCAAAAATCAAAAAATCAAAAATTGAAAAAGTACAATCTTCTTTACCCTCAAAATTAAGTAAAATAAATATTATGAAACAAGATATAAAGAATACTAGAAGTATTTTAAATAAAAAAATAAAAGCTTTAAATGATTATGTTTCAATAGTAAATAAACAAAAAACTTTTCCTAAAGAAGAGCTAATTAGAATAAAAGATTATATTAAAAAAGAAAAGAAAAAGATAAAAAGTTTTTCTTCAAAGTTTAAAAAAGATGAAAGAAAATTAAGGACAAAACTAAGTTCATATAATCAAAAAATCAGATTACAAAACAATTTAATAAGAGAATTTAATATATTAAATAATGAAATAGAAAGAATAAACAGAAACTTTAAAAAAGTTAAAGGTAATGCTATTGGCATTAAACAAGTAACTTCAAAAATATTTTATAAAGATGGAAAAAGAGTTAAAGAAAAAAGTGTCAAAAATATTATGAATAAAATAGAAATATATGGTTTTGATAATAAACAAGAGCTAAAAGTAATTTTAGCTCATGAAATTGCACATTTAGTAGGAATTCCACATATAAATGTAAAAGATGCATTAATGAATCCTATTTTACAAAAAAGTCAAATTAATAAATTGACTCTAACAAAAAGTGATATCATTAATTTTAAGAAAAACTTTTAGTTAGATTATTACACTACCGTTTTCTATTTTTCTTAAGTCGTCAATTTGGAAACATGAATTTGCAATATTTCTAGGACTTGTATCTTTATGTTCTGATACTATTTTATGAATAGTTTTCATTTCATCTTCATCAAATATTGATTCATCAAATTCTTCTTCCATTTTAAGAAATTTTAACTCAACAAATTTTTTTCTTTCTACTACTTCAATATCAATATAATCTAATAATTCTTGAATAAAGTAAAGTCTTTCGTCCTCTTCTTCTAAATCTTCATTATTTGCTATAACATCAAAAAGTTCTCCTAAAAGAACTGGTTCAGGGTTTCTAGAGTTTTTTATAAACTCTTCATTGAATATTTTTTTATCACAAAATTTAATATGATTATACTCTATTAAAAAAAGCATAATTGATAATTTTTTGTCGTTTAAATGCTCAACTTTTTTATGTAACATGTATAAAATTACATTTGCTACTTTTGTCATATCTACGTTCAAATAATTTCCTTTAAGTTAGTAAACGAAGTATATAATATTATGTATAAATATTTGTTTTATTGTCATTTAAGTTTATTAATATAAAGTACATTTATTGAAAAAGGAAATGAATGAATTGGCTTGCACACGCATTTTTATCAGAAGAACATATTGATTTTAAAATAGGAAATATTCTTGCTGATCCTTTAAAAGCTAAGACTTGGGAAAATGCTAGTAAACACGTAAAAAATGGTATGAAAACCCATATACTAATTGATTCATTTACAGATAAACATGAAATTGTAAAAGCAAGTAAAAAAAGATTAAGAGAAAAAGGTCTTTTAAAACCCGTAATTATTGATTTAACTTATGATTATTTACTTACGAAAAATTGGCATTTATATTCGAACATTTCTTTAAAAGAATTTACAGATAATTTTTACAATAAAGCTGAAAAAAGTTTAGAATATTTACCAAATAGACCAAATGAAATAGTTATGAATTTAATAAACAAAGATTTATTAAATAAATACCATACTTTGGAACAGTTAAATACATCATTTAAAAGAATGGATTTGCGACTCTCAAAACGATTATTAAAAAGAGAAACAGCATCAGGATATTTTTATGATGTGCATGTAAATTTAAAAGATATTGAAAAAGATTTTTTAGAATTCTTCCCTTTATTGTGTAAGCATATTAAAAAAGATTTAGATTCTAATAAACTAAATCATTGGAAGATTTAGTTTATTAATTCAAGAGGAATTTTTATAACTGCTTTATATATCAGTTCAGATTTGTTAGTTTTTATACAAGGTTGGTGAGCATCACTTGGATAAAATATTGCTAAATGATTTTGTTTTATTAGTAATTTTGATATATTTTTTTCTTTACCTTTATATTTAATAAAATCAGTTTTCTCATCATATTCATTTATTGCTTCTAAAGATTGAATATCCGTTACATCCATATATTCATCACCTCTAAGCATAAATTGAACGTCAATATATTTTTTATGAGATTCAAAAAAACAATCACTTCTATTTTTTGTATGATATGCTTGTTTTAAAACAAAAATATCATCACTTATCATTTCTTTAATACATTCATTTTCTTTAATTTGAAAAAAATCATTATCAATATTCTCTAAATAATTAAATGCAAGTTGAAAATATTCATTGTTGATTTGCTCTTTAATCTGTGAAAGTTGTCCAAAAATTGCCATGTTTTATCCTTTGTGATTTGATACAGTTGATGGAATAACATTCCCACTAGCTTGATTACTTAATGCTTCTGGATATTTTTTATAAAAAGTTCGTACTGCTAAGGCTAGTTTTTCTTTCGTTTTAGTATCAACTTTACCATCATCATTTATTACCTTAACTAAGTTCTCAACAAGTTCATCTTGAGGTTTTTGTACTTTTTCTTGCCATGACCTTAATAACTCTTTATTTATAAAAGATGGAAGAGAACCCATAATTCCTACATCATTTTGGTTGTGAACTAATAATCCTGAAGTAGTTCCTCTATCTAGTGTTAAAACTTGAAATAAATAAAGTGTATGATAATCAAGTTGTTCTTTTATATCTTCACTTGAAAATTCTTTTCTTGTTTTAAAAGCACTCTCAATAATATTTATATATGTATCAATTATTCCTTCTCCAAAACTTTTTGCAAATGTATGGGCATCTTCTTTTTTACTTGTTTTATAGTTCTCTAGATAAAAATGAGAGATACCTCTGTGTCTATTCAAAGCAGGAATAGAAAAATACTTATCACCTTGTTTAATTCCTTCTTCATAATCTGAAAAAGAAAGTTCTTTAAGAGAATTATTAAATACTTCTTTATCTTCATTATTAGCAATTGCTGGATTTAAATCAGCCATAACTCTCCAATAAGCGTCATTATTTCTGATTTGTGTTAGAGAAATATGAATATGAATTGAAGGTACATTTGGGTTTTTGGGATGAATTATTGTAGATATAGCACTAGCACTTTGAAGTCTTTTACTTTCATCTTCATCATAATGAACTTGTGAAACATTAACACTTGCAGTATTGAAAAGTACATTGTCTCGTGCTTCATATCTATTTCCTCCTCCATGTATTCCTTCATCTCTTAACCATATAACTTCTTCAAATTGTTTATCTTCCCCTATTTGTTTACTTAAATTATTTAATTTTTCTACAAATCTTTTTTGTAAATTACTTACTAATTCATAAGCATTTATAGCATCTATTGATTTTGCTTTTATCATATTCATTTATATATCTCTTTATTTAATATTTTTATTAAGAAATTATATAGAAATTAACTTAATCAACTATTCTTATAGTGTATAATCTAACAAAATAATAAAGAAGTTAATAAATAAAAGGCAAAAAATGGAAGAAATATTAAACTACATAAAAATAAATGAACTAATATCAACATCGGGTCAACCTAGTGTTGAACAATTTGAAGATATTGCAAAAAATGAATTTGATGTAGTTATAAATTTAGCATTACATAATGCCTCAAATGCGATTGAAAATGAAGATAAGATTGTAACAAGTTTAAAAATGGCTTATTTCCATATTCCTGTAGACTTTGATAATCCAAAAGCTTCAGATGTAAAGTTGTTTTTAAATACTTTACAAGCCCTTGGTTCAAATAAAGTGTGGGTTCATTGTGCTTTAAATTATAGAGTTAGCGCGTTTATGTATATTTACCATAAGTATATTTTAGAAACGCCTTTCGATGATATAAATATTTCATTATTTGAAGAATGGTCACCTGATTTAAAATGGCAAGAAATTATAAAAATTTCTTTTGATGAAATTAAAAATGCCTAATAATTTAATTTAATTGCATAATTAAAAGCTAGTCTTATATTACTTTTGATAATATTCAATACTAAAAAAACTACACTAAGGAAACTAAACTATGGATGCAAAAACATTAGCAATACATGCAGGATACGATAAAGACTCACAACTTACTATGGCTGTACCTTTATATCAGACAACTGCATTTGAGTTTAAAAGTACAGAACATGGTGCTGATTTATTTGCCTTAAGACAATTGGGAAATATTTATACAAGATTATCTAACCCTACGACTGATGTTTTAGAAAAAAGATTTGCTCAAGTTGAAGGTGGAAATGCTGCACTAGCAACTGCTTCTGGAATGTCAGCAATTTTTTATGCAATCGTAAATGTTTGTGAACCAGGTGATAATATAATAGCAGCAGATAAACTTTATGGTGGTACATATAATCAGTTTGTGCATACTTTAAAAAGATTCGGTATAGAAGTTAGATTTTTTGATACATTTAATGTTTCTAGTGCTGAAGATTTAGTTGATGATAAAACAAAAGCTATTTTCTTTGAGTCAATTACAAATCCTTCTATTGATGTTATTGATATTGAGAGTATTGTAAATATTGCAAAAAAACACAATATTATGTCAATGGTTGATAATACTGTTGCAACTCCATATTTATTTAGACCTTTTGATTGGGGTATTGATATTTCTGTTCATTCAACGTCAAAGTATGTAACTGGTCAAGGTTTGGCTATGGGTGGAATTATTGTTGAAAGAAATGGATTAAATGACTTTTTAAAATCAAATCCAAGATATGCTCATTTTAATGAACCTGATATGTCTTATCATGGATTAGTTTATACTGATTTAGATTTCCCTGCTTTTTGTTTAAGAGCTAGGCTTGGACTAATGAGAGATTTAGGTGCAGTTCCTGCTCCTTTTAATTCTTGGCTATTAATTCAAGGATTAGAAACTCTTAGTCTAAGAATTAAAGAACATAGTAAATCAACTCTAAAAATTGCTCAAGTTTTAAAAACTAATGCAAATGTTAAAGAAATTAAATATCCACTTTTAGAAGGTGATAAAAACTATGATAATGCAGTTAAATATTTAAAAGATGGAGCATCAGGATTATTATCATTTGATGTGGGTTCTTTTGATAAAGCAAAAAGTGTAATTGATAAATTAGAAATATTCTCATTAGTTACAAATATAGGTGACACTAAATCAATAGTTACACATAGTGCATCAACAACACATCAACAACTTAGCAATGAAGATTTATTAGCTTGTGGTGTAACACCTGGATTAATAAGATTATCAGTTGGTTTAGAAGATGTTGATGATTTAATTAATGATTTACAAAACGCATTAGCATAGGATTGGAAATAATTTGGTAATAGAAACAAAAATTCAGAAATTTGATGAGCCATTACACTTAGAAAGTGGAAGAATTTTAGAATCATATGAACTTATGTATGAGACTTATGGACAGTTAAATGAAGATAAATCTAATGTTATTGTAATTTGTCACGCACTAGCAGGTTCACATCATGCAGCTGGTCGTTATGGTGATGAAGCTAAGCCTGGTTGGTGGGATAAATTCATTGGTGATGGAAAAGTAGTTGATACTAAAAAATATTTTGTAATTTGTTCAAATAACTTAGGAAGCACATTTGGTTCAACTAATGCACTTAGCATTGATCCTAGTACTAAAAAAGAGTATAGATTAAAGTTTCCTATTTTAACAATTTCTGATATTGTGAAAGCACAAATGAATTTGTATGAGAAATTAGGAATAAAAAATGCAGCCGCTGTTATTGGTGGTTCTATGGGTGGAATGCAAGCACTTTGTTATTCTATTGAATATCCAGAATTTACCAATACGGTAATTGCAATGGCTACAACTGCATATACAAGACCTTGGGCAATTGCTATTAATAAAATTGCAATTGAAGCAATTAGACATGATCCTGTTTTTAAAAATGGACTTTATTCAAAAGAAGATTTAGTTGCCAGTGGATTACCTGGACTTGCAGTTGGTAGAATGGCTGGATTAATAGCATATTTATCTCCTAGTTTATTTAATGAAAAGTTTGGAAGAGAAT
Source organism: uncultured Campylobacterales bacterium (assembly GCA_938084175.1). Taxonomy (GTDB): domain Bacteria; phylum Campylobacterota; class Campylobacteria; order Campylobacterales; family Arcobacteraceae; genus Poseidonibacter. The sequence continues at coordinate 12,490 of CALKDR010000032.1, forward strand.
ATAGTAGAACAGATGGTTTATACGAATTATTTGGAAGATTTGAAGTAGAGCGATATTTAGAATATAACGCATACTCTTTTCCAAAAATATTTGATCCCTTGTCATATCTTTATATTTGTAAAACAATGAATATCTTCGATGCAGGAAGAAATAAAGATAAGTTAGAAGATTCATTTGATAAGCTAAAATGTAATCTGCATTTAATCGCTTTTAATGATGATATGTTATTTTTTCCTGAAGAAATGGAAGAAATAAGAGATATAATGATCAAACTTGGGAAACAAGAACAAGTAACATATAAATTAATCGATAGTAAATCAGGACATGACTCATTTTTAGTAGAAGTTGATAAATTTGAAGAACATGTTAAAAAAATATTAGAAGGAAAACAATGAGTAAAGAAAATGAAAAACTAGTTTTTGAAGATAAAATAATAGAAGCAAAACAACTTTTAGAAAAACTATCAAATCCACAAATCACATTAAGTGATTCAATAGAAGTTTACAAAACAGGAATAAAAGAATTAGAAGAAGCACAAAAGCTTCTTGATGAAGCAAAACTAATTTTTACTACACAAGAAAAATTTTAATCTTATAAAAACCCACTTAAAAGTGGGTATCTCTATTAACCTTTATAACCCTAAAAATTATATATAAAATAGAATATTCTAAATATTTTTAAAAACTGAAAGCATTACTATATGAAATAGTATGAGAAAATAAATAAATTTAATACAAAAGAAAAACAAAGAGTTAAAAAGGTCAAAAAACTTTAAAGTAAATCTGCTATCATTACAAATATACATAATAAAAATAAACTATACTTATATACTAAGGATTAAAACATGAGCGAAATACATGAATTTTTTAATAGACAAATAAAGCTTTGGGGTGAAGAAACACAAGATTCTTTGTCATCTAAAAAAGTAGTAATAATTGGAAGTGGAGGGCTTGGCTGTTCTTTAGCTATTGCACTTGGAGCTTCAGGAATAGGGGAGTTTGCTTTTGTTGATTTTGACGAAGTAGGTGTTCATAATATTCACAGACAAATTGGTTTTAAAGTTGGTGACGATGGAAAAGCTAAATGTGAAGTTTTAAAAGAACTAGTTGAGTCAAGATGCCCTTATACAAAAGTAACAGCTTATAATGAAAGTTTTCAAGATTTTGCTAAAAGAGGTTTAGAGTTTGACTTAGTAATTGATGGAACTGATAATCTTCCAACACGTGCTGCTATAAATGAATATTGTTTAGAAAACAATCAGCCTTGGATTTATGGTTCTGTTGAAGAATTTCATGGTCAAGTTTGTTTTTTTGAGAAAGCATCTTATGAGGCTGTATTTGTTGTAAATGATAGAAAACCAAATGGAATAGCTTGTCCAATTGTAATGCATATAGCATCATTACAAGCAAATTTAGCAATTAGACACTTAACAGGACTTCCTGTTAAAAAAGATATTTTATACTATTTATCTTTTGATAGTGAGGGTGTTTTAGATACTAAAAGATTTAATTTACCTACAGCGTAAGTTAAAACATAAGTAGGCTGTTAAAGCCTACTTAGTAATTCACTTTTTTTTGTATTAAATTCATCATCCGAAAGAACACCCGCTTGATGTAATTTACCAAGTTGTTCAATCATTTCTATAATTGAGTTTATTGAGTGTGATGGCTGTGTTGAACTTGTATCAATTTGCGTAGTTTCTTCATTTAAAGGAGTTGGATTGGAAAAATCTGCTTGTAGGAAATTATTATTCTCTAGAGGTGGAATATTACCTGTCCCTGATATAACAGGAAGTGTTGAAACTAAAATAGTTCCATATTGACTGCTAAAAGTAAGAGAATCATTTCCTCCTTGTTGTTGTGAAACACCACCTATATTGTTATCAAGAGTGTCATAAATAGTTACATTGCCATTTAACTCAACAGCAAGCCTATTGGGAAATACTGCATAATGAGTACTGTTTTGTGAGCCACTACTAAATGGAATACCTAAGTCACTTGGCCACCATTGATTACTTCCTTTTGTGCCAGCAGGAATAATAGGAAATACTTGAGTTGATAATAAAGAATTAGAAATTTCTGTACAAAGATTATCCACAGTATTTTTAAGTCCATTATTAAACATATCACCTACCATAGTCATTCCACCTTGCATCCATTGTCCTGAACCACCTAACTCTGGTGAATTAAATTGTGCCATAGAACCACCTCCATTATTAACTGCTCCAATCATATGGATTATAGCTTCTGCACTTAAGTTATATTTAATAGACAGATTATTTACTAGGTTTTGACCTTCTGGTGTAAGTTTTTGCAAATTATTTCCTTTTTTTATAAGTATATTTTGAAGTATTAATTTATAATTTTATTCAACATTCTATCATAGTTTAGTGTCAATTGTTGTTTTTATGTAATATTATAATGTATAAATAAATTATACAAAATAAATTATACAAAATAAATTTATAAGATAGTTAATTTTTATATATTAATTTACTAGACAGCAAATGATATTTAGTATATAATATATACAGAAATTAGCGCAATTAAATTTTATTTCAGTTAGAATGTAAAAACGATTTAAAATAATATAATATGTACCTAATTAATTAAAGAGTTGGGTATATATAAATCAGGTATATAAAAATTCGTAAGTAGGGGTAATTTATGTTAGAGAAATCAACTGAAATTCATAAAAAGTTTTGGGAAATATTTTCAAAACAAGATAGACAAAAAATTGAAGAGTTTAAAATATATATGGATAAGTTTGCAGTAAATTTTAATCTTTATAAAGATGGAAATTTTGTAGAACAATCTTTGCCTTTTGATGTTATACCACGTATTATTTCTAAGAAAGAGTTTAGTAAGATTGAAAAAGGGTTGGTGCAAAGAGTTACTGCATTAAATCTTTTTCTAGAAGATTTATACACAGATGCAAAAATTGTAAAAGATGGTGTTGTCCCTCAAGAATTTGTAGATAGTGCAGGTGGTTATTTAAAAGAGTTTGTTGGATTTTCACCTTCTAAAAAAATCAGAGCTCACATAAATGGTATTGATCTTGTAAAAGATTCAAAAGATGATGAATGGGTTATTTTAGAAGATAATCTAAGAGTTCCAAGTGGTTCTAGTTATCCCTTATCTGTGCGTAATACTTATAGAAAAATATATCCTGATTTTTTTGAAAACTTTAAGATAGAACCAATTAAATCTTATCCAAAATTTATCACTGATGCAATGAATTATGTAAATACAGGCGGAATTAATGTTTTATTAACTCCTGGTAGATTTAATTCTGCATATTATGAACATAGTTATCTTGCTGAAAAAATTGGAGCACAACTTGTTCGTGCAAGTGAATTAGTTGTTATAGATAAAAAAGTTTATTTTAAAAATTATAATGGACAAAAAATACTTGTAGGATCTATATATAGAAGATTAGATGATGATTTTATTGATCCAAAGTTTTTTAATCCAGAAAGTTTAATTGGTGTTCCAGGACTTGTTGAAGCTTATTTAAGTGGAAATGTTGCTCTTATGAATGCAATAGGTAATGGTGTTGCTGATGATAAAGGAATTTATTATTTTGTACCTAAAATGATTAAATACTATCTTAATGAAGAACCTATTTTAAGAAATGCACCTACGTATCTTCCTTATTTTAAAGAAGATATGGAATATGTAATGAATAATATGGAAAAGCTTGTTATAAAAGATGTAGCTGAAGCTGGTGGATATGGAGTCTTATTTGGGCATTCAATGACTAAGTTACAGATTGAAGATTTAAAAGCTACTATAAAAGCAAGTCCAAGAAGATTTATTGCTCAAGAGCTAATTGAATTCTATGATGAAAAATGTTACTTAAATAATGAATTAAAAGACAGAAAGGCAGATTTTAGAGCTTATGTTGTTGCAGGAGAAGACGTAAAAGTTTGGAACTGTGGATTAACAAGATATGCATTAGAAGAAGGTAACTACCTTGTAAACTCTTCTCAAGGTGGTGGATTTAAAGATACTTGGGTAATGGAGTTATAAAAATGGAACAATTATTAACAGCAAATGTAGCCACAAATATGTATTGGCTTGGTCGATATTTAGAACGTATTGAAACAACATTGTATAAAATTGAAGAAGCATTTGATAATATTATTGATGTAGACAAGAACGCAGGTGTAATACTTTATGAAAAATTTGGTGTAGAATTAGAATATACTGATTCTGTAGATTTTTTAAAAAATGCAATATTTGGTGATCATCAAGCTAATATTGCAGCAATGACAGCAAATGCAAGAGAAAGTGCAATTATTAGTCGTATATATATTAACGCTTCAGCATTTGGTGAAATCATTGAATTGGATGCAATATTTAAAAAAATATCTATTAATGAAACTCCTATAAATTATAATGATTTAGATCATGCCCTTTCATTAATAAAAGAAATATGGGGAGAAAAGACTACAAGAGGAAAGCAAAGAAGTAGTGATTATTTCTTTACACTTGGAAAACTTGTTGAAGAAGTAGATAACCGTGTTCGATTTAATGGAAACTTAGAAATGACAAATTTAATAATAGAAGAGATTAATGGAATATTTAAACTTCTTAGTCCTGAATTAGATTTATCAGTTGATTTTCTAAAAGAAAACGGACTTAAAGTTCGTTTAGATCTTATTACTAGAGTTCAAAAATCAGTAGAAGAGTTAATAATAGAAGATTAATATTATCTTAAAATATATAAATCATTTGTCTCAAAGAATTTTATTTTCTTTGAGATAAAGAAGTAACAAAAGTAATTTATTGTTGACTTTGTTGCTGAACTTGTATAGTGTTAGCTTTTTCTTCAGACTTTCTTACATCAACCATTACTGATAAATTACTTGAACCACTACTATAAACTACTCCTTTTAATGGAGAAATATCATTGTAATCTCTTCCTGAACCTAAAAGTATATGTTGATCAATTGGAATAAGATTGTTTGTAGGATCAAATTCTACCCATCCCGCATTTGGTATATATACAGAAAACCATGCATGAGATGCATCAGCACCAAATAGCTTTTTTTCACCCTTTGCAGGTAATGTTTCAATATAACCACTCATATACTTAGCTGGTAATCCAATTGTTCTTAGTGCAGAAATTGCAAATTGTGCAAAATCTTGGCATACACCTTTTTTTGCTTCAAATATTTTTTCAATAGGAGTAGTTATATCACTAAAACCAGAAACAAATTTAAAGTCATTGAAAATACGTTCCATAAACTCTTTTGTAGCTTCAAATACATCTCTATCTTTATGAAAAGATTCTAATACATATTCTTTTATTTTAGAAGATGCAGTAGGAATTAAATCAGATTCAAAGAGATACTGTTTTGCATGTAAATCATCAATATTAAATTTTGATAAACGATCAATAGCAGCTTCATATGTTATACTATTTTTTCTGATATTTTTAATATTCTCTTTCCTAAGTTCTGGAAAAAGTTCTATCTTAGACTTTCCTATAATATTAAGTGAAGTATGTGGTTCTCTTATTAGCATATAAGTATTTGTATTTCCAAACATATCAATAAATTCAGAAGAATCATAAACTTCTGGTGATATCTCCATAGAAAAATCAATTACTCTTTGATAATTTGTATTTTTTGGCTTAAGTCTTGCTATATTGTGACTAAAAGACACACTATGATCATATTTAAATTCTGTTTTATGGTAAATATTATAAATCATTATTACTCGTCGTTATGTGAAAAATAAGTATTTGAAAATTCATTAGAACACTCTAAAAATAAATCTGATAACATAGATAAGTTTTTATCTAATTCCACATATATCCCTTCTTCTTCTTTAATATCTATTAAAGTTTGCAAGTCCATTGATTTTAATAATTCTTGCGCTTTTTGCATTGCATTTTCGTATGAAGTCAACTCTTTTTTTGCCTTTGGCAGTTCTTTAAATTCTTTTAAAAGGTTTTCTGTCATATAAGTTAATGATTTCGGAAACTGTTGATTTAAAATTAAAAAATCTACTACATTTTCCAGATTTAAAGAACTTTTGTAATGTGCTCTATAAGCATTAAAACTACCTAAAGAAGTTAACATTCCTTCTAAAACATCATATCCTACAGACTTCTCAAGTTTTAGACATAAAATAGATCTTGCTTTTGAAATAAGATGTAAAGAATCTTCAATTTTATATCCAATATCATATAATATTAAACCTTGTTCTTTAAAAATACTTTCATTTACTAGCTCTTTGTAAGCCATCATATAAATTAAAAATTTATCAAGTTCACTTGCCATAGACATTGCAGAATCATTTTTTTTAGTAATAAATTGATTCCAATTATTTTGCATTTTCTCAAAAAGTTTCCATGATTCTTGAGTTAATAGATCTTTAATATTTACATTGGTATTTGATAACATCATTACTGTAGATGATAAAGAACCTGATCTATAAACATCTTTAATAACAGAAGTTATTTCTTGTATAGGAATTATATCTTTAACCTTCTCATTATCAGAATTGATAAATCCAGGATAAGTCATAGTCATATGTGTTAAAGCATTTTGTAAAATTATTTGAGAATCATTTGAACTTAATACTTCATTTCTGTAGAAACTTGTAATTTTTTTGATTATATGTAAAATAAGTCTAGATGTAGATATAGAACGTGAAAGGTATCTTCCTAACCAAAAAAGATTTTCAGCTTTTAATGTTGTTATCTTATCTATTGAAGTTTCAACATACGGCGTATAATTTAATGAATCAATTGAAGGAAGAGGAATATCATCTTCTCCTAATATCCATAAATCTTTACTAATCCCACCTTTTCTTTTTGAGGAAGTTAATAAATTCTCTTTATTCTCAGATATTCTTACAAGCCCACCATTCATTACAACATAATCATCATCTTTTTTCAAAGAAAAAGTTCTAATAACGGCATTTCTAGGTTCAATTTTCCCTTCAGTATAATAAGGTACTGTTGAAAATTCTATTTCTTCTTGAGCTACATATTGATGAGGGTTTTGTATTAAAAGACTAACAAGTTCATCTTTTTCTTTAATACTTAACTTTCTACCAAAATAAACCTTTATATTATTCGGAACGTCAATTTTTTTAATAATAAGTTTATCAATATTAGCTAATACATATTCACGTTCTTTTTCTTGACCACACCACCAAGTTGCAATTTGAGGAAGGATTAATTCTTCTTTTAGAAAATATTGTGCAATTTTTTTCATAAAAGGATTTAAACCTATATTTTCTGCAATTGCACAACCTATAGGATTTATCATATTAATATTGTCTTCTCTTAGTGATTCAACAAGTCCAGCAACTCCAAGTCGTGAATCATTTTTTAATTCAAGAGGATCAGCATATCTATCATCAACTCTTCTTAAAAGAGTATTTATTTTTTTTAGCCCACTTAAACTTTTTAGCCATACACAATTGTTTTTAACAAGTAAATCTTGCCCTTGAACCATGTTTAATTCTAAAAATGAGCTAAGGTATGCATGCTCGAAATATGTCTCGTTATATGGGCCTGGTGTTAACAGCGCAGCAGAAGACATGTCTCCTTTTGTAAGTGTTTTTAATAGGTCTTTAAATTCCTGAATAAAAGAAGCAAGTTTTTTTGTATCAATATTTGGATATAAATCCTGTGCAATCACATTCATTGTTAATCTATTTTCAATAGCATATCCAAGTCCGGATGGAGCTTGTGTTTTATCACTTACAACCCACATCTTTCCATTCGGTCCTCTAGCTATATCTGTAGCATAAAAATAAAGGTTAAAATTTTCTTTATTCCCAAAATTAAAAACTTCTGTTGCAAAACCCTTATATCCAAAAACTACTTCTGCAGGTACGATATTATCCTTAATTAGTCTTTGTTCAGAATAAAGATCTTTAATAATTAAATTAAATAGTTTTGCTCTTTGTTTAAGACCTTTTTTTACTGTTTTCCATTCTTCTTCTTCAATAACAAAAGGAATTGGATCCAAGCTCCAAGATCTATTTTTAGGTCCATCTTGGTCATCATAGATATTATAAGTTACTCCATTATCCTGAAGATGCCAATCAATCTCTGCTTGTTTGTCATTTAATGTATTTAATCCTGCTTCTTCAATATCATTTACAACTTCTTTCCAGCATTCTCTAATATTATTTTTATCATCATACAATTCATCAAATGATGATTCTGCAACATAAGTATCGAATATACTCATTTATTGTTTTGCCCACTTTCTTCTCAAGTCTAATGTATTTGGATATTCTAAACTAACTGGTATTTCTTGGAATAAGAATTTTTCATTATCAAGACCATCTTTACGTACTACTGCTCTTTTTGCACCATTTACATCTGTTAAATTTTTTAATACACTTGAAGAATAAGTATGACTTATTTCACCTTGCGTATGATTAAATGGTTGGAATCTATTAATTCTTCTAGATTCAGCTTCTCCTGCATTAATTGGGAATGTTTCATATGTTCTTCCACCAGGATGAGAAACATGATATGTCATTCCACCAATAGATCTTTCATTCCATTTATCTACAATATCAAAAGTAAGTGGTGTGTCTACACCAATTGTTGGATGTAATGCAGACCAAGGTTGCCATGCTTTGTATTTAACACCAGCAACAAATTCTCCTTCAATACCTGTAGGACTTAAAGGAATTGCTACTGAATTACAAGTAAGAACATAACGTTCTGGAACAAAATTATTTACTTTAATTTGTACTCTTTCTAAAGATGAATCAACATATCTTGACGTTCCTTGAGAACCACTTTCTTCACCAAGAACATGCCAAGGTTCAATTGCAGCACGAAGCTCAAGATGTACTTTTTCAACTGTTGCCATTCCATAAAGAGGGAATCTAAATTCAAAGAAGGGATCAAACCAATCAAGATTAAAATCGTAGCCTTCATTATTTAAGAATTCAACAATATCTTTCATATCTTCTTTTACATAGTGCTCAAGTAAAAATTTATCATGTAGTTGTGTATTCCAACGAACTAATTTATGAGTATATGGTTTTTTCCAAAATACCGAAACTAATGTTCTAATTAGAAGATTTTGCATTAGTGCCATTTTAGGATGTGGTGGCATATCAAAACCACGAAGCTCTAAAATTCCAAGTCTTCCTGTACTTGAATCTGGTGAATAAAGTTTATCTATACAAAATTCAGAACGATGTGTATTTCCAGTAATATCAGTTAACATATGACGGAATAGTCTATCTGTTAACCAAAAAGGAACTTCTTCATCTACTGGAATTTGAGAAAATGCGATTTCTAATTCATAAAGGTTTTCTAATCTTCCTTCATCAACCCTAGGTGCTTGTGAAGTTGGTCCAATAAAAGCACCAGAGAAAAGATATGATAAACCAGGGTGGTGTTGCCAGAAAGTAATGAAACTTCTAAGAACTTCAGGACGTCTTAATAATGGACTATCTTCAGGTTTCATAGCTCCTATTGTAACGTGGTTTCCTCCACCTGTACCTGTATGTTTTCCATCAAGCATAAACTTTTCTGTTCCAAGCCTTGATTCTCTTGCATCATTGTAAAGTGTAAATAAATTTGATGTTAAGTCTTTCCATGAATTTACAGGTTGAATATTTACTTCAATTACACCAGGATCTGGAGTAACTTTTATTGTTTCTAAACGTAAATCATGAGATGGTTCATAACCTTCTAATACAATTTTTATTTTTAATTTTCTTGCAACTGCTTCAATAGAAGCTATTAAATCTAAGAAAGCATTTGTATGATTTAAAGGTGGTAAGAATATATAAAGTTTACCATCTCTTACTTCCACATTTAAACCAGTTCTGATAAAAGTATCTTCTGGATTATTTTTGTTTTTTGTTTTTCCAATATCTTCTACGCGTTTTTCTGCTTTTTTCAAGAATTTTTTTAGCTTTGGAGCTTTTGCAAATAAATCTGGCTCAAAATGTAATGGTAACTCATTATCAGGATTTTCTATAAGTGATTCCATTGGTAATCTAAGACCAAGTGGAGAATCTCCTGGAATTAAGAAAATTTTATCTCTTTTAAATGTCCAATAAGAAGTCATCCATTCATTTTCTGCAAAGTTAAGTGGTAAAATAAATCCAACGGGCTTACTTAATCCTTGGCTTAATACTTTGGCTATTGTTTTTCTTTCAATTGAACTATCAATATCATATTCTGTAGGATCTATATCAATAGGAAGTTCAGCTTCTTTCATTATGTAATGAATAGGGTCTTCATATGCAGGAAGTATTGTTTTATCAGATAACTTTAAAGTAAGTGCTAAATATTCAATGAATTTTTTAGCATCTTCATTTGTATACTCATGAGTTTCGTTCATATTAGCAAATAAACTTGGATCTTTCCAAATTTTCTTACCATCTTTTCTCCAAATAATTGACGTTTGCCATCTAGGAACTGCTTCACCTGGATACCATTTTCCTTGTGCATAATGAAGCATACCACCTTTACCAAAAGATTTAAGAAGTCTTCTTGATAAATTATCCGCTAATTCTCTTTTTAAAGGACCATCAGCTGCTGTATTCCATTGTTCTGATTCCATATCATCAATTGATACAAAAGTAGGCTCTCCACCCATAGATAATCTTACATCATTTTTCTCTAAATCAGCATCAACTTTATAACCTAAAGAATTAATAGCATCCCATTGGTCATCTCTATATGGTTTTGTTACACGTGGAGATTCAAAAACTCTAGTAACAGTATTTGAGAAATCAAATTCAGTTTCACATTTATCACTTAAACCTTCAATTGCATGTGCACTTTCATAATGTGCTGTACAAGCAAGAGGAATATGACCTTCTCCAGCAAATAATCCACTAGTAGAATCAAGTCCAACCCATCCAGCACCTGGAAGATAAACTTCTGTCCAAGCATGTAAGTCTGTAAAGTCTTCTTCAGGACCACTAGGACCATCAAGTGATTTTTCATCTTGTTTTAATTGAACTAAGTATCCTGATACAAATCTTGCAGCAAGACCTAAGCTTCTTAGTACTTGAACAAATAACCAAGCATAATCTCTACAACTACCAAGTTTCTTTTTAAGTGTAGTTTCACAATCTTGAACACCTGCTTCTAATCGAACTGTATAATTTAAATATTTGTAAATTTCAATATTTAAATAAACAAGGTAATCATTAATTTTACATTCTTTTAAATCAAGTGATTTAACGAATTTCTTAAGTTCTTTTCCATTTTCTGTAACTTCAAAATATGGTTTAAGCTCTGCACTTAATTCAGGTTTGTATTCAAAAGGAAATTGTTCAGCATATTCTTCAACAAAAAAATCAAAAGGATTAATTGAAATCAAATCTGCTTTAACTTCTACATCTATTCCAAATTCTTTTACTTTTTCAGGGAAAACAACTCTAGCCAAATAATTTCCATAAGCATCTTGTTGCCAGTTTATAAAATGGTTTTCAGGAGTTATTTTCATAGAATAAGCATCAATAGGTGTTCTACTATGTGGAGCTGGTCGTAATCGAATAGTATGTGGTGAAAGTGAAATATATTTATCGTATTTGTAATGTGTCTTATGAGATAGTATTACTTTTAATGACATGTTTTTTCCTTAATAGATTGATTTGTAAATTTAAAACTAGAAGATTTAATTTTGTACCAATTTTGTCTTTAATTCAGTTAAATGTAGACAAAGAACTTGTGACTTATTTATTATTTTAATATTATTATAACATTGTAAGCCTTACAAAAAGCGTAAGCTAAGTAAAATTAAAATTAATTTTTTATGTATATTTAACAAAGTGTTACCCATACCCCAACATCTAAATTAGATTTTGCATTACCTGAAAATGATCCAGATATTGCGGGAATTGAATGAGCAAGTCTAGACACTGCAACTGGAATATGATCTTTCCCTACAATATCTCCGATTGTAGGATCAAAACCTTTCCAACCAACTCCAGGTAAATAAACCTCTGCCCAAGCATGAGTAGAACCTATTTGATCTGACATTAGTGGGGCATAAAGATAGCCACTTACAAAACGCGATGCTAAGCCTAAACATCTCACTGTTTCCATAAATAAAAATGCAAAATCACGACATGAACCTGAATTTAGTTTTAATGTTTCTTCAACACTTTGAACTCCAGGTTCTTCTCTTATATTATAGATAAAAGTTTTATAGATATATTTTGTTATTTTTTGAAGCAAAGTATATGTTTGAATATTCTCATTATTTTCCCAAATATTTAAAATCCAAGTATTTAGTAATTCTTTTGTTTGACTATCAGGCAAAACTGTATAAGGTGAAAGTAAAAACTTATCATCTTTTTTATACTCAAAGGGATATGTTAATGCATAGTCTTCAACTATAAAATCTAATGGTGATTCATTAAACTGTTGAAGAATTACTTCACTCTCAACAATAAGCTGTTGAGTTTTTTGATTAAATTCTACTACTGCAACAGAATTATTTTCAATATCTCGATGCCATAATATTTTTGTATGTGGAGTACATTTTATTAGAAAAGATTCAATTCTTAACTCATAATCTTCTCTAGGTCGTAAGAGTAGTTTATGAGTTCCTAGACTTACTTCTTCTGAATAATTATAGTAAGTACGATGAATTATTTTATATCGTTGCATATTTGTATCCTTACTCAGATTTGTTTTTATAAAACACAATGCTCATTATGTATTAAATCCAAAACTATTCTATCAGATTTCTTTAATCAAATGATTAATACTTGTTTATTTTATATTATTTTGGTGAAATTATTTATTTTTTGTTTAAATTTTTTTCAAATAAAATTATTTTCTGCCTTTTCACATAACAGAATTTTAAGCACTTAATGGATATAATCTCCAAATTTATAAAAATATATGTGGGGAACTTTTATGCCAAAAAGAGAAGATATAAAATCAATATTACTTATTGGTTCTGGACCAATTGTTATTGGACAAGCATGTGAATTTGACTACTCAGGTACTCAAGCTACTAAAACACTAAAAGAACTAGGTTACAGAGTTGTATTAATCAACTCAAATCCAGCAACAATCATGACAGACCCTGAATTTGCTGATAGAACTTATATAGAACCAATTACTGAAGATGTTGTTTCTAAAATTATCAAAAAAGAAAATATTGATGCAATACTTCCTACAATGGGTGGACAAACTGCACTAAATGTTGCAACATCTATGTATGATAGGGGTATGTTAGAAGGTATTCATTTCCTTGGTGCTCATCCTGATGCTATTAAAAAAGGTGAAGATAGACACCTATTTAACGAAGCAATGATTAAAATTGGTATGGATTTACCAAAAAGTGCAAATGCTTATACTGTTGAAGAAGCAATGGTTGAAGCTAAAAAGATTGGATTCCCAGTAATTTCAAGAGCTTCATTTACTTTAGCAGGTGGTGGTTCTGGTGTTGCTTATAATATGGAAGAGTTTAAACTTCTAGCAGAATCTGGAATTGATGCATCTCCTATTAATGAAATTGAAATCATGGAATCAATGTTAGGTTGGAAAGAATACGAAATGGAGGTTATCAGAGATACTAAAGATAACTGTATTATCGTATGTTCTATTGAAAACTTAGACCCAATGGGTGTTCATACAGGTGATTCAACTACTATTGCTCCTGCACTTACTCTAACAGATAAAGAATATCAAGATATGAGAAATGCATCTTTTGCGATTCTTAGAGAAATTGGTGTTGATACTGGTGGTTCAAATGTTCAGTTCTCAATTTGTCCAAATACTGGAAGAATGATTGTAATTGAAATGAACCCAAGAGTTTCAAGATCTTCTGCTCTTGCATCAAAAGCTACAGGTTACCCAATTGCAAAAGTTGCAACACTTCTAGCTGTTGGATTTACTTTAGATGAAATTGAAAATGATATTACAGGTACAACTGCATCGTTTGAACCTGTTATTGATTATATTGTTACAAAAATTCCTCGTTTTACTTTTGAAAAATTCCCAAAAGCAGATTCTACTTTAACAACTGGAATGAAATCAGTTGGTGAAGTAATGTCAATGGGTAGAACATTTAATGAATCTATTCAAAAAGCACTTTGTTCACTTGAAACTGGTCTAGTTGGATTTGATGTTATTTCTACTGATTTAGAATTAATCAAAAAAGAAATCAGACGTCCTAACTGTGATAGATTACAGTACTTAATGGATGGAATGAGACAAGGTTTATCAAACGAAGAAATCTTTGATTTATGTAAAGTTGATCCATGGTTCTTAACTAAATTTAGAGAAATGTACAATATTGAAAAATCAATGGATGTATCTATTTTAGAAAATGAAGAATCTATGAGAACTGCAAAAACAAATGGTTTTTCAGATGCAATGATTGCAAGATTAATTTCTAATTCTGAAAAAACAGTGTCTGAAGAAGATGTATATCAAGCCAGAAAAACTTTAGATGTTAACTTTGAATATAACGAAGTTGATACTTGTGCAGCTGAGTTTAAAGCATTAACTCCATACCTTTACTCGACTACAAACATTACAAAATTACCAAAAGTTGAAAAACCAGTAGAAACTGAAAAGAAAGTTATGATCATAGGTGGTGGGCCTAATAGAATTGGACAGGGTATTGAGTTTGATTACTGTTGTGTTCATGCCTCGTTTGCTTTAAATGAAATGGGTATTAAAACTATTATGTATAACTGTAATCCAGAAACAGTTTCAACTGATTATGATACATCTGATATTTTATACTTTGAACCAATTGATTTTGAACACGTAAGATCTGTAATTGAAACTGAAAATCCAGATGGTGTTATTGTACATTTTGGTGGACAAACTCCATTAAAATTAGCAAACGCTTTAACAGATATTGGTGCAAAAATTATTGGTACTACTGCTGAAGTAATTGATTTAGCAGAAGATAGAAAAAAATTCTCTAAGTTTGTTGATGAAGTAGGATTATTACAACCTGAAAATGGAACTGCTGTTGAAGTTACTGAAGCTATACAAATTGCAGAAAAAATTGGATACCCAGTATTAGTGCGTCCTTCATTTGTACTTGGTGGAAGAGGAATGAGAATTGTTTACTCAACGCAAGAGTTAAAACAATACATGGATGCAGCGGTATCTGTTTCAAATGATGCTCCAGTATTAATTGACAAATTCTTAGATAGAGCAATTGAACTTGATGTTGATTGTATTTGTGATGGTAAAGAAGTTTATATTGGTGGAATTATGCAACATATTGAAGAAGCAGGTGTTCACTCAGGTGATTCAGCTTGTTCTTTACCTCCAATTTCTATTTCAGATGAATTAATCAAAGAATTAGAAACAAAAACAAAAGCAATGGCACTAGGACTTGGTGTTGTTGGTTTAATGAATACTCAATATGCAATCCATAAAGGTCAAATTTACTTAATTGAAGTAAATCCAAGAGCTTCAAGAACAGTTCCTTTTGTATCTAAAGCAACTGGTATGCCTTTAGCAAAAGTTGCAACTAGAGTTATGTGGGGTGAGAGTTTAAGAAATGCACTTGATACTTATAATTCTGATTTAATCTGGGAAGATAACGGTGTTTTAAAACCAATTTTAAGAGACCATGTAGCTGTTAAAGAAGCTGTATTCCCATTTAATAAATTATCAGGTTCTGATATGATTTTAACACCTGAAATGAAATCAACTGGTGAAGTAATGGGTATTTCAGATAGTTTTGCTGAATCATATGCAAAAGCACAAAGTGCTGCTAAAAATGATTTACCAACAGAAGGAAAAGTATTTATTTCATTATGTGATTTAGATAAAGAATTTGCTCCTAAAATTGCTTCAGGATTAGTTGAACAAGGGTTTACTGTAGTTGCCACGGGTGGAACTCATAAAGCTATTAGTGATGCGGGAATTACTTGTGAAAAAGTTCTTAAAATTTCTGAAGGAAGACCTAATATTACAGATTCTATTACAAACGGTGAAATAGCACTTGCTTTTAATACATCTGATGGAAAAGAGTCATCAAAAGATGATGGTAAAAATATCAGACGTGCAGTATTAAAAGAAAATGTTCCTTATGTTACAACTGCAGCTGCTGCACTTGCTTGTGTTGAAGCTATGGCTGTGTTAAACAGAAAAGATGGATTAGGTGTTAAATCAATCCAAGAATTCTTAAACGACTAAAATTACTAGTGATAAACTAATATGGACTCATCTCTAGTTTATCTAGTTCAAACAGATACTACTGTTGGCTTTTCATCTTCAAACCATGAAAAGCTTTCAGATGTAAAACAAAGACCGAGATCAAAAAAAATACTTCATACAGTAGACTCTTTTAAAACTTTAAAAAAACATACTAGAATTCCTAAGAAATTCAGAAAAGATGTAAGACGTGCCTCTTTAACTACATTTATCTACCCAAATGAAAAATCATTTAGAGTGATAAAAAAAGAAAATAGTTTTTATGAATTTATACATAAATTCGGAATTTTATACTCAACATCTGCTAATAAAACAGCAGAAAGTTTTGAATATAATTTTGCAAAAGAACACTCAGATATAATTGTCGAAGATAAAAACAATTTTTATGAATCTTCTGCATCTTCTATTATTAAACTTACAAAAACAAATAAAAAAGCTATTAGGTAGTATAAAAAATGTTTTTTTATAGAGAAAGTGAATTGAATCTTTTAAATGAAGACTTTGACAAAGCAAACTCAAGTTTATCTTTTATTTTTGCAAGAAGACAAGTAGGAAAAACAACATTATTAAATGAATATACAAAAAATAAAAACTGTTTATATTTATCAGCTTTTGAAACAATAAATTTCTTATTATTAAAAGAGTTCAAAAAAACAATAGATGATTTCACTAATAATAAAAATGAAGAAATGATAAAATCATTTGAAGATTTATTTATTTATCTAGGAAAAATAAAAATAGAGAATAAGATTGTTATTGTTCTTGAAGACATTCAAGAACTTATAAAAATAGATAAAAAATTTTTAATTAATTTCAATAACTATTGGAATAAATACTTAAAAAATATGAATATTCAATTTATTATTACATCTTCTTTTTTACCAAATGATTTTGAAAACTTAGCAATTGCAAAAAAAGTTGATAATAAAATTAAGTTAAAACCTTTAAGTTTTAATATCATTCAAAAGCTTTTACCAGATATCAAACTAGATGATCTTATGCTTGTTTATTCATTATTTGGTACAAATCCTACATATTTAAAATTTTATGATACTAAAGAAAACTTTTTTATAAATATAAAAAATAATTTTCAAAAACTTGACAGTATTTTAATAAATGAAGGAATGAATATAATAAAAAAGGATTTATCAGATGTTCTTACTTATTGTTCAGTATTACATGCAATTTCTATTGGAAAAAAGAAAATAGGAGATATAGCTAGTTTTTTAAATCTAAAATCTTCTTATCTTACTAGATATATGCAAAAACTTCTTGATTTAATGCTTGTAAATAAAATTGTACCAATAAACGAAAATCCTTCAAAAAGTAAATTTGGTAGATATGAAATTGATGATAATTTTTTAAAGTTTTGGTTTTGTTATATATATCCAAATATTAATTTTCTTAATACTAACAAATTTGATAAGATCTTAAATGATATTGAAAAAGATTATGATAGAAAGTTAGTTGAAGTTGCTTATAAAAAACATGTAAGCGAAGAAATCCAAAATGACCATATGTCTTTTTTAGATTATCGACCTAAAAAAATAGGATCATGGTGGAATAATAAAGATATAGAAATAGATTTAATAGCATATGATAGTAAAACTATCACTTTTATTGATTGCAAATGGACTAAAAGTAATTCTCTTGAAGATGATTATAAAGCTTTAGAAAGTAAAGCAAAAAAGTTTGAGACGCAATTAGAAAAAAAATATTTGATTTTTAATAAAGAAAAAACTAGTAAAATAGCCTTATAAAAAGTGTAAACTTTGTATAAAGTAGATTTATATTATATAGTTTAAGCAACTATAAACACAAAGTAAATTATAATTTCAATCTTTTAAAAATGACCCCGTCGTCTAGCGGCCAAGGACCTTAGGATTTCCTCCTGATGACAGAAGTTCAAATCTTCTCGGGGTCGCCACTTAGTAGCTCCTATTTATAAGTCTTTATTTGATAAAAAATATGTTTCTAATTAATCCTTTTTAAGATAGTATAGCCTCTATACTTGTAGAACTAATAAAATACAATAAAGTATCAGATATTTATTATGGTATGTATTCTTTTAAACATCCCCTAGGTATTAACTTTAAATATTCAAAAGTACTATATGAAAGACTTAAAATAGCTATAATAAAAAAGAAGCTAATAAATCCCCTTCTAATTCATGATAGGCTTAACATTATTAATCACAATATCTAAAACTTCATTTTTCTTTTTATCTATCCAACCTGTTGTTCTATCATTGTACATAGTTATATTTGCAGATTTTTTATTTTTAAATGGTCTCATAGCTCTTCCAATAATTTGTTGTAAACGTGCTGTATCTTCAAACGGAGGGTAGGCTGGACTTGCACAAAATACATTTTTAATCGAAGGAATATCTGTACCTTCTCCTAAAAGTTTTGAAGTACCTATTAATACATAATCAGTGATTTTATTTTCTGTTAAATCAGAAAAAATTTCATTTCTTTGTTTTGCTTTTGTACTTGCGTCTATATATAATACATTATATGAAGCTGATAACTCTTCTTTTAATGTTTGTCCTAATTCTAGTGTATTTACTAAAATTACTGATTGATTAGATTTAAACTGATTTCTTTCAAACTTTAGAGAATTTTTAATATCATTTAATATGAATTCTTTTCTTTTTTTTGACTTATCAATATTCTTTTTAAGCATCCCTAGTTTTATATTAAAATCTAATGAACGTAAGTATTCTTGTTCTATATCAATTTTATAGTTTGTATTTTTAATTTTAATATTTGGTTGAACTAAGAAGCCATTTTTATATAAATCTCTTATATCTACACTTGCCCTTTCTTCTCCAACTAAATCAAAAAGTCTTTGTTCATTTTTAATATTATTTCTATACGGTGTTGCAGTAAGACCGTGTTTATACATAGCAGGAATTGAAGATACCACATTATAATAAACATTAGCACTAGCCTTGTGCATTTCATCACAAATAATCTGTGAATATCTATCTTCTTTTATTCTTTGTAAAGTTGCTTCATTACCTAATGATTGCCATGTAGTAATTAAAATAGGAGCACCAAACTCTTTTTTGGAAGAGCTAAGTTCACCTATCATTGCTGGGTCAATATCTAAAATATCTTGAAATCTTTTTTTTGTTTGTTTTACTAAATCATATTTAGGAACTATAAAAAGTGTTCTTATATTTCTTTTAGCAATTAAATATGCAGCTATATTTGTTTTTCCAGAGCCTGTAGGTGCATAAATATAACCTGTAAGTGTAGTTCGAGTAAATTTATCAATACAATCTTGTTGAAAATCTCGCGCTTGAAAGTTCTTGATATTTATTGTTTCTTGATTATCTATAATCTGACACTTATCTCTAGCTGGAACATTTACGTTCCATTTTATATCTGTGCAAATATTCTTAAATTTACTTAACAATGATAAAACCTCACCATAAGGGAAGATTTTCTCAATAGTTCCATCTATTAGTTTAACTTGTGATCCTATTATTAATTGCATCATATCTCCTAAGAATATTTTATTTCTTTCAGATTATATGGAAAAATTCTCCAATGATAGAAAACAATGACAATTTGTAATGTTTTTAGTTTTGATAAAAGATATAATCAGAAATCAAAAAGTGACTCATGTTTTTGATTAAATGGTTCTATAAGTTTATAAGCCTCTTTTATATAATAATCAAAGTCTAAAAATTCATAAGAAAAGTCTTGGATATTATTACAAAGTTCTACTTTGTATCCTACATTTATTCCTATTACTCTTTGTTCTGAATCTTTTTTTAGAGGTGGAAGAATCTTTTTTAAAGGAAAGCCATTTTTACTTATAAAATATCTAATAGTATTGGATAATGGCATATAAGTTTTTTGTAATGAATATACTTTTTCAAGGACTAAGTTGATATTTTTAGTAGCTTTAAAATTTAATAAAAAGTCATATTTATTTCTATGATTGTGTATAAACTCTTCTATTGAAGTGCCTTTTATTAAGTATGCTTCTACTGCTTTTTGAACTACTAAAGCAGAGTGGTTTTGATTCCATGCTAAGTCATATTTATAGGCACCTATTTTTTTAGCTTCCCCATTTTCTTTTAAAGCTACATAGTTGTTTACATCTCTAATCCAAAGCTTTTCATAGATTATTTCTTCTAGTTCTAAGCCTGTAAAGTCTTGCCATTTATTTGATATATTTTCATATCTTGACTTATCTTTTTTGGCTATTTTAAAAGTAAGGCCATCTGTATTTGCTTGTATTAAAGTTACTGTATCTATTTGCATAAGTTTCTCAGCAAGCATACACAACATCAATTGTCCATTTAGAGTAATATCCAAAGTCATCTTA
>CALKDR010000033.1 GCA_938084175.1 uncultured Campylobacterales bacterium
GATACGTCATCATTTGAATTTTCACTAGGGAGTAGTTTCTAATGGTTAAGAAAATGGATTTATTAAATAGAAGAATTACTAATGAAGAAGCTTTAGATTTAATTAAAAATGCATCTTTATTAGAATTAGGTGAGTTAGCAACAAAAAGAAAACTTGAATTACATCCTGATAAAACAACATCTTTTATAGTTGATAGAAATATTAATTATACAAATGTATGTTGGGTTGATTGTAAATTTTGTGCTTTTTACAGACATG
Source organism: uncultured Campylobacterales bacterium (assembly GCA_938084175.1). Lineage (GTDB taxonomy): Bacteria > Campylobacterota > Campylobacteria > Campylobacterales > Arcobacteraceae > Poseidonibacter. Next base: position 259 of record CALKDR010000033.1, read on the forward strand.
GTCGTGATGATGAAGCTTATGTTTTAAAATTTGAAGAGATTGATCAAAAAATTGATGAATTACTTGAAATTGGTGGAACTCAAATCTTATTCCAAGGCGGAGTTCATCCAAAACTAAAAATTGATTATTATGAAGAGTTAGTTTCTCATATTCATGAAAAATATCCACAAATTACGATTCATGGATTTTCAGCAATTGAAATTAAATATATTGCAAAAGTATCAAAAATTACTATTTTAGAAGTATTAAAAAGACTTCAAGTAAAAGGACTTAGTTCAATTCCAGGAGCTGGAGCTGAAATATTAAGTGATAGAGTAAGAGATATTATTGCACCTAATAAAATGGATAGTAAAGATTGGATTGAAGTTCACGAACTAGCACATTCAATTGGAATGAAAACAACAGCTACAATGATGTTTGGAACTGTTGAAACAGATGAAGAAATAATTGAACACTGGGAAATGTTAAGAGATTTACAAGATAAATCAGGTGGGTTTAGAGCCTTTATTATGTGGTCTTTTCAAGGAGCAAATACACAGCTTTTGAAAGAAATTCCAGATATTAAACCACAATCATCAAATAGATACTTAAGATTATTAGCAGTTTCAAGACTTTATTTAGATAATTTTATGAATATGCAAAGTTCTTGGGTAACTCAAGGCTCTTATATTGGTCAGTTAGCTTTAAATTTTGGAGCAAATGACTTAGGAAGTACTATGATGGAAGAAAATGTAGTAAAAGCTGCAGGAGCTTCAAATAGAATGAATCAAGAAGAAATGATTAGGCTGATTAGAGATATAGGTGAAAATCCTGCAAAAAGAAATACAGCCTATGAGATTTTAGAAAGGTATTAAACCTTAATGAAAAAAATTAAAAAATATTTATTTGCATTAGTAATTTTACAAGGAAGTTTAATGAGTGCTACTATTAAGCATATTGAAACAAATGGAATCAAAGTTCCAGTTGTTTTTGAAAAACAAAAAAGTTTACCAATTTTAAATTTACAATTGGTTTTTACAAACTCTGGATATATTCAAGATAAAAACAAAAGTGGATTAGCAAGTCTTTCATCGCAATTATTAAATGAAGGAACAAAAAAATTAGGTTCTACAGGTTTTGCACAAGAATTAGAAGAAAATGCTATTTCTTTACACACTTCAAATGGCTTTGAAACTTTTGTAATTGAAGTATCAAATTTAAAAGATGTTTCTGCTAAATCAATTGATTTATTAGCTAAATTAATTAAGTCACCAAATTATACTCAAGACACTTTAGATAAACTAAAGACACTAAAAATAGGTGCTTTAAAAAGAAATGAAAATGATTTTGATTACACTGCAAAGAATTTATTAAAATCTGTATTATTTAAAGACACATCATTACAAAACCCTAGTTCTGGTACTATTGAATCAATTGAAGACATAAAGCTTAAAGATATAAAGGGCTTTATAAATGATACAGTTAATTTAAATAATTTGATTATAGTAGCAGGTGGAGATTTTGATTATAGTGAATTTAAAAAATTAATTGCTCCAGTTCTTAATGCATTAAAAACTGGAACTAAAAGAGAATTAGAAGAAATAAAATTTACTTCAAAAAAAGAAGAAGAAACTTTAATCAAAGAAACGGAACAAGCATATATTTATTTTGGTAGTTCTTATAATGTTAATGCCTTAGATGAAAATAGGTATATTGCAAAAGTTGCTTCATTTATTTTAGGTGGTTCTGGTTTTGGTTCAAGATTAATGGAAGAAATTAGAGTAAAAAGAGGATTAGCATATAGTGCTTATGGTTCAGTTTCTATTAATAAATCGCATACTTTCTTTAGTGGTTATTTACAAACAAAAAATGAAACAGCAAAAGAAGCACAAGGTTTAGTAACACAAATTATAGAAGATTTTGTAAAAAAAGGTGTAACAAAAGATGAGTTAAAAGCTGCTAAGAATTTTTTAACAGGTAGTGAACCTTTAAGAAATGAAGTTTTATCTCAAAGACTAAATAAAGCATTTACACTTTATTACAGAGGATTAGACCAAGATTATCCTACAAGAGAATTAGAATTAATTCAAGATTTAAAGTTAGAAGATTTAAATAAATTCATAGCATCTCATAAAGAGATTAATAATTTAACATTTGCAATAGTAAGGAAATAATTTGTTAAGATTTGCACCAAGTCCTACGCATGATATGAATATCGATGATTTAAGAATTGCTATTTATAACTATATTGTGTCTAAACAGTTAAAAGAAGATTTAACAATTAGAATTGAAGACATAGAAAAAGAAAAAAATATTGATGGAAAAGATAAAGAAATACTTGAAATATTGTCTTTATTTTCAATTGATTATATTAGTGTTGTTCATCAGAGTGATTCTTTAAAGTATCATCAAAAAATGGCAATGCAACTTCTTACACAAAAGAAAGCATTTTCATGTTTTTGTGGTGATACAAAACTGCAAGAATTAAAAGATGAAGCAAAAGCAGCTAATAAACCTTATTCATATGATGGTTTTTGTGAAACTTTATCTGATGAAACAATTTTGGAAGTAAATTCTCCTTTTACAGTTAGAATTAAAAATAAGGATGATGCATTTATTATTTTAAATCATGACAAAACTCCAACATATAATTACGCTTGTGCTGTTGATGATATGTTGATGGATATTTCTATTGTTATTAGAGATGAAAAACATTTATTAGACACTACAAAACAAATACACGTAAGAGATTCTTTAAATTACACGAAAGAAATAAAATATGTTCATCTTCCAAGTATCTCAAATATTCAAGATAATCACAATTCTGTTAAATCTTTAATTGATGAGGGCTTCCTTCCTAGTGCTATTGCAAATTATTTAGTTCTTTTAGGAAATGAAACTAAGAAAGAAATATTTACATTAGAAGAAGCTATTGAATGGTTTGATATAGATAACTTATCTTCTACACCAGCTAGTTTTGATATTGATAAGTTAATGATTATCAATAGAAAACATTTAGAGATTATGGATGAAATGAGATTATCAAAAATATTAGGTTTTTCTGATTTAGATATTGGTAAACTAGCAAAAGTTTATTTGAATGATTTTAGTACTATTAAAGAATTAAAAAATAAAATTGATTTAATTTTTACTTCAAAAACTACTTGTGAAGGTTTTGAAACAGAATTTACTCAAATAAAAAAGTGTTTACAAAAAGCACCATTCTTTGCAAAGTTTGATGATTTAGAAGAATATTTAATTAAAAATACAAAGCTAAAAGGCGAATCTTTATCTAAACCTTTAACTTATATTTTAACAGCTTCAAACTCTAGTGTTGATATTGCACTTATATATCCTTTTATTAAAAACTATTTAGGAGAAATTACAAGATGATAGATGCTTTAACTACTTCTGTATTAACAGTTGTTTTAACAATTATATCTTTATATAAATGGGTAATTATAATATCTGCTTTACTAACTTGGGTAAATCCAGATCCTAATAATGCTATTGTACAAATGTTATACAGATTAACAGAACCTGCTTATGCATTGCTACGTAAATATATTCCAACTGTATTTGGTGGTATGGATTTAGCTCCAATAATATTAATTTTTGGACTAATGTTTCTAGAAATATTCTTAAAAAATTTATTTTTTTAAAAAAACTTGAAAAAAATAATAGCTTCATTATTTTGAATTTTAAATATAACTTTAAATGCAAATAATGAAACTATAAATATAACTGACAAAAACTTCAAAGTAAGTTTGGCTTGGCTTGATAAAAAGCCAAAGTCTATGCAAAGATTTCTTTATTATTCAATATTTAAAACAAAAAAATATAAGCCATGAAAACGCTTTAATTGCTTTTGATATGGCTAAATCTAAAAGAGGATTTACAACTGCAATTAGTAAAATAAAAGACTACCCTACTTTTAAGAAATGATTTAAAAGTTATTGCTTCTAATGATTTTTTTACTGAATTGATTAGTTCTAATACAAATAGGTTCTATAGATTATACTTCCAAACGAAAAAGATTATAGAAAAAAGATTATGAATAAAGTTATTCCCAATAGTTTTATTGACAAACTTTCTTTTGATAAAAAATTTAATAGATTTGTCTCTTATGTAGTGCATAGAAATGAACTTTATAGTTTACAAAAATCTTTATTTAATGTTAAGAATAATGAAATTATTACACATCAGACATTTTTCTCTTTAGCTCTTAATACAATTAATCATAAAAAAGAAAAAATTGCACTTACTTATTTTCAAGAAGCTTATAAAAAAGCATATTTTCATTCATCAAAAGATAAAACTCTTTTTTGGATTTATTTATTAACTAAAGATAAATCTTATTTACAAAGAGTGTCAAAGAGTTGGGATAATAATATGTACTCTTTATATGCAAAAGAGTTATTAGATATTTCAAGTGATAATATCATTTATGATTTAGAAATAGTAAATACTAAAACTACATATAATATCTTAGATC
>CALKDR010000034.1 GCA_938084175.1 uncultured Campylobacterales bacterium
TAAAATAAAGAAATAATAATGCAAGGTAATGATATGAATATTAAATTAAACTGCGATATGGGTGAAAGTTTTGGTATTTGGAAAATGGGTAATGATGAAGAAATCATGCCATTTATTGATATGGCAAATTTAGCTTGTGGATATCATGCAAGTGATGCACTTACTATGAATAAATCAGTAGCACTTGCTAAAAAACACAATGTTACAATTGGTGCACATCCTTCATATCAAGACCTAGTAGGATTTGGAAGACGTTCAATGCTTTGCTCACTTGAAGAAATAAAATCTATTGTTTTATATCAATTAGGAGCTTTGAGTGCTTTTTGTAAAATGCATAATACAGGTATTTCTTATGTTAAACCTCATGGTGCTTTATACAATGATATGATGAAAGATGAAAATATTTTAAAAGCAGTTTTAAGTGCAATATCTTCTTTTGATAAAAATATTAAACTAATGGTTTTATCAACTCCTAATAATGAAGCAAATAAACATACTGCTTTGGTTTATGGAATAAATTTAATTTTTGAAGTTTTTGCAGATAGAAATTATAATGATAATGGGACTTTAGTCTCAAGAATAATGCCAAATGCCGTTATAAATGATGAATTAGCAATTACTCAAAGAATTATGAATTTAAGAGATAGCGCTTATATTGAATCAATAAATAAAGAAAAGCTATTTATTGAAGCTAATACTATTTGTGTTCATGGTGATAATGAAAATGCCTTAGAGTTTATAAAATTACTAAAAAAAGCCTTACATTAATGATTTTTAAAATAGCTTCTGTTGATTCTTTGATTATATATTTTGGAGATGAAATAAATCAAGAAATATCATCAAAAGTTAAAAATGCATATAAGTGTTTAAAAAACTTAAATGATAAGGGCTTAATTGAAATTATTCCTTCTTATACTTCTATTTTTATTAATTTTGATATTTTCAAATATGATTTTTCTTCTTTAAAACAAAAAATAATTTCTTCAATTGATTTATCAATAAAAAATGAAATAAATGAAGAAATTATAACTATTGATGTTTATTATGGAATAGAAGTTGCTTTTGATTTAGAAAATATCTCAAAGCAAACAAAGTTAAGTATAAATGAAATAATTACTTTACATTCAAATAAATTATATGATGTCTATGCTATTGGTTTTCTTCCTGGTTTTGCATACTTAGGAAATGTAGATAAACAAATTGCAATACCAAGACGTTCAAGTCCTAGAAAAATAATTCCAAAAGGTTCTCTTGCCATTGCAAATACTCAAACAGCAATATATCCACAAGACTCGCCTGGAGGTTGGAATATTATAGGAAAAACAGCAATGCAATTATTTGATAAGAATCTTTCAACATTATCTCCTTTGCATGTTGGTAATAAAATTAAATTTAATTCTATAACAAAAGAGAAGTTTTTAGCTCAAGGTGGAGTATTATGAGTTTAGAGCTTTTAAATAATCCTTTATTAAGTCTTTTACAAGATAAGGGAAGATACGGATATACATCTATTGGTGTTACAAATTCAGGTGTTATGGATGAGTATGCTTATTTTATGGCAAATAAAATGCTTAATAATGATTTACATTCAAATACAATAGAAATATCATTTTCAAATGTAATGTTTAAAGCTAATAAAAACACAATACTTTGTATAACAGGAGCTAATTGCGAGTTTTTTATAAATGAGATACCTAAAAAAAATTGGCAAACACATAATATCAAAGTAGGTGATATTATAAAAGTTGGAAAAATATTAAGTGGCTCAAGAGTCTATTTAAGTGTAAGCAATGGTTTTATGGTTAAAAAAGATTTTAATAGTAATTCAACAACTTTAAAAGAGAACTTAGGTGGTTTAAACGGCTCTAAACTATCAAAAGGTGATATTCTTCCCTTTAATAGTACCAATGCTATTTATACTACAAGATTGAAAAAAGAATTTATTCCAAATTATGAAGAAGAACTGGAATTAAGAGTTGTCTTATCTTCTCAATATGAAAACTTTTCAAAAAAAGAAATAGAAAAGTTTTTTTCATCTACTTATACAATTACTAATGAATTTAACAGAATGGGTTGTAAATTAGATGGAGAAAGTATTACTTGTGATATTGATGGAATAATATCAGAAGGAATATCTTTTGGTGCAATTCAAATACCTAAAGATGGTAAACCTATAATTTTACTAAAAGATAGACAAACAATTGGAGGATATCCTAAAATAGGAAGTGTATTAGCTATTGATTGTTTCAAATTATCGCAATGTAAAGCTTTGAAAAAGGTAAGATTTAAAGCTATTAGTTTAGAAGATGCAAGTACTAAACTAAAACTTTTCTATACTTCTTTTTCTTCTTGAATTTTATGAAATACTATATTCATAGTCAGCTTTTATTACTAATTCTGTTTTACTTCTAAGTGTTGTGTCTTTTAATAATTGTTTTATATTTTATATTCTCTTCTTTTAATATTTTATTTATAAATATAATCAGGTTGTTTGCAAGTAATTCTCCATCTTAATTATTAATATATCCATTTTCTGTTATGACATGATGTCAAATCATCAATAAAATTTTTTTTATTTAAACTTTTTATTTTTTTTCTAATGTCGATATTTGCGTATATATATTACTTAAAGATTCGACATTTTTATTGAGTAGGGCTTTTTGTATCCTATACAGCATCTTTCATAAGTGATGCATTATTTTCAATAGTATATATAAATTGTTATATTTTAAATTTCTTTAGTTGTGTTTTCATGAACGCTCTCCTATAATTTCTTGAATTTCTACAGGTTTTCCTATGTGATATCCTTGAGAAAAATCAATACCAATAGCTTTTACATATCTCAATATTTTCATATCGTTTACAAATTCTGCAACTATTAAAATTTCTTGTTGTTTACAAAATTGCACTATACTTTTTATTAGATTTAAATATATTTCTTCATCAATTTTTTTAATCAAGGAACCATCAATTTTTATATAATCAACGTTTAAATTTAAAATGTATTCATAATTAGAAAAACCAGTTCCAAAATCGTCAATTGCTATTTTCACATCATATTTTTTTACTTCACTGATAAAATCATTTACAATATTAAAATTAGTTATTTTTTCACTTTCTAAAATTTCTATTGTTAAATAAGAACCTATATTGGTTTTTCTAATTTTTGCTAGTAAAGATCTTTTTATATTTGGATTTAAAATATCAGTATACTCAAGATTTATACTAATATGTTTTTTATATTTATTTATATAAAGGACTATTTTATCAATTAAAAGTTCCATTAATTTTGTATATAATCGGCATTTTTTTGATTTATGAATAAAAACTTGTGGTAATAAGGCATTTCCTTGTTTATCAAATAGTCTCATAAGTGCTTCATATTTTATGATTTTATCTGTGGTATTATCCATAATTGCTTGAAAATATGGTTCAACTAGATTATTCTCTATATTATAATTTATAGTTTCAAGTAAGTCTTCACTTATTGCTTCATTCTTGTATAAGTATGAATCATAATACATATAATGAACAAAATTCAACTTTGCTTTATGCAGTGCTTTTTCTGCATATATCTTTATTAATTGATCATCACTTTTTGAGCATCCTATTGTAATATCAATATTTATTGAAGTAGATTTATTATGTAATTTAAAAGGATGATTAATTATCTCCTCAAAAATTAAATTTTTTATTTCTAAGACTTCATCAATAGAAAAATCATCATATATAATTAATTCAAAAACATCCGCATGAGTATTTGTATGTTCTATAAATACTTTTTTATTAATCTTCTTTTTAATAGAAGTAATTATTTGACTTGCAATTAGTTTATTTAATTGCTTTATTATATAATCGCCGTTTTGGAAATTATAAATTGCATTGATATCTTTCATATATAAAATATCTATTAAGAAAAGTGTCTTCATATTATTTTTATTGAAAAATTTATATATATAATTTTGTAATGCCAAAATAGACCTTTGCTTTAAAATACAACTGGAAATTATTATATATGATTAAACTTTAAGAATTGTAAAAAAATTATATCTTATAAAATTTACAGATTTAATACTCTTTTTGATAAAATCGCTCAAAATAGATTTAGGATTAAATAAATATGAGAAAAATTAATATAAAAAATATAGAACTAAATATAGATATGGTACCTTTTTTAGATTTAAAAGATGTAAATAATAAAATCATTGTTGATTTGGATGGTAATAAATACATAAATGAAGAAGCGCCTAAAAATGCGGCGATAATTTTCTTAAATGAGAACTATCAAAAGAAAAAAGAGATAAATGATGTTAAATCTTTATCTAATGATATATTTTCTAAATATAAACCTTTTATCACAGGAACAGTATGTAAAATCAAACCTTTAAATAATTGGCAAAAAATTATTGGGATGAACAGAGAAAACATGCTTTATTTTGATCATCCAAGTGATGGTATTGAAATTTTTGAAGATTCAATTTTAGAAGAGTTTGGTTGGCATGCAGTTGCTTTAGAAATTGAGTATAGAGATATAAGTGATTTTATTGAAGAAAATTGTGATGGTGTTTTTCTTTGTTATGATAATGAAATTCAGTTTAATGGATTTGCAATAATTGACGACATTGAGAAAGTTAGAGCTCAAGTTAAAGAGTTTATTATTAATAAAACAAAAGAAAATATAAAAAATAATGAAATCGAACTTGATGAGGATGATGCAATTGAAGCCTTAGAATTTTTTGGGTTAGAGTCTAAATAATGGAAGAACTGATAAAAGACTGGGGTTATATAGCTTTATTTGCATACTCTTTCGGAGGAGGTTTTGTTGGTTTAATTGTTGCAGGTGTATTATCCTTTGCAGGTGATTTAAATATTTTTATTTCAATTGCAGTAGCTGCTACTTCAAACTTCTTAGGAGATCAATTTCTATTCTTTTTGGCTAGAAAAAATAAATCATATGCAAAAGATATGATGAAAAATTATGGAAGAAAAATTGCGCTTGCACACTTAATGATGAGAAAATATGGTTCTTTTGTTGTTTTTGTACAAAAATATGTTTATGGCATAAAAACTTTAATTCCTTTAACTATGGGATTAACAAAATATTCATCAGTAAAATTCACTATTTATAATGTATTTGCTACCATTATTTGGGCTTTAGTTGTAGGTTATGGTTCATATTCAGCAGGTGAATATATATTAGCAATTGCAGATGATTTTAAATATGTTGGAATAGGAATTGTTATTTTTATTGCCTTAGTTATTTCATATTTATTTAAAAGAATTGATAAAAAATAACTTTATAAAATATCTAATAGAAGATATCACAGTTTATTCTTTTGACGAAATTAAAAACGATACTCCATATGTTTTTTTCTGGAAATTTGGATGCAAGAGCATACAAAAAAATCTGGAAGTAAATTCATAAACAGGGATTGCGGATAGGTAAATTGATAGACATAAAAATGGTCTTATTTATCCAATCGCAATAAAAATTCATAAGTTCTATAATGAAAAAACATTGATAATTTTGGAAAAGGTTTTTCTTCTTTTAATTATTTAAGACAGTGTTCTATTTCAAAACTAAAAATTGATAAGTCTCATATTGATTCACTCTGAGTTTGAAGATTGGTATAAAAGTTTTACTCAATTAAAAATTAAAGCCTAATTTTAGATATAATATCAAAAATAACAATACAAAAGGCTTTATCATTTCTACGAATATTAAAGAAGATGAAAAATTCTCACAACTAAACCTTTCAAAAGAATTCCTACTTAATCTTGAATCTTTAGGTTTCGATAAAATGACTGAAATTCAAGCAAAATCTTTACCTTCAGTTTTAGATCAAAAAGATGTAATAGCTCAAGCTAAAACTGGTTCTGGAAAAACTGTTGCTTTTTCAATTCCAATAGTACATAAACTTGATGTTAAAAAATTTAGAATTCAATCTATTGTACTTGCACCTACACGTGAACTTGCAAATCAAATTGCAATAGAAATTAGAAAACTTTCAAGACATGTACATAATGTAAAAGTTTTAACTTTATGTGGTGGAGTTGCATATAGACCCCAAGTGGCATCACTTTTTCACGGTGCGCATATAGTTGTAGGAACTCCAGGTAGGATTTTAAAACATATCACAGAAGAAAATATTAATCTTCAAGATGTGAACACATTAGTTTTAGATGAAGCTGATAAAATGCTTGATATGGGTTTTACGGAAGATATTACAAAGATTATTAATGTATTACCAAAGAATAGACAATCGATGTTATTTTCTGCAACGTACCAAGAAAATATTGATAATTTAGCAAAATTTATTACAAATAACCCTGTAAATGTAAAAAATGAAAATGAAGAAAAGACAATTATTGATCAAAAATTATATGAAACAAATCAAGATGCTAAAACTTCGATTATTCCTGCATTAATCTCAGCAAATAAAGCAAAATCAGTAATCATCTTTTGTAATACAAAAATTCAATGTGACGCTTTAAGTGATGACTTATATGATTTAGGACTTGATGTTTTAACTCTGCATTCAGATTTAGAACAAAAGCAAAGAGATGAAACTATAATCTTTTTCTCAAATAAATCATATCCTATTTTAATAGCAACAGATGTAGCCTCAAGAGGTTTACACATTGATGATATTGATTTAGTAATTAATTACGATTTAGCAAGAGATGTAGAAACACATACTCATAGAATTGGCCGAACTGCAAGAGCAGGTAAGGGTGGTTTAGCAATTTCATTATTCACTATTGAAGATGAAGAAAGAATAGAAGATTTAAAAGAAGATTTTGACAATTTACAATTTGAAAGAGTTGAACAATTAAATGATGACTTAGAATACAAAATTGATAGTGATTATAGAACATTATTTATAAATGGTGGTAAGAAACAAAAAGTACGTGCAGGTGATATACTTGGAGCTCTTACAGCAGGTATTGGCTTAGCTAAAGATGATATTGGTAAGATTAATTCTTTAGATTTTTGCTCTTATGTTGCAATCAAAAAAGAACATGTTAAAAAAGCACTTGATGGTCTTAGTAATGGACGAATTAAGGGTAAGTATTTTAAAATATACGAAAAGTAATATTAATTTATCAAAAATAATATTAATTTATGTTAGAATCTCAAAAAAATCAAAGGATAAATATGAAATCAGCATCTGCTAGACACTTATTAGTTGAAAGTGAAGAAGTTTGTAATGACTTAAAACAAAGAATTGCAAATGGAGAAAAATTTGAAGATCTTGCAAAAGAATTTTCTCAATGTCCATCAGGGAAAGATGGTGGAAATCTAGGTAATTTTCATCAAGGTCAAATGGTTCCAGAATTTGATAAAGTTGTATTTAACGATGCGATTAATGTAGTTCATGGTCCAGTTAAAACACAATTTGGATTTCACTTATTAGAAACAACTTCTAGAAACGACTAACTTAAAAAATTAATATTTTTTTTACTTATTTTAGAATATAATTTAAGTAAAAGGGATATTATGAAACTATTACTACTACTTATTACTTTATCACTAACTTTATTCGCAGATTCAATTAACTATGAAAAAGATCTAGAATCAGCAAAACAAAAAGCCATACAATTAGATAAGAAACTTATGATTATGTATTCTACTCCAAGCTGTCCAGAGTGTAATTATATGAAAAAAAAGGTTTTAAAAGATAAAGAAATTGTATCTTTTATTAATGATAATTTTGTATCAGTTATTATGGATATAAAAAAAGATGAAAAAATACTGCCTTATAAATTTATTGGTATACCTACTTTCTATTTCTCTAATGCTAGTTCAATGAAATTACTTGCTAAAAAGATTGGTGGAACAAGAGAAAAACAATTTTTACAAATTGTTAAAAATGTGAAATAGGAATTTTTTATGAAATATTTATTAATATTAACTTTTTTAATTTCTTCATTATTTTCTTATGAACAATCTGATTTAGATAAACTTTTAAAAAGTAATGATTGCCAAGAATGTGATTTAAAAGGTGCAAATTTAAGTAATAGAGACTTGAGTAATGCTAATTTAAGTGGAAGTGATTTAAGTGATGCTAACTTAAGTAAAGCTATTTTAGTAAGAACAAATATGTGGGGTACTAATCTTACTAATGCAAACTTTACTGATACAAATGCTCGACTTTCAAATTTAACTGCTGCTGATATAATAAATATTAAATGTGAAAACACTATATTTAAAAGTGCTACTTTTTACAATACAAATTTTGAAAATGTTAAATGTAAAAATCTCTCAATTTGGTCTGCAAAATTTCTAGAAACGTCATTTGAAAATACAGATTTTAAAAATGCAGGTGCTGCTTATTCTAGTTTCACTGATGTTGATTTTAGTGAATTAAATATTGAAGGTGCTATTTTTTGGAATGCAAAAATTACAGACAGTATTGTAAAAAAAGAAGATTGCATTCATTTGAAAAAAGAAGAGGCTATTTTAAAAAATGTAGAGTGTGAGTGAGTAAAAGTTTAGCTTCTTACTCTTGTTCTTCTTTTTCTACTTCTTCATCCCATAATATAGAAACACCGTATTGTTCATCTGGAATTACATATTTAAAGTACTCACTAGTACCTTTTCTTCCATGTAATCGGATAGTAGTTTGTCCATCTTCAAGTAGTCTTTTCATTTCATATTGGCTAAAACTCCGTTTATTCCATCTTAAAAAAGCATTTGAATAGACTCTAAATGTACATGTTGATTCAGCTGTAAATACAAAAGATTCACTTTCATCGTATTCTTTTTGAGCGTTTTCACAAGTGTATAATTTGATTTTTTTTCCTTGTGCTACGAAGTTTCTTGCTATTACACTTCCCTCACAATAAGGACATTTCCCTAAAATCATTTTCACTCCTTGTTTTGAACTTTTATTTTAACAATTTATTAATTAAATATTTAAAAATATTACAATATGTAATAATAAGGATGAATGGACTTGAGATGATTGAAGCATTGGGTAAATCACATGCTTCTGTAATTATAACAACAGCTTATTCAGATGCAAGTTTCTTTTTATAAGCTATTGAGTTAAAAATTTCAAGTATTTTCAAAAATCATACTTTAAGAGCAAGTGATTATTCTTTCAGATTAGGAGGAGAGGAGTTTGCTCTTATTTTGAAGAACATAGAATTGATTACATTAAAAAGATTGTAAATGAAATAGAATCATTATAAAATAATATTTAAAATAATGATTCTTTTAAGAATGTTTATGGAGCAAGTCTAGTAATAGTCCATGAATTGTTTTCATCTTTTTCATAAAGAAACCTATCATGAAGTCTATCTTGTCCACCTTGCCAAAATTCTATTCTAACAGGTTTTATAATATATCCACCCCAAAAGTCTGGAAAAGGAACTTCACCTTTTACAAATTTTCTTTTTATTTCATCAAATTTTTGCTCTAACAAACTTCTTGAAGTAATAATTGAACTTTGATGTGAAACCCAAGCTCCAATTTGACTTCCTTTAGGTCGTGACAAAAAGTATTTTAAAGAATCTGCTGTTGATATTTTTTCAATAGAACCTTCTATTTTTACTTGTCTTTCCATATCAATCCATGAAAAAAGTGATGCAGCATTTGGGTTTTCTTCAATTTGTTTAGCTTTTTTACTCTTATAATTTGTAAAAAACACAAAACCTTGTTCATCAAAAGTTTTAAGTAAAACTGCCCGTACACTTGGCATCATATCAGATCCAACTGTTGCTAACATCATTGCATTTGGTTCTGATACTTCAGCTTGTATTGCATCATTAAACCATGTTTCAAACTGTTTAAATGGGTTTTTATCTAAATCAGGAATATCTAAACCCTTAGTTGTATATTTACCTCTAATATCACTTAAATCCAAAGTTTATCCTTTTTTGTTTATAAGAAATTTTATCAAAATAATACTATTTTTAATCATTAAAAAATGTCGAATAATATATCTTTTAACTCTTTTTTCATCTGTTCATTTAAAACCTTCTTATTTGAATAAATGTAAAAAGGAACTGTATTTAACATTGATTGTTTAAGCCTTTTTCTTAATGTTGAAATTTCATCAATATTAATTAACTCTCCACCATCGTAAAAAGAGAAATCTTTTTCAAGTCCAATATTAAAAGATACTACTTGGTATGAGAAAAACAGACCCTTATTACTATTTTCATATTTTTTCGTAAATGCACTTAAAGCAGCTTCAAGTTTTTTTGCTTTAGCTCCTTTTATATATCCAAAACTTTCTCTAAATTTATATCGCTCTACTGTTGAAAAACCTAGAACTTTATAAAATTCATTTAAATTTTTCCAAGGACTTCTAAACTTTCTTTTTCCAAATAATACTTCTTCAAAACAGTAAAGATACTTTTTATCTTCAGAACTTAATGCTTCTTTTTCTTTTATTAAAAAATATTCATTTTTAAACAATGAAATAAGCCAATTTTCATCAAGCATTGAAATAGTATCAAGCTTTTTTTCTATATTTCTATTTTCAAAATTCCAAAGCATAGATATATTATCTGATGTTTTTTCATCCATTTTAGGATTTTTAAAATATTTACTTGCTAAGTATTCAATTACATTTTCAAGTAATGCATCAGTTTTTGCAATACCATGATTAAAAATCACTTTTTTATAAAGATTAAATCTCATTTCTAGCATATGCTCAATATCTATTAATGACATATCAAAAAAGCTTAAATAAAACTGCTCATTTTCTTTTACTAATATTGCTTGTTTTGTAATTCTAATATGGTCATTAGCTCCTGTTATATATCCACTTGCAAGCATATCTCTGTTTACATAATCTAATCTATCCGCATCAACAGTACTATCAATAAATCTATGTAAAACTTTAAAATCAAAACCATGAACAGTTTTTTCTTCTAAAATATATAAAGAGAGTTTTTCTATTAGTTTTATATATTTTTTGTCATTAGATTTTTTTAATAAATCATTAACTTCATATTCAAATAATAAAGTTAAAAACTCTCTTCCAATAGCTTCGTGTAATACTTCATTTGAATTATTAGTAATTTTTTCATAATTATTTTTAAATTCTATTTCTTTTTCAAGCAGGACTTCTTGATTTTCTTCTTTTTCTAAAATTTTTGAATATACTTTTTTTAAAGCATTTTCAGCTTGATGAGAGAAGGGTAGGTGTCCTACATCGTGAAGCAAGCCTACAACTCGGATAGTTTGTAAAATAACTGTATATGCAGTTGAGTGTGCTTTGGATTTAGTTGGTACGCTAAATTGATATAAAGCTTTATTATCAAAATAATCCATAGTTTTTAAATCCAAGTTTAGCTTTTCTTCTATTATGATTTTTTTAATTGTTTTTTTTAAAGATGATAGAAAATCATCTTTAGTAATTTTATCTGCATTTAAAAGTGAATTCTTAAACATAAAAGATGCTAAATGCATTGTCCCAAGAGAATGGATAAATCTCTTGGTAGTAATAGATGGATATGAGAAATATGCTAATGCATTTTGTGTTACAAACTGTAGTCTATTTACTATTTTTGTTTGAAGAATTTTATCTTCTAATCTTGTATACTCAATATGATTATATATCGTATCGTTTATTAATCTATTTTGTATATTATATCCTTAATATTATTGAAATGTCACTGCTTTTTATTTTCAAATATTCGCTCTGTAAATTGTGCAAACTTACCACGAACTGCTTTATCTAATTCTATTGCAAACATCTTTAATTCTGGATGAGTTTCATTTGTTTGTTTTAGTAAAGTTGTAAGACCATTATTGTATTTGTTTAAATATAAATTATCTATTTGTCTATTTGAACCAATTACAATAGCCATACATGATTCATCAAGTCGTGATAATATAAGCTGAGTAGTTTTTTCACTAGAATTTTGCCATTCGTCCATTATAACAATTGCAGAACTAAGCGTCCTTCCTCTAGCTTCCCCTGGCCATAAAGTTTCAATACAATATTTACTTTGAAGCTCAGATATTTTCATTTCAATTGATTCAGGATTATCTTTGCTTTCACTTTTTTTTAGCTGCTTTTTAGCAATAAATTCTAAAGTATCTTGAACAGCCATATTATAAACTCTGAATTTTTCATCATTACCTGATAAATATCCTATATCTTCGCCTTTATCAAGTGATTCAATTGAATTTCTAACATATACAATTTTGTCATAAAATCCTAAATCAATAAGCCTCATAGCAGAAACAATAGACATCAAAGTTTTACCACTTCCTGCTTTTGCATCAATTACAAGAAGTTCAAACATATTTGAAATAATTGCTTTTGTAAAAAGTTTTTGTTTTAAATTTACAGGTTTTATACTTAAGGCTTTGAAATCTGTATTTTTTAATGTATCAATTTTTTCATTGTAAATAACAGCATATTCACTATTTCCATCAGGACTATTAAAAATATAAGAGAAGTTTTCTTTTTCATACTCTTCATCAATAGTTTTTATATTTTTATTATTTAAGGAATTAAAGTTTGATGAGTCAAGCTCAATAGATTTTACAAAACCAAATTTTGGAAGAGTTGATTTATCATCATGGAGTGTTTCAGTTTTAATTCCTTGAAAAAGTGCAAATGTTCTAGCATAAACATCAAGTGAAAGGAAAATAGTTTGAGCACCTTTATAATAATCTCTTGCTACACAAGATGTTTCGATAATTCTTTTATCATTACTCTCAGATAAATGAACTTGTTCTATTACTGTTTCATAAGTATCTTTTGAAATTATATCAATATTTATTTCATCATTAAAAAGTTTTACAACTTTATATCCTTGCTTATAATCAATTTCTTTTATTTTCATCAAAGCTAAAAGTCTTGCAAATCCTCTTGCGTAATATCCTAATTCATTTGACAGTTTTTTCTTGTCCTCAAGCTCAAGTAGAACTGTTTCAGGTATTACAATGTGGTTAGTTTTATTTTGTGATATTTTGTAGAGATTTTGTAAGTTTTGTAAGATGATATTTGTATCTAATACGTATATTTTATCTTTCATAAAAAATTGTAACATTAAAAAGTTACAAGGCAATAACAATAAAGGATAAAAAATAGATAGTTGTGAAAGTTTTAATTTTGGAGTAAAAGCTTAGGAGTAATCCTAAACTTTTGATAATCTTGAAAGTGCTTGAATCATTCCAATTGCTGTTTCTTCATTTAATGGTTTTTCATAAGTTGTTAAAAGTTCTCTTGCTAAGATATTTGCACCTAAATGCTGAAATTGTATTCTCATAGCTTGAAGACCTTTAGCACCTCCACCACCACTGTGAGTTGCAAGTCCTACAATTTTATCGTTAAAGGCATCTCTCCAGTCTTTTGTAGCTCTTGATGTCCATGCCATTGCATTATTTAAAACAGGTGGCATTACACCATTATATTCAGGTGCTACAATTATAAAAGCTTTTAAATCTAATATTTTTGTTGCTAAGTCTAAAACTGATTCAGGTATTCCATTTTCTTCTTCTTCAACTGTACTATATAACGGTAATCTTAAATTTACTAAATTTATTAATTCTACTTCACAATTTTCTTTTAATGCTAATTCTTCTAGTTTTAAACCTAATTTTTGATTATTATTTGAACTTGCAACTAATATTCCAATTTTTGACATAAATTATTCCTTATTTATTATATAAATTTTTTGTAATTATATCTAAGCAATACTTGCTTTAATACATAATGAATAGTAAATAAATTGATAATATTGAAATTTGTTAGGTATTGATTTTTTGATTTTTGTTGATTGATTAGTAGATAAATTTTAAATTAACAACACAGTGGTGCGAATGGTCGGAATCGAACCGACACTCCGAAACCGGAATTGGATTTTAAGTCCAACGCGTCTACCTATTCCGCCACACTCGCACTATTTGGTAGTTAATTCATTTGTGTTATTAATATTAAAAAATGGTGGCTCGAGACAGAATCGAACTGTCGACACAAGGATTTTCAATCCTTTGCTCTACCAACTGAGCTATCGCGCCAAATGGTGGGAAGAGAAGGATTCGAACCTTCGAAGCCGTAGGCGACGGATTTACAATCCGTAGGATTTGACCACTCTCCAACCTTCCCAAAAATACTTAAAACAATGGATGGGGTAGAAGGATTCGAACCTTCGAATGACGGCACCAAAAGCCGTTGCCTTACCACTTGGCCATACCCCAATCGTTTAAGTGGCAGAATTATAGTTACTTTATCTTTAAAGTTAGCTAAATCCTAGAAGGAACAATCTAAAAAAATTAAAATTTATAAGCAAGCTTAATTTGTGATGATTTTTATTGATTATTGTGTGCTATAAAAATACTTGTATTATTATTTAAATAGTTTGAAAACACTGCACCACTTAAAGCTCCTAAGATATTAAAAACCATATCTTCATTAGAAAATTCATTATCACTTAGTTCTTTTGCAAGTCCAGGAATAGATCCAAGTGCTGTTGCATAAGATATCTTTTCAATATCATCAAATTGTGGATAACTTTTATGTAAAACAGTTTCACTTGCAATTGCAAAAATTGCAGAAAATCCAAAGTATTTAATAGAGTTTGAATCTGCTGCATTTAAATTTAATGCACTTAAAAGTCCTAATGTTGCTATAATTTTAATTAATTTTATTTTCTTCTTTTTATTCGTATGGAGTTACTACTGGTGGAAATTCTTCAAAAGATTTTTTAATAGCGTTTGCAATTGTTCTTTTGTTTTTGTGATTTTGTACTGGATTTGAAAATTGCAGATATTCAATAGAACCATTTACAGTTTTTTCTCTTTTATAAACAAAGGCAATTTTTTTACCAAGTTTTACAGCATTATCATAAATTACTTTTGCGTACTCTTGGATATAAGGAAACTCTTTTGAGCTAATTTTATCACCCCATGCAAAAAATACAAACTTTCCACTTGGAATTAAGTTTGCAGCATCTAAATACATGATTTCTCTTTCAAATTCAGTGTTTTGAGCTGAATTATAAATTTCTAAATCATCATTAAACTTCATTAAAAGTGTTGAAGCATCAATATTTTGTTCATTTAAGTTAAATAAGTTTCTTATTTCTACTATTTTTCCAGCACAATGTTCTCTCATTGCTTGTTTAAAAATAGTAATATATGTTTCAGCTTTTAACTCAACCATATCACCATAACTATCGAAGTTTTGATCTTGTAAATAGCTATTTGAATCGTATCCTACAGGAGTTACAACAGGATTGTATAAAAAAACTGTACCTATTACATTTTTCTTTTTTTCTTTTGCTGATTTTATTTTTGCTTTTAGTTCTTTAGGAGTTATTACTTCATCTTCTGCGCCAAAATACATATAGCTAGATGTTATAAAAATCTCTTCATATTTAGTTTCAATTGTTCCAAAATACTGCATTAAATTCCTTTTTATTTCTGCTTGATATTATCTAATAATTCTATATACTTTGCTTATATTAAATTTTAAGCTTAAAATGCATTTACTTTATTAGCTCTATTTTGTTTTAACCATTCTTCTTGCATTTGCTTCATCTTTTTGCCACTTGTTTTTTTATTTGAATACTTAGATTTTGCAAAATTATTTTCATCACCTTCTTTATAGACATATTCTAAATTCAAAGAAGCAGGCCATATTGCACTTTTAACTCTTGTTGCTGCAACATAATAAATATTTAATTCTTCTTGTAGTTTTAAAAATGATACTTTATTTTTTGGATTTGATAATTCTTTTTTTGTAATAAAATCATCAGCCATAATAACTTGATCATATTCTAAACCTTTTGATTTATGTGTAGTTGTAAAAACTAAATCAGCATCTTCTTTATTTGTTGTTATTTTAGTTTTAATCTTTTTATTTATCTCAAAAATATTATCACCGTAAGTATTGATAAACTTTATTATATTTAGATAATCTTGATTTTTTGTGTCTTTAGCAAACTGTTCTAACTCTTGGATTGTTTCAAAATCTTTTATTTCATCTATTGTAATTTTATCATTCTTTTTTTCTTTTAAGTAAAAGATTGAATAAACTGTTTGATTCATAAAAGAGTAAGAAGCATAACCACCTTCAAAATATATTTTTTTATTATCTTGAATAAAATGAACAATTTGTTGAATTAGACCAAAAGTTGAACGTGCAATTACACAAATAGGTTTTTCATAATCTAATGTTTTTTCACCTATAGTTGTACTTGTTTCAATTCCTGAGATTTTTAGAAGTTTACCACTATTTTTTTCATATAAGGTGTTTAGATTCTTTTCTAAATATTTTGCATAAGAATCACTAAATCTGAAACTTTTTGATAATTCATATGAAGGTAATTCAATTTTATTTAATGCATTAATAGCATATCTAAAAGAGTATATTTGTTGAAAAGAATCACCTACATAAATACGTCTACACTTTTGTGCTTCAACAATTCCAATCATTACATCTGAAATATCTTGTGCTTCATCTACAAGAATTAAATCATATCCAAGATTTGTGCTTACTTTTTTATTTAAATAAAACATTTTTAAATAAAAATCATGTGTAGCATCTATTAGTTTGTTTTTCATTGCTGATAAAATATGTTTTAAATGATTTAATGCTTTTTTCTCATCTGAATTTAAAAGTTCTAAAACTTTTGCACTTAAATCACCTTGCTTTTTATATGACTCTATTAGTTTTAAATCTAATGCTATTAGTGATGAATTACAATAAAAATTAACTAAGTCTTTTATTAATGCAATATACTCAGCCACAGGGTAGTAGTTTGATTTTTGATTAAAAGTTTGTTCATATCCATTTAAAAGTTTTTCAATTACTTGTATTTTTAAATCGTGAGCAAGATTATATTGATAAGCATTTACCTTTTGGTAAGCCAAAGAATGAATAGTACTTACATTCATATGAGTTAGCTCATACTCTTTTAACTTTTTTTGCAAGCTTACTTGTAAAGATTTATTATAAGCTAAATACAAAATTTTCAAATGAGAATTCTTTTTTGCATACTCTAATAAAGTAGTGGTTTTTCCACTTCCTGCAACAGCATTTATTTTAAAAGAGTCTTCTTTTGCATTTATGATATTTATTTGTTCTTTTGTTAATGTCATTATTATGCAAATACTCTTTTATTATCCACTTTTTTGATATTTGAGAAGTTATCAAGATAATCTAAATAAGTCACTAGATATTTTCTACTCATTGGAAATTTTTCTTTAAAGTTTGCAATATCAATATATCCATCTACTTTTATAATTTCTTTCATTTTCATAATAATATTATTTAAACTCTCTGCATGAATAAAAAGATTATGTTGCATTCTGATTACATGTTTTTTAGCTGTTAGTGATTTTAAAATATCATCACCTAATTTTCTATCTAAATCTAATTCATCATAAATATTATAAGGAGCAGTTGGAGTTATATCTTCTTCTTTTAATCTATTTAAAAATAAATCTTCAAGGTTTTTAGCAAAATCTTCTTTTATATTTGCATTTTTATATAAACTATTATCTTTATTTAAAAAGCCTTCATCTTCTAATTCATCTAGTGCGGATTGAATAAAAGAAGTACTTGCCCATTTTAATCGTAAAGCAATTGATGCATTTGAAAGTAGGGCATAAGTGTTTTTTGTATAGATATCTCTAATTGAATCTACAATTAGCTGCTTTGTTTCAATAGGATAAATAACAAGCTCTTTTTCATCAATAAATACATTTTCTAAAGTTTTAGCAAACTCAATTGCTTCTTGGTGAGATAATGCAAATCTTTGAGCTGAAGAGATTATTCCTAAGCCTTTTTTGTGAGCTTGTAGAAGTTGATAATAAGCATCTTTAAAATTGTTTTCATTTAATGATTCTAATAATTGTTTTTTTTGATTTTTTTTCATTGGATCAATAATTGGATTTAAAACTTTTCCACCTGAAATAGTTTGATTCCCTTGTCTAATGATTAATTTCTCAGCAAATATTGTGAATAAATTTTCATCAGCTTTAATAGTAGCAAATCCACTATCAAGTTCATCAGTTGAATCAAAAAGTAAAATTTTAGCTTCAAGTTTTTTTGCACCTATAAATACTGTATATGATTTATTATGATGAAGTTTTTTTCCTTTTAAAGCTTTAAATGAGATATCAATTTCATCAAAGCCACGAACATGACCTTTTTTTGTGATTAAATCACCTCTTTTAATATTTGAACTATTTATTCCTTGTAAGTTTAAAGCAGCTCTATTTGAGATGTTCGCTTCAAGTGCATTTTCATTATGTACTTGGATATTTTTAATTTTTGACTCTTTGCTAGCTTCACTAATAAATACTTTTTCATTTAATTCTAGTTTTTTTCCTAATACAGTTCCTGTTACAACAGTACCTATTCCTTTTGGAGAAAATACTCTATCAACATAGTATCTAAAGAAGTTTTCTTCTTGTTTTGTAGAGTTTTTAATAGTAAATAGATTGTTTTTTAATTTTTCAATAGTTTCAGGTTTAAAAATAGAAACTTCTTGAACAAATTTGATATCAAAATCAAACTCGTCTAAAAAAGCTAATGTTCTTTCTTTTGTTTTCTCTAATTCTTCAGCACTTACTAAATCACTTTTTGTAATTGTTAAAATCAAGTTTTTTATGCCAAGCAAATTAATAATCTCAATATGTTCAACTGTTTGAGGCATAATTCCTTCAACAGCTGAAACTACAAGCATTACATAATCAAAACCAAAGGCTCCTGCAATCATATTCTTTACAAGTTTTTCATGTCCTGGAACATCAATAAAAGCTATATTTTGTTGACCTCGTGTAAGATTTGAGAAAGATAAATCAATAGTTATGCCTCTTTGTTTCTCTTCATTTGTACTATCGCCTTCATAACCATTTAATGCTTTAATTAAAGCTGTTTTACCGTGGTCAATATGTCCTGCTGTTCCTATGATTATGTTTGCCATTAATTGAAAACCTTTGTAATTATTGCTTCTATTTTATAAATCTCATTTTCTTTTATACTTCTAAAGTCAATTAAAACTTTTTCATTTTCTATTCTTGTTATTAGGTTTTGTTCTCTAAACATTTTTTCTATCTTATTTGCTTTGTAATTTTTATATGAAATAGCTAATGCAATTGTAGGAATTTTTTTATTTGGAGTTGTTCCTCCACCTATTAGAGTTTGAGTTTGAATAACTTCACAATCGCATAAAGAATTAATAGACTCTTTTAACAATAAAGCTCTTTTTTCTAATTCTATTATTGATGTATTTAGCATTTTTAAAGTTGGAATATCATCAAGTTTATTTTCTAAATATGAAGTAAGATTATCTTCAAGTAGAGCAAGTGTTATTTTATCAACACGAAGCATTCTTAAAAGTTGATTTTGTTTAATTTCTTCAATTAATTCTTTTTTCCCAATTATAATACCAGCTTGAACAGAACCTAATAGTTTATCACCTGAAAAGCTTAATAAACTTGGATTGTATTTCATGATTTTTAAAATTGATGGTTCTTCTTGATTTAGATTAAAAGGTAAGTCAATCATATGACCACTTCCCATATCATAGTAATCAATAACATTTTTTTCTTTTGCAATTTTTACAACCTCTTCATAATCAACCTCAGAAGTAAAACCTTCAATTGTGTAGTTTGATTTATGTACTTTCATTAACATTGAAGTGTTTTCATTTATAGCATTTTTATAGTCTCTTGCATGAGTTTTATTAGTAGTTCCTATTTCTTTTAATAATGCACCACTTTGACTCATAACTTCAGGAACTCTAAAACTTCCACCAATCTCTACAAGTTCACCACGGCTTACAACAGTTTCTTTGTTTTTTGAAAAAGTATTAAGTATTAAAAAAACTGCACTTGCGTTGTTATTTACAACAATTGCATCTTCACAACCCGTTAGAGCTTGTAAAGTTTTTACAATATGAGAATATCTCTCACCTCTTTTTCCCTTTTTTAAATCATATTCAAGATTGTTGTATGATGTTGCAATTTTCATAGCTTTTTTAAAACTCTCTTCATTTATTAAAGAACGTCCTAAATTTGTATGAACTATAATACCAGTAGCATTTATAACACTTTGAAGTGATGGAGATGTAAGATTATTATATTCTTTTACAACATCTTGCACTAATTGTTCTTCATTTATAGAATCTACATTATCAGCTAAAATATCCTGTCTTAATTTTATGATTAATTCTTTTGATATTTGTGTTATTAGAGATTTTGAAAATCCACTAAACTCTTTGTTGTTGATAAACTTATCAACCTTTGGTATACTTTTTAGTAAACTCATATTAACTCTTTCAGATGGTTTTAAAACTAAATAATGTAAACTTCTATTTCAAAAGTGGGGGGCATGTGACCCTGGTGGGCACCGCAGGTTTCAACCCTGATCGGCGGTTTACGTGTGTACGCCGCGGTAGGTTCGATTCCTACGCCTTCTCGCCACTTTTCCTTAATCTAGGGCTTTGTAGCCTTTCTGACTTCATTTGTACTCCCATTTGTACCTCTGCTTACAAACAATCTTCATTCAAGGTTGCCAAAATGCATATATTCAAAAGAAAACACACATTTCACTATAAGCTGAAAATACCAACAGATCTTCGAGAGATAATTCCAGTAACAGAAGTAAGATTTTCTCTTCGCACAAGCAAAAAAGTCGAAGCTATTCATTTAGCCTCTAATCTAACGTCTAAATACTATACTTTATTCTCTCAGCTCCGTAGTGGAATTTACACAGAAGAACAAGTTGTTACATTAATTAATGAGAGATTCTATCTAAACCTAAGCCAGTTAAACCTTAACCTTGTAAAGAAAAGTTTACCCAAAGTTTACACGCTACAAGAAGTATCAGAACGATATACAAAGGACAAAATGCTAACCAATACCTGGACGGATAGAACACTGAAAGCATACAACAATATCTTCAGCATTTTTGGCAAAGTAGTTAACATCAACAATGACGTTAAAGCTATTACAAGGGATGAACTCCAGGACTTCAAGTATACTCTCAGCTTAATACCACCAATGAAACCGGAACACTTGCACTTACCAATAAAAGATCTAAAGAAGCTAAACTTACCACCATTAGCAGTGGCAACAGCACAAAAGTATCTAAGTTATATTGTCTCACTATTCAAATGGTGCGAGGAAGAGGGGTACGTGACAAAATCCGTTGCAAAAAGGTTAGTGATCAAAGAAGAGAAAACTAAGAGAGCTGGAAGAATTCCTTACAACCAGGAAG
This sequence comes from uncultured Campylobacterales bacterium, assembly GCA_938084175.1. GTDB lineage: Bacteria > Campylobacterota > Campylobacteria > Campylobacterales > Arcobacteraceae > Poseidonibacter. Next base: position 21,207 of record CALKDR010000034.1, read on the forward strand.
ATTTACATAATCTCTACCACAAGTCCCCACTATACAGGCAGAACGTCCACAGAAGCATCTCAAAGAACCCGGAAAGACTTTTCCTCCCATTGATAAGTATGTTCCAGGGAATGCGTGTAAATGAAATTGCACAGCTCTACACAGAAGATATTAGAATAGTAGATGGAGTTTACTGTATTGACATTAACAAAAAAACCACTGACAAACGTCTCAAGAACGATGCCTCAGCTAGAGTTATTCCTATCCACCCGGATCTAATAGAACTTGGCTTCCTTAACTACGTTGATCATGCCAAATCTACAGGCAAGGCAAGACTATGGAATCAGCTATCACTAGGCTTAGAGGGTTACGGAACTAACTTCAGAAAATGGTATGGACTGTTTAATCGAAAGAGCATTACCTCTGACAAAACTAAAACATTTCATAGCTTCAGACACCTATTCACAGATACACTTAAGCAGATCTCCCTCAATGAGAGCATAGATCACCATGCAATAAAGTATATACTGGGCCACAGTATGAAGAGCGACATCACAATGGATGTTTATACTCACGGCTACAACATGAAGGACCTATCGCTGGTTATCAACAAGCTTACCTACAAGAATCTAGACCTAGGCCACCTCAAGAGCAGCATTCCTTCTGCAATCAACGATATCTAGCATACCTTAGTTCCTGTACAGTAGCTACAGGGACAAGAAGATATCCTGAAAAAAGTGTCAACCCCTATAATAGTAACCGTTCTAGACTATACTTACTCCCTTTATCACTATAACTCCTAAACTCTGTGATATGATCTGATAATCCTGTATACCCGATGTTAAAGCCTTCTATTTCATTCTGAGTGAAAGTACCTATGCCTCTTATTTTATCTACATAGCCTTCTTTCCATTTAATGAATCGATATATGACAACCAAGGATTCTTCGGCTAAGGGTTGTCTATCTTCAATGTCAGTACATAAAGCATCTTCCGGTTTTTCTGCATAATATCTCTTATCCATATCTGACTTATGTTTCTCTAGATAATTATAGAACTTTGTACGCCAATAAAATTCATAATCCTCATAAATACTTTTGTAACTTGTACTTGTAATCTCACAAGATGCTTTCATTGCAGTCGTTATTAGTCTTGCTGTTGTTAACCATACCATCCTGTCATTAAGAGGTATTAATTCATCATTTTTATTAGTAAAGACCTCATAGGCCTTTTCAAACATACCTAAACAAAAGTCTAACTTAACCTTTGATGATTCTTCTTTTTTTGTCCGGAGATAGGTGAATATAGCTACAGTAGCACTTAAAACTATAGCTATAGAGCCGATAGATTGAATTATAGATAATGTCTTTGTATCACTAATTAAGTAGAGCATCAACATTATAATAGTTATTAATCCTAATATATATCCAATGATGACCCTAATCATTTAGACTAATATTCTTCATTATCAACCCATACACAATATCAGCAAGTCCTTCTCTAACCTTATGCTCTGATAATACTTGTTTGGCCATATTCTGATGAACATCAAGGCTAGATATAATAGCATCATCAAATGCAACTTTAAAGCCACCGAGCATTGCTTGCTCTTTACTATTATTAGACACCTGTTGCATTACTTTACTATTCTCTACCATCTTATCTCTAATCGTTCTAGCATAATTAAGCATATCATCATCAGTAAGCTCACCTTCAAATAGGTCATTCATTTCACTTACTATTTCTGACATTAGCTCCTTCTCCGGATCTCTAGCTACAGCACCTCCACCTTCAATACCAGATAATTCACCTTCACCTACTAGAGGTATATCATTTGCTTTCTGCTTATGAAGCTTATAATGTGTAAGCTCAACAAGAGATACGTCTATAGGTTCTTTAGTTTCATATGTCTTTAGGTTTGGTATTAGATGCTTAATGAAAGCCCATAACTTTTCTAAATCCTCATCTTCATAGTTAACAATTTGAGATAGGAACTCATACATCCTAATAAAGCTTACAAGGTCTTTCTTGAAGATATCTAACTCA
>CALKDR010000035.1 GCA_938084175.1 uncultured Campylobacterales bacterium
GGCATTAAATATATATCCAACTAAAAGTATTGCACTTCCTACTATCCCAAAAAATATTGAAATAAGTTTCAGTGAAATTACTCTTTTTAAAATCATAGCTTCTGGTAAACTAAGAGCAACAACTGCCATCATAAATGATAACGCAGTTCCAAGTAACATACCTTTTGATGTTAAAACTTCGATTAGAGGTATCATTCCAGCTGCACTTGAATACATAGGAATTCCCATCACAACTGCTAGAAGTGGAGCATACCATGAGTTTCCTCCCGCATATTTTGCAATAGTTTCAGCAGGAACATAACCATGAATAAAGGCTCCTATTGCAATACCAACTATTACATAAGGATATATCTTTTTAAATATATCAAGTGTTGCATCCCAAGCTTCTTTTACTCTTGCATTAAAAGTACTTCCTTCTTCTTGTAAAGAAGAAGAATTTACTGGTTTAACTTCAATTAAAACTTCTTTTTCTAAATTCAGACTTCCTATTATTAATCCCGCAACAATTGCAATAATTAAGGCACAAGAAATATAAAGTAGTGTTATCTTCCATCCAAAAAGTGAAAATAGTAAAGCAATTACTACTGCATCACTAAGAGGAGCTGATATTAAATAAGAAAAAGTTACACCTAAAGGAATCCTAGCTTGTAAAAACCCTAAAAATAAAGGTATTGCAGAACAAGAACAAAAAGGCGTTAGCATTCCAAAAAATGCAGCTGATATATGTCCTACGATTTTGTGTTTACCATGAAGGTAGTCTCTAATTTTTTCAACTGGAAAAAAACTTCTTAGGAAACTCACAATATATATAATCACGATTAAAAGAAAAAATATCTTTATCGTGTCATAAATAAAAAAGTTTATAGCTTCACCTAAATGACCATCTAAATTCCAAAGTTCATAAGTTAAATAATCAACAAAATCTTTCCACATGTTTATTCCTTATTCTGCCCACTCTAAATGATCATATAGTGTTTTAGCATTTGAAGGTGAAATAGTAGAAAAATGTTCATAATATGAAAACTTTTTATCATCAACATAATCTGATACTTCATCTCTATCAACATCATCTTCATAAGCAGTCCTAACACTTAAGTTTAATAACTTTAAGTATTCTAATGTAGGTTTATAAGAATCTTTATCAAATTCTTTTCCATGTCCACCCATTACATACTTAACATTCATTTTTTCTATTTTTTCTAGGGCTTTTATCCACTCATTTATATTTGAATATTTTGCATACTTAATCATTCTTCCATTAAATACTATATTTCCTGTAAAAATAAAATTTTCACTTGGAATATAAACAGCTATATCAGAGACAGAGTTTGAGGCTTTACTTAATTTTAAGACCTCAATATCAAAATTTTTACCTTTGATATTGTATTTATCGTTTGTTAAAATATCTGGTTTGACTACTTTTGATTTTGCATACTCTTCTTTTGTTGTAACTCTTGGTATTCTATTAAACTTGTCTGGGTTTTCTTTTAACTCTTTTATTATTGTATTATGAGCAATTATTGGTATATTTTTTTCTTTATAATATGAAGCTCCCGTATATCTATCATCATGAAAATTTGTCACAATTATAAAAGATACTTTTTTATTATATTTCTTGTTAATTAAATCATTTAATTCTTTTGCAAATACATAGGTAGGACCTGCTTCAATTATTACAATAGAATCTCCCATATCAACACTACAAACATTTGATACAAAACCTTTGTTTTCTTTTGTTGGAGGATTAAAATCTCCAATATAACAATCTATGTTTGAAGTCACATTTACAGCTTTTAATTTATACACATCTGCATATAAATTAAAAGATAAAAGTAAAAGTATATATATAAAAGATTTCATTTTTTACCTTTTAATTATTTTAAAGCTTCTATAACTTTTGGAAGTAAAATTTCTTCTATTTCTTTATATGTAGCTTCAAAGGCATCAAAAGCTTTTCCATCTGGATCTTCAAATCCTACATGAATAACTTTTACAGCTTTTGGGAACATAGGACAAGTTTCATGTGCATTATCACAAACAGTTACTACTAAATCATACTCATTTTCTATTACCTTATCAATAGTTTTTGAATGATATTTACTATCCCAAATACCTTTTTGTTCTAATAGTTTTTGAGCATTAGGATTAACTCTACCACTTGCTTTTACACCTGATGAATCTGAAGAAAAACCTTCTAGTTTTGAATTAATTAAAGCTTCTGCAATAATACTTCTACATGAGTTTCCTGTACATAAAATTAAAACCTTTTTGTCTACTGTGTTTTCCATTTTTTATCCTTTGTTATTTTAGATTAATTTATTTTCTTACAACCACGCTAGTGATAATAATACTACTAGTAAAACTGGTGGTGTAATTATTAGACCAAATTTACTATACTGTGCAAATGAAATATTTACACCTTTTTTTGCTAATACATGTAACCATAAAAGAGTTGCTAAAGAACCAAATGGTGTCATTTTTGGACCTAAGTTACAGCCAATAATATTCGCATATGCTAAAGCCTGATTTGGAATATCTTGAAGCGCAATATCCATAATCATAACTGTTGGCATATTGTTCATAATTGCAGATAAAAATGCTGCAATAAATCCAGTTCCTACAATTGCAACAGTATCACTTCTAGTACTTAAATCTTGTAAGATTACAGCTAAATAATCAGTAAGTCCTGCATTTTTTAAACCATATACAACTATATATAATCCAATACTAAACCATACAACTTGCCAAGGTGCTTCTTTAATAATACGAACAGGTTCAACTGTTTTAAACATAGTTGCAATGATTAAAAATATTACTCCACCACCAAGAGCAAATACTGCAACTGGTAGATTATAAGCATCACCAACAAAATATCCTATGATTAATAAAGCTAAAAAAGCCCAAGATAGTTTAAATAAAGTATCATTTTTAATTACACTCGATGGCTCTTTTAAAAGTGAAATATTCACAGTTTTTGGAATATCTTTTCTAAGTAACAACCATAAGAAAACAATAGATATAAATACACTTACGATATATGGAATTAACATATTTGAAATATACTCAGAAAATCCTATATCAAAATAGTTTGCAGTTACAATATTTGTAAGATTTGAAAATACTAAAGGTAATGATGCACTATCACTTATGAAACCACCTGCAAGTAAAAAAGCAACTATTGATTTCATATTTAACTTTAAAATTCTCATTTTTGCTAATAAAATTGGTGTTAAAATAAGTGCAGCTCCATCATTTGCAAAAAGTGCAGATACAAATGCACCCAATAAAATAGAATAAATAAACATTTTCATTCCACTTCCATTTGAGAACTTTGCCATTTTTAAAGCACACCATTCAAAAAAACCTATTTCATCTAAAACCATAGACAAAATTATAATTCCAATAAAAGAAAGTGTTGCATCCCAAACAATATCAGTTACTATTAAAACATCTGAAAAACTTACTACGCCTAAAACTAAAGCAACTATTGCTCCAATAACAGCAGTAGTTCCTATTTGTAAATCTTTTGGTTGCCAGATTACAAAAATAAGTGTAACTATAAATATAAGTGAACTAAGTATCATAATTCATCTTCTTTTATTTCAGATTCACTGGCTTTTAGAACATAAATAAATGTATCTACATCAAGTTCATCATATCTTTCAACACAAACTTCTTGACGCTCAAACTCATCTCCCTCAAACTCATCTAAATTATCCCAATGGTTAATTAAGTTATTTGAATAAAACAAAAATCCATGAACAGTATCTCCACCTCCATCTTCATTTAATTTAATACCAGGGTACCCCATAGATGCAGACCAACCTGCATCTTTTAAATTTCCCTTTACAGTTGCGGGTACAAATTTTCCTACAATATTTTCCAAGACATGTCCATTTGGACAGTTTGGCATTAGCGTTCCATATACAAAAAGTGTATCAGTCATTTTCTTCACAAGCCTTTTTTAAATTTGGTAAATCAATATCTAAAGTATTTATCTCTTTAATTGCAGAAATCCTAAACTCATCAAGTGGAGCTCTAATAGAATAATAAGCCCATCTTCCTTCTCGTTCAACTTTTAAGAAACCTGCTTCTTTTAAAATTTTCAAATGTCTAGATAGTCTAGATTGAATCATTCCAAAAGAATTTTCCAAATCACATACACAGCATTTACCATAAATATTTATAAATTTTAGTAATTTGATTCTTGTTTCATCATTTAAAGCGCTTACTGTTTTTAAAAAAATATCCATTTATTACCTTTGATTTCTGAAAGTATATCATAATTACATTAACATATCAAGATATCTTGATATATTAATGTAATTATGTTTTTGCAGGTGCATTTATGCACTTGCTATTTTAAGAGTTTTTAAATAACTGATAAATTGAAGAAAAATCTTCTTCACCTTTCCCCATCATTTTCATTTTCGAGAATAATTCTTTTGGAATTGCCGCTGAATAAAGAGGTCTTTTCATAGAATATGCTAGATCTTGCAAACAATGTAAATCTTTATTTATTGCATCATTTGAAAAGTGCGCTGAAAAATCTTCAGTAATTAATTTTTGTTTTTTAGCATTTAAAACTAATGATGTTCCACCGCCAACACCTAAAATATCTAAAGCTTTTTCTTTTGGTATTTCACAATCTTCTGCAAGTGAAGTACACTCTGCGATTGTTGCCATAAATGAACCTAAGCATAAGTTATTTATTAACTTCATTTTTGTAGCACTTCCTTGTTTCTCAAGGAAGAAAATTTCTTTTCCAATCTTTTCTAAAAGAGGTTTAACTTCCTCGTAAACTTCTTTCTTTCCAGATGCTACTAGAGTTAATACTCCAGTAAGTGCGGGTGTAACACTTCCAAATACTGGATTTTCAAGATATTTAACTTCAAACTCTTCCATAATTTTGTGAACTTCCAAAACATCATTAAAGTGGTGAGTACTTAAATCAATAATAGTTTTGCCTTTTAATTCTTCACATAAAAGTCCATCTTCCATATGTAAAATATTATCAACAGCAGGAGAATCAAAAAGACATAAAAATATCACATCACATTTTGAAAGTAAATCTTTTGGAGTATCAACAACATCAAAACCTTTTGCAAGAGCTTTTTCTTTAGTTCTATTATAAGTAAGAACTGTCTCACCTACTTCTTTTAATCTTGTTGCAACTGCAGTTCCTAAGTTTCCTAAACCTATAAATCCTATTGGCATGACTTCTCCTATATTTTTTGTATATTATATGGGAGTTTTTTTAAAGGTAAATAAAAATGATTATTTTGTGAAAAAAGAGTGAGAATAAATAGATGGATAAACCATCTATTTATATGTTTGTATATTTATATTAGTGTTTTCTAATTATAAAACTATTTTTTAAAATCTGCTACAATTTTAGCTTTTAACTTAGGAATTGTAAATCCAAATTCGTCAAATAAATCATTTGCTGGACCACTTGCTCCAAATGTATCCATTCCATAAACTTTATCTGCAAATCTGTAGTATTCTAATCCACGAGCAGCTTCAACTGCAAATACTTGAGTATTTATATCAATTACTTGATCAATATAAGATTGGTCTTGCTCTAAGAATAAATCAAAACATGGAACAGAAACAACATTTGCAATAATTCCTTCATCTTCTAATGAACAAGCAGTTTGTAATGCTAACATTAATTCAGAACCAGAAGCCATAATTGTAATATTTGCATTTTCTCTTTTTTTAAGTAAGTATGCTCCATTTGAAACTTCACCGAATTCTTTTGAATCTTTTAATACAGTTAAACCTTGTCTTGAACAAACAAATGCAGTTGGTGCATTCATTTTAAGTGCTGTCTTCCAAGACTCAACATTTTCAGTAGCATCAGCTGGTCTGAATGTATAGAAGTTTGGTAATGCTCTAAATTGTGATAATTGCTCAATTGGTTGGTGCGTTGGTCCATCTTCTCCAACACCTATAGAATCATGAGTCCATACAAAGTGTTGAGGAATAGAAGCTAATGCAGCTATTCTAGCTGCTGGTTTTAAATAATCAGAGAATACGAAGAAAGTTGCAGAATAAACTCTATATAAACCATAAAGGTTCATTGCATTTGCAATTGCTGCCATTGCATGTTCTTTAATACCAAAGTGAATGTTTCTACCATTTGGAAAATCACCTTCTCCTTTTAATTCAGTTTTATTTGAAGGTCCTAAATCAGCAGAACCTCCTAAGAATCCTGGAACTGCTGCTGCAATTGCATTTAAGATTTTATGATTTGAATCTCTTGTAGCTACTTTAGTATCAGCTTCAAAAGTTGGATATTCAACCGCATCATAATTAGGGTTTTGTAATTCTTCAATTGTTTTCTTTGTTTTTATACTTAAAGAATCATTCCACTCGTTTTCACTAATAGAACCAACAATTAATTTATCAAAAGCACCTTTAACATCAGCAGGTACGATGAATTTTTCATCTGGATTAAAGCCAGCTTTTACTTTTGAAGCTGCAATATCTTCTTCACCTAAAGGAGCACCGTGTGCATGATGTGAACCTTCCATAGAAACAGAACCTTTTCCAATCGCAGTTTTAGCAATAATCATAACTGGTTTTGTTGCAGCCTTTGCTTGAACGAATGCTTTTTCAATTTGATCGAAGTTATGACCATCAATTTCAATTACTTCAAAATCGATACCTTGAAATCTTTTCTTTACATTTTCAGACCATGCTAAAGAAGTATCACCTTCAATAGTAATGTTATTTGAATCATAAATAATAACTAAGTTATTAAGTTTTAAATGTCCCGCAGTTGCTGTTGCTTCATAAGAAATACCTTCTTGTAAATCTCCATCACCACATAAACAGTAAACTTTATGATTAATAACATCAGATCCTAAAGTATTTTGAGCATATTTTGCAGCTGATGCAAAACCGACTGCATTTGCAATACCTTGACCTAGTGGTCCTGTTGTAATTTCGATACCATGAGTATGTCCAAATTCAGGATGACCTGGAGTTTTAGAATTAGTTTGTCTAAAATTTTTTAAATCACTTAAAGAAACATTGAATCCCCATAGATGTAATAATGAGTAAACTAAACCAGTTGCATGACCACCTGAAAATACTAACCTATCTCTATTTAACCATTTTTCATTTGCTGGGTTTACATTTAAGTGCTTACTTAAAACTGTGGCAATATCTGCAAGTCCCATAGGTGCACCTGGATGTCCTGAGTTTGCTGCTTGAACCATATCTGCTGCTAAGAATCTAATTGTATCTGCTTGTCTTTGTAATAATTGTTTCGACATAATTATCCTAATTAATTGTTTAATCTATATTTTTGAGATTATATCTAAAATATATTAAATACAAAATGAAGTCTAAACATGACGATGTTATTTAATTAACTGTTAAAAAGACTAAAAAAGATTAAAGTAATAAGATAAGCTAAGAATTAGGAGAAAAAGAGGGCTAAAAAAAAAGCTTAGCATAAACAACAAAGAGTTGAATAAGCTAAGCTTTTGTGTGTAAATACTCAAGAGCTGGCA
>CALKDR010000036.1 GCA_938084175.1 uncultured Campylobacterales bacterium
TTGCTAACTCACCTAATTCTAATAAAGATGCATTTTTAATTAAATCTAAAGCTTCTTCATTAGTAATTCTTCTATTTAATAAATCCATTTTCTTAACCATTAGAAACTACTCCCTAGTGAAAATTCAAATGATGACGTATCCTCATCAGCTTGTGCATCCAAAGCTTTAGCAAAAATTAGTTGTAATGGTCCTAAAGGAGAAATCCATTCTAAAACTGCACCTGTACTTGATCTTTGAACATCCGTAAAGCTCTCTTCTCCGATCATTCCATAATCGTAGAATAAAGCCCATCTCATTTTTGCATTTGGAACTAAAGGAAAACTCATTTCGACAGAGTTTGTCCATAAGTTTTTATATGGATCTTGAACATCACCATCAGTATTTGAAGGGAAAGCATAAGAAGAGAATCCTCTTAAACTTTTTGTTCCACCCATATATAATGAATCACCTTGATTAATTTGTCCATTATCAACTAAAATACTTATTTTAGTTTTAAATCTAAAAATCCAATCTAATTCAGCATAATCATTTAAACTATTAAAATATTTAAAATAATTTGTTGATTTTAAATACTTAGAGTCTCCACCAATACCAGCATATTGTAGAGAAGTTCCAATTTTCATACCTTCTCTTGGTAATTGGTAATTATCTGTATTATCGAAGTTTATATAAGGAACTAAAGAACTTGAAATATAATCAATATCACTATAAGGATTTGATCCTGTATAGCTAGTTGTATCATATTCATAGTCTTCACTAATAAAATCAAGTTTATATCTAATTCCTGCACGTAAATCTCTTATAATCTCACGTCCAACACCAATAGAAAAACCTTTTGTAGATTTATCTAAGTCATAAACTGTTTTACTGATTTCACTATCACTATTATGAGCTTCAATATCTCCACTAAACTTACTATCATTAATAGCAGGGTTAGTTAAACTTAAAGTAAAATCACTTTGATTTGCAGATAAATCAGCACTAATTCCAACACCTAAACCAGAACCAAATACATTTGTATCTTTTACTGATCCATTTATCATTAATTTATCATAAGAACCATATCCACCACCAACAGTTAAAGCTCCTGTTGCTGCTTCAACTACATCAACCATAATATCAATCTTATCTTCTGATACTCTTTTTTGTTCAATTTTTACTTTTTCAAAATATGAAGATCTACCAAGTTTTGATTTTGAATCATTTAAGTCAGTTTGACTAAATAAATCTCCAGGTGCAAGATAAACATTACGTCTTATAACTCTATCTAATGTTCTAGAGTTTCCAGAAATTTTCACATCGTTGATATAAACTTTTTTTCCAGGTATTACATTAAATATAATATCTACTTTTGAATTTTTAGTATCTTTTTTAACGTCAAACTTAACTTGAGCAAAGGCATAACCTTTATCAGCAACTTGAGTTTTTATATATTTTTGATCTTTTCTTAATTTCTTAATATTAAATGTATTACCAATTATTAAATCTAATTCAGGATAAATATCTTTTGGATCTACAATTGCAGAGTCTAAAAATATTTTAATATCATTTGTAATATATTTAGTACCTTCTTTAATAAAAAAGTCTAAATTAGCTTGATTTGAAGCAAAATCTATATTTAAAAACGGTTCTTTAACTTGTGCATCTAAGTAACCTTTTTCAAAATAAAGTTCATTTATTCTTCTTGCATCATATTTTAATTGGTCAATTTTAACTTCGCCGTCATTTTGACCAAACCACCATGAAGCGATCTCTTTTTCTTTATTAGCTGATACATTATCAAAATCATCTTGATCTAATTTATCAGAACCATAATAGTTAGCTTTTTTGATGATTATTTCATCACCTTTATTTACATTAAAAGTAAGTTTTAAAGAGTGTTCATTAAGTTCTTCTATTTCTGTTTCAACAACAGAGTTTATATAACCATCATTTTCAAGTAAATCTAATAAAACTTTTTTAGCATCTTTTACTTTTTTTTCAGTGTACATAGAACCTTTTTTAAGTTTAATCATAGTTTTCAATGATTCAATATCATCTGTTCTTGATTTATAACCTTTTATATCTATGTTAGCAATTGAGGGCTTTTCTTTAAAGTTTAATTGTAATTTACCATTATTGTTAATAGCAACTATATCATCAAAATAACCAAATTTATAAAACTCTTTGATCGCATTATTAATTTTATTATTATTAAATTCATCACCGACTTTTATATCTAGTGTTTCATCTACTATTTTTTGAGATATCTTATTTAAATTATTATATTCTATTGATTGAATTGTATCTGCGCATAGTGCTGTTGCACATGCTAAAGAAAAAAGCATTATTTGATTTTTCACAAGATTCCTTAATTTCATAATTAGGCACTAATATAGCTAAATTCACTTTATATGAATATTAAGATATAATCTCTTAATTAATTTACAAAAAAGGTGTTGTGTTGAATATAGGAATAGTTGGTTTAGGGCTTATGGGTGGTTCTCTTGCAAAAGCAGTTAAAAAATATGGTATTGCAAAAAAAGTGTATGGATATGCAAGAAGTGAAAAGTCTAAAAAAGAAATATTAGAATTAAACTTAGTTGATGAATTAGTTGATATAAAAGCACTTAAAGAAAAGTGTGATTTAATAGTTTTAGCAATTCCTGTTGATAATATCATTTCATTTTTACCTGAACTTTTAGATATAAATAAAAATACAACTATCATGGATTTAGGCTCAACAAAAGAGTTTATTGTAAAAAATATTCCTTTAGAAATAAGAAATAATTTTGTAGCAGCACATCCTATGTGTGGTTCTGAAAAGTTTGGTCCAAAAGCTTCTATGGATAACTTATATGAAGGCAAAACAGTTGTTTTATGTGATTTAGAAGCTAATAGTGAGCTACATAAGAATAGGGCAATTAAGGTATTTCAAGATATTGGAATGAGACTTGTTTTTATGAATTCTCATAATCATGATGTACACGCTTGTTATATGTCACATTTACCTCATGCTATTTCATACTCACTTGCAAATACAGTTATGAACCATGAAGATCCAAAATCTATTATTGCACTTGCTGCTGGTGGGTTTACAGATATGAGTAGAATTGCAAAATCTAGTCCTAATATGTGGACAGATATTTTTAAACAAAATAGAGAAAATTTATTAAACTCAATTGATTTATTTGAAGATCATATGAAAAAAGTACGAGAAATGGTTGAAAATGAAGAGTATGAAAAATTAGAAGAATGGATGAAAAAAGCTAATACTTTACATGAAATACTTTAAGTATTTCATGTTTTAAATATTTCTAATTGCTTCTTGTACTTTAATAGCTTGATTATGTTCATAAACATCATGACACCTAATAATTGATGCACCATTATTAATAGCTTCTAAATGAATAGCTAAAGTACCTGCTAATCTATTTTCAACACTTGAAGTGGAAATCATATCAATCATTGATTTTCTACTAGCTCCTATTAATAATTCAAAGCCAAAGTGTTTAAAATATTCTAATTTTTTTAAAAGCATCAAATTATGTTCTAAATTTTTACCAAAACCAATACCTACATCTAAAACTATATCTTTAAGTCCAAAACTATTTGCTTTATTGATTTGTTTTTTAAAAAACTCATCAATATCAATAACAACATCTTTATATAGAGGTTTTTCTTGCATATTAGCAGGTTTATTTTGCATATGCATTATTACAACTTTTGCATCATACTTTGCACAAACTTTACATACTTCATCATTTTTTAAACCTGTAATATCATTTACAATTTTAAAACCTTTATTTAAAACATAATCAATTACAAAAGGAGAATAAGAATCAATAGAAAAATCTACTTTTTCGTAATATTTTTCTTTATAAATAGTATCAACTATATTTTTTAATCGTTTTAATTCACTTTTCTCATCAATACCAACACTTCCAGGTTTACTTGAAACCGCACCAATATCAATTATATTAGCACCATTTTTGATCATTCTTTCTATTTTTACACTAGCTTCTTTGTTATCAAACCTACTGCTTTTATAAAAAGAGTCTTCATTTGCATTTAAAACACCCATTATTTTTGTTTTGTTAGTTTTCATATTAAATCTTAATGTTTAGTTTTGTTGTTAGATAATGATAAAAGTATTGTTGTTAAAATATTTATAGGTCTTGAGTTTAATTCAATTAGTTTTAAACTTTGAGAAAATAAGTCTAATTGCTTAGATGAAAATTTTAAGTTTTGATCATTCGCTTTTAATAATATTGCTTCAATTACAATTTTTGCATCATTTTTAGATATTTTTTGATTTTCTTTTAAAAACATATAAATATCTTTTAAATCAAGTTTCGTAATATTTAGTGAAATTTCATCTTTTATAGATGATGTTTTTAAATATTTAAAAGGAATTCTTGAATAAATAGTTGGTAATATCGAAGACTTTGAACTTGTAAGAATTATAAATACTACATTTCTTGGTGGTTCTTCTAAAACTTTTAATAAAGAGTTTTGAGCCTCTTTTCTAAAAGTACTTCCACATAAGAAAATATATTTATTTTCATTTGATGCAATATAGGCTTCTTTTATAGCTTTACTTGCTTGAGAAATTTGAAATTCATCTTTCTCTTCATTTTTAATTATTCTAACACTATGTGATGAATAAAAAGTCAATAATTCATTTAGACTTTGTTCTATGTCATTAACTATTAAAATAGTTGAAGAATCAATCTTTTTATCAATCATATTAGTTTTCTACGTTTACTTCTGCAAAAAGTGCTGAACTTACTGTTTTATTATATAATCTAAACATTTGTAACAATTTCATATCTAAAGCTTCATCACTAGACCTAAGATTAAAAGCATCTTGTTGTTCTTCATCAAAAAGCCATAAAAAGGAATTTTTAGAAACTTTTGGAATAACAGCTCTTACATCTTGACTACGTCCTATATACCAAAAACAATACCCATTTGGAAATGAGATATTTAACATATCTTTTATATCTGAAATATCATCATCAGATTTTATATTATCCATATATTTGTAAAAAGATTTAAAATCATAAAAAGGTAAAAAAGGTCTCTTCAATTTTGGTGTATTAATATTAGTTAAAACGTATTCTAAAAACCATTCTCTATCTTTATCTGTTAATACAATAACGGATGCACCTTTTTCTAATAAATTTACTATATTTTTAGAAATTAAGGGAGTCCATTCATATTTTTTCTCTTCTAACCAAGGAGATATTAATCTATCTTCTCTAATTGTATCAACAGTCCAGTTTAAAAATTCTTGCACTTTTATTTATCCAAGTTATAAGCTTCGTGTAATGCTCTTACAGATAGTTCTGCATATTTTTCCTCAACAATCATAGAAACTTTAATTTCTGATGTTGATATTATTCTAATATTTATGTTTTCTTTTGCTAAAGCTGTAAATGCTTTTGATGCAACACCTGTATGAGACTTCATACCAACACCTACAATTGAAACTTTACAAATAGATTCATTGTAATCTACTTTTGTAGCATCTTTTTGAAACTTAGCCATAACATCTTTACAATTTTGGAAATCATCCGAAGGAATAGTAAAATCTAAATCTGTTTTACCATCAACACCAACTGTTTGAACAATCATATCAACATTAATATCAGCATCAGCTAGTGATGAAAAAATTGATGCAGCAATGCCTGGAATATCAGTCACTCCATACATACCAACTCTTATTTGATTTTTATCTAATGCGATTCCACTTACAATTGGTTTTTCCATAATATTCTCTTCCTTTGTTATTAACGTACCTTCAACTTCTGGAGTGAAGCTAGATCTTGATACTAAATTTACATTTAATTTTTTTGCCATTTCTACTGATCTGTTTTGTAAAACTTTTGCTCCTAATGATGCTAATTCCAACATTTCATCGTAAGAAATTTTTTCTAATTTTTTCGCTTTTGGTTCTATTCTAGGATCTGTTGTATAAATTCCATCAACATCCGTATAAATTTCACAGATATCAGCGCCAATTGCACCTGCAATTGCAACAGCAGATAAATCACTACCACCACGACCTAAAGTTGATACTCTTTTTGTATCCATTGTTACACCTTGAAAACCAGCTACAATAATAGTATTACCTTCTTTTATTGACTTTTTGATATTTGATGTATCAATATCTTCAATTCTTGCTTTTGTATGTGCATTATCTGTAATAATACCAGCTTCTCTTCCACTCATAGAAGTTGTTTTATATCCTTGCTCATTTAAAGCAATTGATAATAATGCTGATGTAACTCTTTCACCTGAACTTAATAACATATCCATTTCAACAGGGTTTGGTTGCTTTGAAAAACTCTGTGCATGTTCTATTAATTTATTAGTTTCACCACTCATTGCAGAAACTACTGCAATAACCTCATGGCCTTCGTCTTTATTCTTTTTTATAATATTTGCTACGTTTTGGATTCGTTCTAGTGTTCCTACACTAGTACCACCAAATTTTAATACTTTTAACATTTATTCATTAATCCTTTTAAATATAACCTTCGCTTTTAAAATATTTGATAACTTGCTTATAAACTGTTCTTTTAAAGAAAGTAATATAGTCATAAATATTTTTTGTTGGTACAAATTTATATTCACTAAATTCTGGTATTTCAGTTTCAATATTTATCTTTGCACCTTTTTTTAATTTTACTAAATAATATTTTTGTATCTGACCATCGTATGGTTGCATTTTTTTTGCAATTGCTGGAGGAAAATCATAAGAAACCCATTTTGGATATTCAGCAATAATCTCAACATCACCTGTTCCTATTTCTTCTTCAAGTTCTCTATATAATGCTTCTTTTGCTGTTTCACCTTCATCAATTCCACCTTGTGGGAATTGCCAAGCGTTGTCAACATCTGTTCGTGAAGCAATAAATATTTCACACGTATGTGGGTATTTTGCTGATAGTACAATCGCTGCTACATTTGGTCTATAGTTTTTGGTATTATCTTTTGTGATTTCATTTTTATCAGTCATAAATATGTTTTCCCTTATAATTAGGCAGATATTTTACAAAAAATAGGATTAAAAATTGCTTTTATACATACACATACCTTTTTGCGACAGTAAATGTTTTTACTGTGCATTTAATTCATATACAGATAAGTTTCATTTAAAACAAGAGTATATGAAGGCTTTAAAAATACAACTAAGAGATGAATTAGATAATTATGTAAAAAAACATAATAAACAAATAGAAACTGTTTTCATTGGAGGAGGAACACCTTCATGTGTCAAGCATCATGAATATAAAGAAGTTTTTGAAATAATAAAACCTTACTTAATAGAAGATGCAGAAATAACAACAGAGGCTAATCCAAATTCAGCTTCATATGAGTGGCTTGAAAACATGCATAATTATGGAGTTACAAGAGTAAGTTTTGGAGTACAAAGTTTCAATAATGACAAGCTAAAGTTCTTAGGCAGGTCGCACAATAATAAAAGTGCTATAAAAGCTATACAAAGTGCAAATAGTATAGGTTTTAATGGTATTAACTGTGATATTATTTATGGTGTTCAAGGTGATACTATGGAGAGTATGAAAGAAGATTTTAATCAAGCTTTTTCTCTTCCAATAACACATTTAAGTGCTTATTCACTAACTATAGAAGAAGGTACAAAATTCTTTGATAGATCTAGTGTTAAAATTGATGATGAAGATTTATCTTATGAGATATTTGATTATATTAAAAAACATAATTTTACTCAATATGAAATATCAAATTTTGCAATAGATAAAAAATATGAATCAAAACATAATTATGGCTATTGGGAGCATAAAGAGTATTTAGGAATAGGTGCAGGTGCTGTTGGATATGTAAATAATAAAAGATATTATCCTATTAAAAGTATTGAAGAATATATTAAAAATCCATTCAATATACGGTACGAAACAATTAATGAAGATGACATAAAAACAGAGAAAATACTACTAGGTTTTAGATGTTCAAATGGTGTTGATTTATCACTTTTTAACAAAAATGACTTAGAAAAAATTGATGATTTACTCGAATATGATAAAGTTTTTATAAAAGATAATAGAATTTACAATAAAAACTTTTTATTATCAGATGAGTTAGCTTTATATATATTAGGATAAATATTTATTCATAATAGTTTAACTATAATATTAATTTTAAAAGGTTTATAAATAAATGACAATAAAAGAAACAGTAAAAAAACATACTAATGAACTAAAGTTTGTAACGCATATTCCAGCAAAAGAAATAGAAATATTAATGATGTTTTTATTAGAGAAAAATACTATATGGCTTCATATAAACTATAATGAAGAGTTTAAGAAGGAAAAAGAACTAGAAAAGCTAGTAAAAAAAAGAGCTACTAACTACCCAATTGAGTATTTAACTAATAAGGCTTCATTTTATGGTGAAATATTCATTGTAAAAGAGGGTGTTTTAA
This sequence comes from uncultured Campylobacterales bacterium, assembly GCA_938084175.1. GTDB lineage: Bacteria > Campylobacterota > Campylobacteria > Campylobacterales > Arcobacteraceae > Poseidonibacter. Next base: position 8,451 of record CALKDR010000036.1, read on the forward strand.
TACCAAGACCAGAAACAGAACTATTAATAGATAATGCTCTTGAAATATTGAAAGATAAAAAAGAAACTGTAAATATTCTTGAAATAGGAACTGGTTCTGGAATAATATCTGTAATGTTAGCTCTACTAATAAAAGATGTGAAAATTATTGCTGTTGATATTAATGAAAAAGCACTTGAATTAGCAAAGCAAAATGCTATAAAGCATAATGTTGAAGATAAAATAGAATTTAGATTAAGTAACTTATATGAAAATGTAAGTGAAACAAATATAGATTTAACAATATCAAATCCTCCTTATATTGCAAATGATTATAAGTTACCATTGAATGTAGCATATGAACCATCAAATGCCTTATTTGGAGGAAGTGTGGGTGATGAATTATTAAAAGATATAATTAAACACACAAATGAAAGAAATATCGAATATTTACTTTGTGAAATGGGCTATGATCAAAAGAACCCACTAACAAAATATTTAGAGCAGTTTAATACAAAAAGTTTTACATTCTATCAAGACTATGAAAAGTTTGATAGAGGATTTACAATACAATTTAATAAATAAAAAGGAATATATAAAATGTTTAAAGAATTTAATTTAGAAAAACTAACAGATTCAAAAGTATTATTAGAAAAATTATTAGAGCAATCTAAAAATGAAATACTAGAATTAATGGAAATAGAAAACAAAACATATGAAAATTTTGTTACACCATATCAAGAAATAGGGGAGAGTATTAACAACTTTGTTACACCAATTTTTCATATTGATTCAGTAAAGAATTCAGAAACTACTGGAAAAGTTTATGAAGAATGTTTACCTATAATCTCAAAGTATCAAACTTGGATAAGTCAAAATGATAATATTTATATTGCTTTAAAAGATATACAGTCTAACTATAAAACCAGTTTAAATGATATACAAAATAAAGTACTTGATAATGAGGTAAGAGACTTTAAACTTTCAGGTTCACACTTAGATGATACAAAGAAAAAAAGATTAGAAGAGATAAACTTAACTCTTAGTGAGTTATCGCACAAGTTCTCACAAAACCTTTTAAATGCAACAAATGAATTTGAAATGATTGTTGAAAACAAAGAAGATGTTAAAGAAGTACCTGCTTCTGATTTAGAACTTGCTGCTTTTGAAGAAGAAGGTATTACTAAGTATAAGTTTACTTTACAATTCCCTTCATATATGGCTTATATTACTTATGGAACGTCAAGACTTAAAAGAGAAGAGCTTTACAAGGCTTTTTGTACAAGAGCACCAGAAAATGGAAAAATTATTGAACAAATATTAACTCTTAAAAATGAAATGGTAAAAATTTTAGGTTTTAACTCTTATTCAGAATATTCACTTGAAACAAAAATGGCAACAAAAGAAGAAGAAGTTGTCTCTTTTTTAGAAGAATTAGGTCATAAAGGTAAAGAAAAAGCAATTGAAGAATTAAATGAAATTAAAGATCTTGCTTTAAAAGATGGTATTAATGATTTTAGATCTTCAGATATGGCTTATTACTCTGAAAAACTAAAAAGAGCTAAGTATGATTTAGATGAAGAATATTATAGACCTTATTTTGAACAAAAATCTGTACTAGATGGATTCTTTGAGTTTTTATATCAAATGTTTGATGTAAAGTTTGAACAAGTTGATACAAAAGCATGGGATGAAAAAGTTAAAGTTTATAATCTTTTAAGTAATGGAAAAGAAATTGGTAGAATTTATATTGATTTAGAAGCTAGAAAAGATAAAAGAGGTGGTGCTTGGATGAATAGTTGGCATTCACACTATATTAATGCAAAAGGACAAAAAGAACTTCCTACTGCATACATTGTTTGTAATTTCCCACCTTCAAGCCAAGCTACACCTTCTTTATTAAGACATTCAGATGTAGTTACGCTATTTCATGAGATGGGACATGCTTTACACCACTTATTAAGTGATATAAGTGAACCTTATGTAAGTGGGATTTCTGGAGTTGCATGGGATACAGTTGAGTTTCCATCACAATTTTTAGAATATTTTTCTTATGATAAAGATGTATTAAAACTTTTTGCAAAACATTACAAAACAAAAGAAGTACTTAATGATGAAGCAATTAATAGAATTATAAAAGCAAAAAACTTTCAATCTTCACTTGCCCTTGTTCGTCAAGTTGAACTTGCACTGTTTGATTTTAAACTATATCAAGACTTATACAAAACTGAGAAAGAAGTACAAAACTTATTAGATAGTGTAAGAGCTGAATTCGCTGCTATGACACCTCCCTCATATAATAAGTTTCAAAATGGATTCTCCCATATATTTGCAGGTGGTTATGCCGCAGGTTATTACTCTTATAAGTGGGCTGAAGTATTAAGTGCAGATGCTTTTTATATGTTTATTGATTCAAAAAATATATTTAATAAAGAGCTTGCAATAAAGTATAAAGAAACTATCTTATCAAAAGGTGGATCAAAAAACATGGATGAATTATTTTATAATTTTGCACAAAGAAAGCCAAGTGTTGATTCTTTATTAAAAATTGATGGAATTATTAGCTAAATTTTGCAATAATAACGAACTAAGAATAATATCAACAAGGACATACCACAAATGACAAATGCAGAAACGATTTCAAAACTAAATAATGCTTTAAATACTTTAATAAAAGCTTATGAAGAACTTGACCAAAAGAATACTAAATTAGAAAGTAAGATAACTGAACTAGAAGATGAAATTCTTGATCTTGAAACAGTTAAAGAAGATTTAGAAGTAAATGTAAATGACTTTAAGACTAATACAGAAGAAGATAATTCAAATATTTCTTCTATGTTAGGTAAAATTGAAGGTTTATTAAATAAAAAAGTGTCAAGCGATGATAATTCAAATACTTCATCAACTAGTGATGAAGAAGTAAATACTGCTGAAGAAAAGAAGGAAGAAGATGAATCATTAAATTTATATTCTTCAAATGATAAATCTTCAAACAATAGTGATAGTCCTAGTGATGATAAAAAGCCTGAAAATAATAAAATTGATTTAAATAGAATGGCTTCATTATTAAATGGATTTAATAATTAGAAAAAACACTAATGATTACTCTATTAGATAAGCTATCTTTGTATAATACTTTTGGTGTTGATAATTTTAACTCCATTGAAGAAGCTGTAAACACTATGGCTCCTTCAATGGTAGAGTACTACTTATCAGACTTGAGTCAATATTCTGAAGATATATATTTAAACAAAAGAGATGTAGAAAACAGTCTTAACATTGGGGATTATAGCTTATACATAGACTATAATAAAAATATCTATTTAGAGTTAGACAGTAATCAAATATCAACTTATGAAACTGCTTCCTTTTGGTAATGAAATATTATTATTTTTTAATCCATTAAATTAGTTGTTGCTCTTAACCTATCTTTATCGAAGTGTGTATATATTCTAGATGTATTAATATCCGCATGACCTAAAGCCTCTTGTACTAATATTAAATCATGATGTTTTTGATATAACAATGTTGCAAAAGAGTGTCTTAACATATGAGCACCATTTTTTTCTTTTCTAATCCCTGCAGAAATTAAAATATTCTCAACTGTTCTACTTACATAACTTTGCGTTAATCTATTTCCTTTTTGGTTACATACTAATAAATCATCATTACATACACGCATATCAAGCCATGAATTTAAATCATTTTGGATTATACTTGCTTTTATCATTACAACCCTTGGTTTATTCCCTTTACCTCTTATTTGAAGTAAATAAACATCATCTTCTTTAAACATATCTTTCAATTTTAAATTTAACATCTCTGATACACGAATTCCTGTATAAATTATCATTTTTATAATTAATCTATTTCGATATGATGTTTTCTCACTAAATTCATATTGATTAATAGCACTTAAAAATCTATTGATTTCATCTTTGTTCATAAAAGAGGGTAGTTTAGAACCTGAGTTTCCTTTTAATCCACCCCAGTTTTTTAATTCTATTTTGAACATATATGAATTTCCATTTGATGTTTCATTTTGTTTATCAATATAAGTAAAAAGTCCAAGTAGGGCAATTCTATGGTTTTTTTTCGAAGCATCTGATAAACCACTTGTACTTGATGCTAGAAAATCACTTAATAATTCTTCATCAATTTCTTTCATTGATGCTAAACCTAAATTACAAAGAAAAGCATAAAGTTTTACTAAAGGATTAAAATATGTATTTATTCCTGCTAATCCAATATTTCTAGCATCTTTAACTAATAATGATAATTCATTAATATCATTTGTACCAACAACTAAGCTTTTTATAATAAGAGCAAGTTTCTCTTTATCATTAACTTGTCTGTTTGATAATGTAGTTAATTTATATCTGATAAAACGTTCAATCCAAAATAAAATCGTTTTATCAAAGGTATTAGTAAAATCTAAATCGTATCTCATATAATGCCTTAATTCTTATTTTCTTAAGTATTATACTTTAATAAGTTTAATTTAGTCTTGAAAAGTATAATTTTCAAACTAAAATATCTACACTCTGTAGAAGATCCTTGATCTTTGTAATCTCTTTTTGTAATGATTTCTTTTCAGATACAATTTTACTATCTGTTTCACTTTTTTGAGTAACTTTAATAAAAATTTAAAACTCATTTACAAGTAAAATTAATCTACCATGTACACCGCGTATATGTTTACTAATTAATTGAAAACCCTCAAATCTAAAAAGTCTTTTGCAAACTCATCATTTCTATGGCCAATTGATTGTGCGGACAAATTAATTTGCATAATATCAGCACCACCTGAGATTTTAGCAACCATATTATTTTTACTACATCCTAATTTATACATTTCATTAAGCATTGCTTCAACAGAATATAGTCCATATTTCATGTCATCATTACTGTTTTCAGTCGTAGGTAATAAAAAATGGTTCATTCCCTTTACTTTATTAACTTTATCAAAAAACATAATAGCAACACAAGAACCTAATAGAGTTTTAAATGCAATTTGTGTTCAATATCATTTCCAACTGCAAATTCTCCATCAATAACTGTGTGAGTAGATAAACCTTTAGTTTTTGCGTAAATCTTATAGAAGATGTTTTTTCAATACTTCCATACTTCCATTTTTATGTCCAATTACAATCAAAAGATTTCCTTTTCTTTAATAAAAATATTTTGCCCTATTCTCTTTACATGATTAACCAAATCTTGAGGATTTTCTGAATGCCCCAAATATAAAGTACCACCTATTTTTAAATGAGAGAAAAGCTTTTTTAATATTTTGTTTTTGTCTTCTATAGAGAAATAAATAAGTATATTTCTACAAAAAACAATATCAAATTGATTTTTTGAAAAAGGGTAATTATCATCACTTAAGTTCTTTACTTGAAAAGAAAGCATTCTTTTTAATTTATCTTTAACTTTTATAAGAACTTCTTCTCCTGAAAGATTTTTTTTAACTCTTCTTTTAAAATATTTAGAAGGTTTAATCCAATTAGGGAACTCTTTTGAAGATTTAGAATATCTATAAACACCATTTGCTGCATATTGCAAAACATTTGTATAAATTTCTGTAGCTGGAATTGAAGTATTAAAAGTTTTTCCAAGTTCACTTTGTGCTTCTAAAACTGTTATCGCCATAGAATACGGTTCTTCACCTGTAAAAGATGCTGAACATTCTATTTGAAGATTTCGCAAGTAATTGATCTGGAACGAAAGGTTTAACAATGGAACCTATAGCTCCTGTAGCTTTACCTTTAGTTTTCATTTCATCACTTCTTTCAGTTGTTAGTACTAAAATAGGTTTTTTAGAATATTTTGGTATTTTTCTTAGTTCGTCAATAAGTGTTAGTCTATCCATATTTGACATGTTTACGTCAGTTATTATTAAATCAAAATCAGCGCTATTTGCTTTAGCTAAACCATCTACGATTAAAAGCTTCGCCATATTAGTAGCCCTTACGTTGTATATTAAAAAATTATTAAACTATACAAACGTAAGAAATGTCAAACTAGTATCAATTATTAAATTGAATTAGAAGCTAATTCAATTCTGTCTTTACTTACCTTAAGTACTTTTATTTCTACTTCATCACCAACAGATAAAACATCAGAAACGTTTTTAACTCTTTGTTTAGAAATTTTAGAGATATGTAGTAGTCCTTCACCGCCTTTTGGTAAGGCTACGAATGCACCAAAATCAACAATTCTTTCTACTTTTCCTATAACAACATCATCAACTTTATAAAGTTTTTCAAAATCTAAATCTTTCGAATAAGGTTTTCTAGAAATAGCATTATTTGAAATTGTTTTAATATGTTCACAAGCATCTAAAACATTCTGCTTATTATCTCCACTTACTTTTACATTTCCACTATCTCTATCTAAATCAATTCCTACTGAGAATTTTTCGATAATTTCTTTTATAGTTGAACCAGCTTTTCCAATAACAACCATTATTTTACTTGGATCTATTGCAAACTGTTCAATTAAAGGTAATGCTTGACTTGGAACTATGTCTTGTGCTGCTGTTTCCATAAGAGCTAAGATATGATCTCTTCCTTCTTTAGCTTGTAATAATGCTTCTTCTAAAACACTTAACTCAATACCACCAAGTTTAATGTCCATTTGTAAAGCTGTAATTCCTTTTGAAGTTCCTGCAACTTTAAAGTCCATATCTCCATCATGATCTTCAAGACCCATAATATCAGTTAATACAGAGTATTTACCATCTTCTACTACCATACCCATTGCAACTCCAGCAACTAAATCTGAAATTGGAACACCTGCTGCTTTAAGAGCTAATGAACCACCACAAACTGTTGCCATTGAAGAAGAACCATTTGATTCTAAAATTTCAGATACTAACCTTACTGTTTCAGAGTAATCATCATCAATAGTAGGTTCTAGAGCTTTTTTACCTAGGTTACCATGTCCTAATTCTCTTCTACCAACTCCAAACATAGGTTTAGCTTCACCTACAGAGAATCCAGGGAAGTTATAATGAAGCATAAAATTATCAATAGAAGTAGATTTTTCTGTAAGCGTTTCATACATTTGTCCATCTTTAGCACCAGCTATTGTTCCTACAACTAATGCTTGTGTCTCTCCTCTTGTAAATAAACAAGAAGAATGTGCAGAAGGTAAGATATTAGTGTCAATAGAAATTGGTCTAACATCCTTAAGCCCTCTTCCATCAGCTCTTACTTTGTCATTTACAATCATTCCTCTAACAATTTCTCTTTTTACAACACTAACTGCTTCATATACAACAGAGAATTCAATTTCGTTTTCTTCACAATAAGAATCAATAGAAATCATTTTTGCAACATCTTTAAGTTCAGTTGCTCTTTCACTTTTAGCTAATTTTTCAATTGCTGTTGTAATATTTGAAGAATAAGTATTTCTTACATAAACAATTACTTCTTCTGGGATTTTGAATTCAACTAGTTCTACTTCTTTCATATCTTTACAAGCTTCTTCAAAACCTGCTTCATAAGCAGTGTTAGCTTCAAGTAAAGCTTTTTGTGCAAAAGCAATTGCTTCAACTAAATTAGCTTCATTTACTTCGTTTGAATTATGTACTTTTGTAAAAGCTTCAATATCAACTTCAACCATATCAGAAGAAGAAATAGATTTCATTTCAATCATTAATAATTCATCTTTAGAACCAGCAATATATAAATCTAAAGTCGAGTTTTCTAATTCACTCATTTTAGGATTTGCTACATATTCACCATCAATTTTTGCAACTCTAACACCACAAACAGATTTTTTAATTGGTAGGTTTGAAGTATATAAAGCAGCATTTGCAGCATTTAAAGCTAATGCTTGTAAATCTACATCTTTATCTGCACTTAAAACCATTACTGTAATTGTTGTAGGATAAACATAACCTTTTGGGAATAGAGGTCTTAAACTTCTATCAATAACTCTTGAAGTTAATGTTTCGAATTCACCAGCTTTCGCTTCTCTTTTGAAGAAACCACCTGGTAACTTAGCAGCTGCATATGTTTTTTCAACATATTGAACAGTTAAAGGAGTAAAATCTTCACTAACAGGGTTATCAAATTCACTTACAACTGTAGCAAGAACTACTGCATTTCCTAATTTTGCTAATACAGACCCATTAGCTTGTTTAGCTACTTTCCCAAACTCGAAAATCTCTTGTTTTTTATTTAATTCAAATTCACAAACTGTTGACATTTATTTTAATCCTTTTTTATTGTTTCTATATCTTTAAATTCTATTTCATCTAATGTATCATAATAAAAATTAATAGATATAAAATGATCTAGTTTTTTTATATAATACAAGTCATCGGCAATTGATTCAATTGTTTGAACACTTGCACTTGGTATTATTGGAGTTGCTACTGAAACTGATTTTGCACCAAGTTTAATAGCACTTTTTATACAAGCCATCATTGTTAGACCAGTATTTAGTCCTTCATCAATAAGTAAAATATTTTTTTCATTTAAATCTGTTAATTTCTCTCCATTTCTAAATTTATCAACTTCATATGATAATTCATTTTCGTATAAAAACTTAGATTGTCCATATATTAAATCTAAACTAATATTAAATACTTTTACTATTTCTTCATGTATTAGAACTTCTTCAGCTTCAGTTACAATAGCAATTTCACACTCATTATTACTAGGTGCAAAGATTTTTTTTGAGAACATCATGTCTAATTTAGCATCTAATTCTTTTGCTACGATATTAGCAATTGGATATCCTCCACATGACGTAGATAAAACAATCCAATCTTCTAATTTCATATTTTCTATTGGCAAAATATCAAGTAATCTATATGCTGCCACTTCTCTATTCTTAAAATATATTGGATCAGGAGTCATTTATTCATCCTCATAAGTATAAGTCTGTTTAATTCCACCCAGAGGTTTTAATTCAAGATTAAAATAAACACTTTTTTGATCAGAACCATCAGAACTACTTGATGTTGCTACTCTTTCTCTTTCGTATTTTATATCAAAATTCCAACATCCATCATTTATATTCAAGCCTATATTTTGTTTACTTCTAATAGTCTCTAAGATATTATAACTTTCATAATATGAAACTTTATAATCTTTTGCAATTTTATAAGAGGCTGTTAAATTATAAGATTCTAGGTCTTCTTTTCCAGAATTATCTGTTTCTTTAGATTTATAATATCCAGCACTTAAAGATAAATCATCTAAATTATAAGAAATATTCAAAGTATTTTCAATAAAGTGTTTATCTTGAACATTATAAGTAATTTTATTAGATATTGTTCCATGAGAGTAATTTATTCTTATATTATTTTCAGTATTTTGTAATTGTGCTTTATCATCACTATTATATAAAATCGATTGTGTTAATTTATGATTAATTACTTGTTTTAAGTTTTCATTATCATATAAAGATTGATTTAATGATATATTTATACTTTTATTTTCTTCACTATTTAAAAAAGATTCTAAATTACTATCATCACTGTTTATACCGTATAGATCACCATCTTCACTTAAATTCTCAGGAAGAGAATATGAAGCATTAAGATTAATTGTATGAAGATAATCATCGTAAGGTTTAATTAAATCTGTACCAATAGAAATAGTAGTTTCATTTTGAACTAAAGTACCATCATCATAAACTGAATCATCATTAGAATAAGTATATTTACTTAATACTGTTTTGTTTTCTACATTAATATATAAATAGTCATCTAAAAAATATCTACTATAATTAATAGGTAATGAAAGCTCATAATAATCTGCATTCAAGCCTTCCTTTCTAGTATAATTTTTATATTTAGTATCTATAGAATATAAAAGCTTATTTAAACCAAATAATTCATTATTATATGAATGAAATTGTAATTGAGGTAATTCTTGTAATGTTTCATCATTGTCATCTTCAGATGTATCTATATAATATCTTCCATAAACTCCACCGTAATATTTAGGTGTATTATAAAAATAGTTTATTTTAGATTCAACTTTCTCATCACTTGATGTTGTATCATCTTCTTCTAAAGTTTCATATTCAACATCATTTAACCAATTAATTGATGCATAAAAACCATCTTGATGGTTTTTTCTAGCTAAAATATCTCTTCTTTCATAATCAATACTCCAACCATAATGTTTTTGATTATAGTTTTCATCATTGTATAAATCATTATCCAACATATAAGACTGTTTCTCTCTAAAAAAACCTGCATTTAATTGTAATAAAGAATTGGGTGAATCTGCATATCGAAAGTATGAATAAACACCATATCCTCTCTTTGTTCTAATTTGTGGTCTTATTTCTAAATCATAATTTGAAGCAGGAGCTATAAATAAAGATTGAGAATAAAATAACCATTCACTTGAAGAGTATCCAATAGTAGGAGGAAGTAAACCTGTTCTTCTTGTTGTATCTGTTGGAAAACCTAAATATGGGCTATAAAATACAGGGATTTCTCTAAAATAAAGTCTTGGATTATAAGCATTAACCCATTTTTGATCAGTATCATAAGTAGCAGAAGAGACTCTAATACTCCAAGCAGGATCAATACAATCACATGATGAAATTATTGAACTATCTAATTGGATATTAGTATTATTCTTATTAGATTTTTTTGAGTTAACCCAAAGATTACTCTCTTTATCAAAAAGAAGTACTGGAGTTTGAAAATAAGAATCGTTTTTTAAATTAATTAATGCATAATCACTTTGTGTTTGAATACTATTATCTTTTAAAATTAAAACGTTATCAAATAACTCAAAAGTTTCTGCTTCTTTATTATAAATAATTTTTGAAGCACTTAAATAATATGTAGGAGAGAAAACAACAACATTACCACTAGCTATAATAATATTGCCTTCTGTATTTATATTTTCAGATATGAGCTGAAATTTCTCATTATTTAGCTCTGCTGCATAAGTTAGAGAAGAGACTAAAACTAATGAGGCTAGGTATGATTTAAGCATTTACAACCAATGTTTTACCAGTTAAGTCATGAAATGTTTTTTTACCATCATTAAAAAATCCGATTATAAAACCAATATAGAAAAACATTTCTGAGAAAATTCTTCCTATAGATCTTAGAATTGCAGAAAACAATGATACACGTCCCCAATTATTAGAATCAATTACTCTAATTTTAGCAATTATTTTACCTACAGTTGCACCATAGTACCAAATAAATACTGTTTGATATACAAATTTTAGAAATATTAAAGGCATTACTAAATCAGTTTTCATAAAAAACATCATTGCATTCATATCATTACTAACAGCCATAATATTATCCCAAAAAATAACAAGAATAATTGCAGTTACAAGTAAATCATCAATAACAAAAGCAGTAGCTCTTGATCTCATTGATGCTAGTTCTAAATTATCTGTATTATTACTCATTGAACTACTTTAATGCTTGGTATGCGATATCAGTTCTGATTTTCTTACCAGCAAAATGTACTTGACCACAAAGTTCATAAGCTCTGTCTCTAGCTTCTTTTATACTAGTTCCAAAACCAACACAGACAAGAACTCTTCCACCATCAGCAATTAATTTACCATCAATTTTTGAAACACCTGCATATGAAATATGAGAATTATTTAATAAATCTTCATCAACTATTTCATCTACAATAATTTCAGCAGGAGTAGAGCTTGAGTATGGATAATTTGCACTGGCCATAACAACTCCAACACCAAACTCTTTTTTTATTTTAATTTCTAATTTATCAAGCTGTTTTGTTGCACCCTTATAAAATAAATCAGAAACAGGACTTTCTAATAAAGGCATTAAGATTTCACATTCAGGATCACCAAATCTTACATTATATTCTAAGATTATTGGTTCACCATTAACTACCATCACACCAATAAAAAGAACACCTTCAAAAGCTGCTCCTTCTTTTTTCATACCTTCTAAAGTAGGAATAATAACTCGATCTTCTACTTTTTGATAAATATCATCGTTTACTAATGGAGTTGGAGCATAAGCACCCATACCACCTGTATTTGGTCCTGTGTCTCCATCACCTATTCTTTTGTGATCTTGAGCGGCTGGTAATACAACATAGTTTTCACCATCACAAATAGCAAAAATTGAAAGTTCATAGCCATCTAGAAATTCTTCTACAACTATTGAAGTTCCCGCATCACCAAAAGAAGTACCTGCAAGCATATCCGAAGCTGCATCCTTTGCTTCTTTTATGCTTTGTGCAATAATTACACCTTTTCCACCGCATAAACCATCTGCTTTTACAACAATTGGTAAACTCATTGTATCAATAAAATCGTGAGCTTCTTTTTCATTTGTAGTTTCTATAAACGCTGCTGTTGGTATATTATATTTTTTTAATATATTTTTCATATAAACTTTTGAACCCTCAAGTGCAGCTGCAGCTTTACTTGGTCCAAAAATAGTTAAATCATTTTCTTTAAAAATATCAACAACACCATCTACTAAAGGAGCTTCTGGTCCTACAATTGTTAAATCTATATTATTTGTTTTAGCCCAAGAAGCTAATTCATTGTAATCTTTAATATTAATATTTGTACCTAAATTATCAGTAGCACCATTTCCTGGCATAAAAAATAACTTATGTTCTGTTTCTTCTTTAGAGATAGATAAGCCAATAGAGTATTCTCTACCACCACTTCCAAGTATTAATATATTCACGATTTTTCCTTGTATTAATTATTATTTATAAAATTTATTTTAGTTTTCCAAGTAGCCGTTAACCATCAATCTGGCCCTGAAAAGCCAATAACAGCACGTAAGAGGAGTACATCAGGAGCGAGAACATAATGAATCACTGCACACCGTACTTCTACAATTACACACATAAATATAGTATCGGACCCTCAACAATGGAAATCCCGAACTACCTAGATGGCGATATTTTATCTAAAGATGTTTAAATTTGAGTTTAAATAAGTAATTGTTTAGCAAGTTTTATACATTCATCTATTGATGTTTTTTCACTAAGATGATATTTGATATTTGAAGGTAAATATTTAGCTGTTGTTTTACCTATAACAATAGCCTTATATGAATTATCCCAAGTATAGTTTTTAAAAAAACATTCAACACTTGAGGGTGCTGTAAATATAAAAATCGAGTTCTTTTCTAAGACTTTTGATGATTTAAGACATGAAGTTTTATAAGCAATTAATTCACTAATATCAATATCATTGGATTTTAATATACCTGTAATATTAGAAACAGTTTTCAAGGCTCTTATATATAAAACTTTTTTATTTTTCAACAATGGAATTAGCTCATTTGCAAACTCATTACCATGTGAAGATATACCTGTAAAATTTACATTTCCTCCATACTCTTTTATTACACTTGCTGTTTTAGGAGCAATTGCATAAGATGCAAAGTTTTTCCAGGATTTATTAAATGAGTCTAAAGAATAAATAGCATTTTTTGACGTAAATATTAAGGCATCATATTGGCTTAAGTCTATTTGAGATTTTATATACTCAATACCAAAAACTTCTAAGTTTTCTATTCCTTCATATTTTAAGTTATTTAATAAATATATTTTAGACATTATGTTTTAATTCCAATTCTTGTGTATAATTAATTGCATCATCCATATGAAAAAACATCTTATTTTTTTTAAAAGAGCCATCTGTATCAACAGCTAATATATGTCTTTTATGAGCATGTTTTAAAACTAATAAGGTCTTAATATTTCTATTACTTAATTTTGAAATTATGTCTTCTATTGTAAAAATAGCAGATATATCTAAAAAAGAAACATTTTTACAATCTAAAATCACTATTTTATTATGTGAGATTTTTTCTAGTTTGTTGTCTAGTTCTGAAACTGTACCAAAGAATAGTGAACCATCAATTTTAATAATTTCAATATGATTATTTGAAATATCAATATCAAAAGAACTTCTTGATCTTTTTGTTTTCATTCTAGTATTTCTTGATATCTGATAAACAGCTAAAACAGACGAGATTGTAATACCAACACCAACTGCCATAATTAAATCAACAAAAACCGTAAGTAAAAAAACCGTTGTCATTATTAATAAGTCTTGTCTTGATACTTTATTCATTATTCTTAAGAATTTATAATCTAAAATATCGAAACCTACTTTTATTAAAATTCCAGATAACACAGCTAAAGGAATTTGAGAAGCTAAAGGAGCTAAAAATAGAATAATTACTAAAAGAGTAATAGAATGAATCATACCTGATAGTCTTCTAGTTCCTCCACTGTTGATATTAATAACAGTACGCATCGTAGCACCTGCACCTGGAATCGCACCAAAGAAAGAACAAACAGAATTTCCAATTCCTTGCCCTATTAATTCTTTTCTTGGGTTATGCTTTGTTTTAGTCATAGAATCTGCAACAAGTGATGTTAATAACGAGTCAATCGAGCCTAATAATGCTAAAGTAATAGCTAATGTGATTATTGAACTTAATTGTAATAAATCAAAAGATAAAGGAAGAATGAATTCAGGTAGACCAATAGGAATACTACCAATTGTATCAACTTTGTAATCTGTAATAATTGTAAAGTATGTAACAAAAAATAATGCAATTAAAGCAGATGGAATATATTTAGTAATAACTTTTGGAGTTAAAAACATAATTCCTAAAGTAATATAAGCAACAACTAAAGCGTGATCATCGGCTTGTTTAACTGTATCAAAAACTTGTGTCAAGGTATAAATAACTGAACTATAAGATTCAACACCTAAAAAGGGGTTGATTTGTAAAATGATTATAATAACCCCAACACCTGACATAAAACCTGAAATAACAGGATAAGGAATATATTTAATAAATTTACCAATACCTACTAATCCAAAAGAGATTTGAATTAATCCAGATAAGAAAATTATAGTCATAACAGTAGAAAAGTCATTAGGGAAAGTTGCAATTGCAGTTGCAGTTACAACTGTCATTGGACCAGTTGGTCCAGAAATTTGAGTAGAAGTACCACCAAAAAGTGCAGCAAAAAAGCCTAGTATAATCGCACCATATAAACCAGCAATAGCTCCAGCTCCACTAGCAACTCCAAAAGCTAAAGCCAAAGGAAGGGCTACAACTGCAGCAGTAATACCAGCAAATATATCGTTTTTTATACTATGCAAAATTACTCCTATATTTTAGTTATCTTCTTTTAAGTATTCCTCGTCACCAACTTTGTCGTTTTTACCACGTGCAATGATATGAATAGGACAACCTTCAAAATTAAAATTATCTCTTAAGAAGTTAATTAAATATCTTTTATAAGAGAAGTGAAGAAGTCTTGGTTTATTCATAACAAGAGCAATTCTAGGTGGTTTGGTTTCAAATTGAGTAGAATAATAAATTCTTAAATAAGCTCCATTTGGACTTGGAAGTGCATGTCTTATTACGGCTTTCTCAATTACTCTATTAAGTGCAGATGTTGCAATTCTTTGAGTATAGTTATCATATATTTCAATAATTTTGTCTTTTAATCTATCAATAGAACGTCCCGTTTTAGCTGAAACTGCCATAATTGGAGCATAATAAAGAAATTTGAATCTTTCTCTAATTAATTCTTCCATCTTTTTAAAAGTTTCCATGTTTTCGTCCCATTTATTAAGAACAATAATAGTTCCTAATCCATATTCGTCAACTAAACCTGCAATTTTTTCATCAAGATCTGTTAATCCTGTAGATGCGTCAAGTACTAATAAAGCAACATTTGCTTTTTCTAGCATTTCTCTTGTTCTCATTAAAGCAAATTTTTCAATACCTTCAATTTTTCCACGTCTTCTTAAACCTGCTGTATCTACAAATGTAACACTTTTATCCGCATATTCATAAACTTC
The DNA here is from genome assembly GCA_938084175.1 of uncultured Campylobacterales bacterium. GTDB lineage: Bacteria > Campylobacterota > Campylobacteria > Campylobacterales > Arcobacteraceae > Poseidonibacter. The sequence goes on from CALKDR010000036.1 coordinate 24,266, forward strand.
ATCAACAGGATCTATAGTTGTTCCTGCAATTGGAGAAACAACTGATCTTTCTTGACCTACAATAGCATTTAAAATTGAAGACTTTCCAACATTAACTCGTCCAATAATTCCAACTTTAATCTTGTTATCAACAACAAAAGCATCGGGATCTTCTATTTCTTCATCATCAAGAATTAAATCTTCTTTAATCTCATAATCTTCTAATTCTTCATTTGATTCAACATTATCTAAAGGAACAACATGAGCTTCAGTAATTACTTCTTTTACTTCACTTGATTCTAAAACTTCTTCTTCAACTTCAGGAAGTTGATTATAAATCCAATCAAATAAGTTTTTTGTTCCTCTATTATGAGATACAGACATTCCGAATAAGTTTTCTTCACCAATTCCAAACTCAAAAAACTCCCAAAGTCTTTCTAATTCTTTATCATTATCAATTTTATTTACAACTAGGGCTAATTCTTTTCCTAATCTTTGAAGCTCATAAAATAATTCTTTATCTTTGTCCTCAGGTATATTTTTACCATCAACCATAAAAAGTATTATATCAGCCTCTTTTGCCGTCTCAATAGCTTTTCTTTTTACATTTGAAAATATTGCATCATTTGTTTCGTCAATACCACCAGTATCAAGCATCAATGCAGTCTTATCCATTATAGTAATTTCATGTCTTCTTACATCTCTTGTTGTCCCAGCAATATCAGAAACAATTGCAATTCTTTTTTGAGCGATTCTATTGAACAGTGATGACTTACCAACATTTGGTTGACCAATAAGTGCAATTTTTTTTAATGTTTTATTCATAAACTTTTAATATCCTATTTGTATATTATTAAAATTAAAAAAGGCATTAGTTAAAAAACTAATACCTTCTTCATTTAAAAATTCGAGATTAATATAATCCGAATTTTCCTTCTGTACTACTTTTATATAATACTCTCATGTTATCGTCTTTATCATAGAATACTTTAAATTGTGAATCAGAACCTTTTAGTTCTTTTAACGCTTCTTCAATATCCATTGGTTTATATGAGTTAAGTCTAGTTGGAGCTATCTCATCTTCAAATTTTTCTAATTCAACAGCAATCTTATCTTCGATTTCACTTAAAACAACTTCAGTTAATTTAGTAGCTTTATGAGCAGAAACTTTATCATGATGTCTTCTTAAAACTTTTGAAACTCTATCAACTGCAATATCAATTGCAGAATATAAATCTTTATCTTTTTGTTTAACAACAACAGTATCTATGTGAGCTACATTTAAAGTAAATTCAAAAGAAAATGCTTTTTTACCATGTTTCTCTTCTTGAGAAATAATCGAATTTACCGAAATAATATCTAAATTATATTTTTTAAATACTTCCACCGAGCTATTAATATATTCTTTAATTGGTTCAGTTAAATCTATGTGTCTTCCTACAATACTTGTATTCATAACAAACTCCTTATAATAATTTATTTATTTTATCATAAAAAAAATAAAACAAGGCTCTATCGTAGATTAGATAGAACTTAAAACAGTTATTTAAACTAGTATTTCTCTATTTCCTTTTATATTTGGTTCAGATAATACACCTGTTTGCTCTAATTGTTCAACAATTGTTGCTGCTCGGTTATAACCAATTCTTAATTTTCTTTGAATATAAGATATTGAAGTTTTCTTATCATTTAAAACAACCATTTTTGCAGATTCATATAATTCATCTACATCTCCAAGTTCTGCACTTGTTGAAGTATTTGAGCTTCCTTGTGAATTTCTATCTTTGATAAAGTTCATATCATATTCAACATCACGTTGATCTTTTAAGAAATCGACAACTTTTTCAATTTCATCTTCACTAGACCAAGGTGCATGAATTCTAACAAGTCCTGACATTCCAGGAGGTGTAAATAGCATATCTCCACGACCAAGTAAAGATTCAGCACCCATTGAATCTAGAATAATTTTAGAATCTATTTTTTGCCCTACTTTATAAGAAAGTCTACTTGGTAAGTTTGCTTTAATAAGTCCAGTTACAACATCAACTGATGGTCTTTGTGTTGCTACAATTAAGTGAATACCTGAAGCTCTTGCCATTTGAGCAAGTCTAGCAATTGAGTATTCAACATCTTTTCCACTTGTCATCATTAAATCTGCAAGCTCATCAATTACTACAACTATATAAGGTAAAGTATCAAAACCTTCTTTTTTACCTTTTTCATTATAGTTTTCTATATTTTTAGTTTTTGTTTGAGACATTAAAGTATAGCGTCGCTCCATTTCACCAACCATATTAGCAAGCGCATTAATAGCATCCCCTGCTTTTGTAATAACAGGAGTTAATAAGTGAGGAATATCATTATACATAGAGAATTCAAGCATTTTTGGATCAATCATCACAAGCTTTAAATTATCTGGTGAATTTTTGTATAATAATGAAAGAATCATAGAATTAATACCAACTGATTTACCTGAACCTGTTGTTCCTGCAATTAATAAGTGTGGTAATTTTTTTAAATCCGTAATAAAAGGTTTTCCTACAATATCTTTTCCTAAAATCATTGTCAAAGGTGATTTTGAGTTTTGGAAAAGTTCACTTTCTAACATCTCTTTTAGATAAATAGTTTGTGTATCTTCATTTGGAACTTCAATACCAACAACATCTTTTCCTGGAATTGGAGCTTGAATTCTAATAGTTTGAGCTTTTAATGCCATTGCTAAATCATCTTGTAAATTTAGAATTTTTGATACTTTTACATTTGGAGCTGGTTTAAATTCAAATGTTGTTACAACAGGACCTGTATATGTTCTTACAACATCTCCTTCGATTTTGAACATTGAAAGTTTATCTAATAAGTCACATATTTTTTGATCAATTACAGCTTCAGATACCTTTGATTTTTTCTCTTTTGGTGTTGCTTGGAAAAACTTTGTAGGTGGTAATTCAAAATCTTTTGGTTTTTCTGTAGTTCCTACTTCGATTTCATCTAAAAGTTTTTTATTTTCTTCTAATTCATCTACAATAATTCCATGTGCTTCATTTGATACCTCGCTTAGTTCTACTTCATCTGAAGAACTTGGCTCTTTTTCTTTTACTTCATTAATTACTTCAAGAATTTCTATTTCATTATTTACATCTACGCTTGTATTGTTAACTTCAATTTCAGAAGTGTTTGGAGTAATAGGAGTTATTATTGGTGTATCTATAATAATTTCTGCAGTATCTCCTCTTTCTTTTACTGAAACTTTTTCTTCTTTTCTTTTTTCTTTTTTGTTATTTTCAATTCTTTTTACTTTATTAGGTTTATCAGGTTTTATTTTATTAATTATTTTTTCTAAATCCATTTCAGAGTTTTCAAATAAAACTAAAAATGAGATTACAAAACCAACTAATACAAAGATATAAAGTCCTGCAAGGCCTATAAATGGGCTTAAACTTTCAACTAGAATATTACCTATTTCTCCACTAAATATACCTTTTTCAACAAGTAAAGATTGAAAGATAAGTGATACAAAAACTATTAATAGAACAATAATAATATTAAGTAATAAGTCTTTACCTTTTATATTTTCTTTGAAATTAATAATATACAAAGGATAAAGTAATAGCAATAGATATATGTAAGATAAGAAACCAAAATATACATGTGAGTTTTTAGCAAATACTGAACCTACTTTTCCAACTGTATCATTTGTGCTAAAAAATGTAGCAAACTCAAAATATACAACAATAAATAAGACAATTAAAGATATGATTTTTTTAGCTATAGGATGGCCTTTATTTTATTAATTTAGCAATTTTACCTTGAAGTCTAAGCCATTGCTTATGATTCATTAAAGGAAAACCTGCCCAAGATTTTTTAGGTTCTGTGATTGTTTTTGTAACACCACCACGTGCTGCGATTGTTGTAAATGGTGCAATTTCTAAGTGACCTGCTGTTGCACTTTGTCCACCCATAATTACATAATGATTAAGTGTTGTAGAACCAGAAAGACCTACTTGTCCTGTTAAAATACACCCAGGTCCAATTTTACAGTTATGACCAATATGAACTAAGTTATCAATTCTAACACCACTTGAAATTACAGTTGATTTAAATGCTGCTCTATCAATTGCTGTATTAGAACCAATTTCAACGTCATCACCAATTTCAACATTACCGTTTTGATAAATTTTAATGTACTTACCATCTTTAGTATTTGCAAAGCCAAAACCATCAGAACCAATTACAGTTCCTGCATGAATAATACAATCACTTCCAATATTACAATCTCTATAAACTACTACATTTGGATGAATAATAGTATTATTCCCGATTTTTACATTATCACCAATATAAGCACCAGCCATTATAGTACAATTAGAACCAATAGTAGAGCCTTTACCTATATAAACATTTGGCATAACTTTTGTAAATCCACCAATAAGTGGTTTTTCGCCTTCTGTTTCAATAACTTCTGGTGCAAAAAGTTTAGATAGTTTTGCAAGATTTAAATATGGTTCATCACAAATTAATGCAATTGTTCCTTCGGGAACTTCATTTTCAAACTCTTTATTTATTAAAACTGCAGCTGCTTTTGTTTTTTGTAAATCATTTAAATATTTCTTATTTTCTAAAAATGTAATTTCAGTTTGTGTAGAATCTAGTAAAGTGCTTAAACCTGATATTTCTTTTGTATTGTCACAATCAATATTGATAGATTGTGCTATTTCTTGTAGAGTCATTAATTATCCTTTTATAGGATAAGATAAGAAAAAGTTTTCTTATCTTTCCATTGCTACAATACCACTTCTTACGACTTCAAGTGGATTGAATTTTTGCATTACTTTTATAAAGTTCATAATTCTAGCACTAGAATCAGTTGCAGAAACGATGATTGCTTCATCTGTAACATTTTGTATTGAACCATGATAAGCACGAGCTATTACATCAATATCAGATAAATTATTATCAATTGAGAACTTCATTAGAACTGTATCTTTTTCAACAACATTTCTATGTTCATTTACTCTTAATACAGGAATTAATTTGTTTAATTGTTTTACAATTTGATCAATTACTCTTTTATCACCTGTTGTTACAATAGTCATACGAGAGTATTCACTTCCTTCCATTGGTGCAACTGTTAAAGAATCAATGTTATATCCACGAGCTGAGAATAATCCTACAATTCTAGATAATACATTATGTTCATTCATTACAACTACTGATATAACTTGTCTAGTTGTAAGTGTGTCGTAATAGTGATTTATATTATTCATTATTTCCCTTCTTCAATTAAAGTCATTTCATTTAAAGCATGACCATTTGGTACCATTGGAAGTACTTCTTCATTTCTAGCAACAATAACTTCAATCATTGCAGGTCTTTTCTTTTCAACAGCATCTTTTAATGCAGCATCAAACTCTTCTTTTGTAGTAACTTTATAACCTAATCCACCAAATGCTTCAATTAGCTTTGGAAAATCTGGTTGTGCAGATAAATCTGTTTCTGCTAGTCTGTTACCATAGAACATTGTTTGCCATTGTCTTACCATTCCTAAATAATTATTATTTAGAATGATATTTATAACAGGTAAATTATATTCAACACAAGTCATTAATTCTTGAATATTCATAAGAATTGAACCATCACCTGTAAAGTTTATAGATACCTTATCTGTTCCTTGAAGTGCTCGAGCAACTCCCATAGCAGCAGGTAATCCAAATCCCATAGTTCCTAATCCACCTGAAGTAATCCATTGTCTTGGAAATGAGAAAGGATAAAATTGCGCTGCCCACATTTGATGTTGTCCAACATCCGTAGAAATAACAGCTTTTTCTCCTAAAAGTTTTCCAACTCTTTGAACAGGCCATTGAGGTTTAATAACTTCATTAGAATCAATAAATCTTAATGGTTCTTTTTCTCTATATTCAGATAATAATTCAACCCAATTTGAAAAATCGTTAAATTCAATATCTTCAATTGATTCAAGCATTCCTTCAACAGTTCTTTTTAAATCTCCAACAATTGGATAATCTGCTGTAACTAATTTACTAATACTAGCAGGATCAATATCTACATGTATAACTTCTGCTTTAGATGCAAATTCATCTAATCTTCCTGTAACCCTATCATCAAATCGTGCACCTAATGAAATTAAAAGATCTGTTTCATGTGCTGCCATATTAGCAGCAAATTCACCATGCATTCCTAACATACCGAAGAATAATGGATTTTCATCACCCATTGCACCTCTTGCCATTAATGTTTCAACAGCAGGGATACTTAGCTTTTTAGCTAGTTCTCTGATTTCATATGAACAGTTTGATAATATTGCTCCACCACCAATGTATAATAATGGTTTTTTAGCCTTACTAATTGCATTCATTGCTCTTTTTAACTGTTTTTTATTATAGTTTACAGTTGGTTTATATGTTGGCAGATTTACTTCTTTTGGATATACAAAATCAGCAATTTGTGCTGTAATATCTTTAGGAATATCAACATGTACAGGTCCTGGTCTTCCCGTAATTGCTATATGGAAAGCTTCTTTAATAATTCTTGGTAAATCTTCAATTTTATTTACTAAGTAATTATGTTTTGTACATGGTCTTGAAATTCCAACTGCATCAATTTCTTGGAAACCATCAGTACCAATAATATGTGATGGTACTTGTCCTGAAATTACAACTAATGGAATTGAATCCATATATGCATCAGCTAAACCTGTAACTGCATTTGTAAATCCTGGTCCACTTGTTACAATTGAAACACCTACTTTGCCTGTTGATCTTGCGTAACCTTCTGCTGCAATAATTGAAGCTTGTTCATGTCTGTTAAGAATATGTTGGAAATGATCTTGTTTATAAATTTCATCATAGACGTTCATGATAGCGCCTCCAGGATATCCGAATACTACTTCTACCCCTTCTTGATGTAATGATTCTACAACCATTTTAGCGCCACTCATTTTCATAATAATTCTCCGTTTTAAAATTAGCAGTATTCTACAAAAGATTTTATTAATTATGGGTTAACATCTGCAATCTAAATATTTGATTTTAGATTGCTTTTAGTTTAATTAACATATAATCATGCGGACAACTAATTATAAATAGTTAATTATGTATGTAAATAGCATATATAACAATATTAGTAATCTTAATCAATCATCACAAATAAAAAGTGTTGATAGTGAAATATCTTCTTCCCTTTCAATCAATGAATATAATAAACACGAGATGAACTTTCATTAGAAGATCAAGTTGATTTATTTAATGAAAATAAAGTAAATAAAGATAAAAACTTTGGAAAAGAATCTGTAGATTTTACTAAAACAAATGTTTTATCTAATGTAGGATATTTAGCTGCATCACAAGCTAATATTGTACAAAAGCAAAGTGTAAGATTGTTAAAGTAAGATTATTAATTTAAACCTTACTTTTTGTACAATTACTTATACAATGATTAATAGCTACACCTTCTCTTAAACCATCATCTAAAACTATTGATTCGTTTTTTTCTAAAACTTCAAAAATAGTTTTGTAGATATAAATCCCTACTTGAATAAACTCTATTCTTCCGCTACCTACTAATTTTGTAATTTCATCTTTTGAACATTCATCAAAGATATTTAGACAATTTTGCAAATCATTTAAATTCACAACTGTGCCATTTACAACATTTCTATCATAAGAGAAGAAGTCCTGTCCTAATTTTACTGCGGCTATTGTAGTTGGTGTTCCAGCTGTTGCTACAAACTCATACTCACTTAAATTGATGTTTAATGAATCTAAATACTCTTTTATTTGTGTTTTCTTTTTCGCTAAGTCTTTATGTAAATCATTATGTTCTAAAAACTTTTGTGTCATTGTAACAATACCAAAATCAAAACTATGTGCTTTATACTCATCATTTGTATTTACAATTATTTCAGTCGAACCACCACCGATGTCTAAAAGTATAAACTTTGAAGAATTAATTTTTTCTCTTTTTAGTGCATATTTAACAGCTAATAAAGTAAGTCTAGCCTCTTCAATTCCATCAATAATACTAAACTTAACAGAAGTTTGCTCTTCAAAATTTTGCAACACTTTTTGATTATTAGTAGCTTTTCTCATAGCAGCTGTTGTAACAGCAATTGCAGAACTTGGATCATAATTCACTATTTCAATAGATTTTTTTAATGCTTTAATAACTCTATCTTGTGCTTCTTGGGAAATAAGTCCTGTACTTATTAAGTTATCAGCAGTTCCTACAACTTGGTTATATTCACTTATAATTTTGTTATTTATACAATCATATTTTAAAACTCTAAAAGAATTAGAGCCTAAATCAATACTTACTACTTCTTTTTGCATAAAGTGTCGATTTTATAAATGAGGAATTTTTATTTTAGAATTTAATAGATATCCAATTACAATCATTAATCCTAAAACTACATTTTCATGGATAAATCCAGTTAAATATATTAAATAAACAAGCCATAAAAGAATTGCACCTAAAGGTGTTGGTATTCCAATAAAATGCTTTGCAACTTCACCTTCTTCAGCGTTAATATTAAATTGAATTAATCTTCTTAAACCTGATATTACATAATAAACAAATGCAAAAACAATTAAAGGTGTATAAAGCATTAACTCTTTTGTATCAATTACTGCAAAATAAATAAACATAGTTGGTACGATTACAAATGATAAGAAATCAGCGTATGAATCTAGTTGTATTCCAAACTCTGTTGAAAGATTATATTTTCTTGCAATCTTTCCATCAATGATATCAAAACCACCTGCAAGCCATGCAAAAAGTGCAGCTGCAAAAAACTCTTGATGAGTTAAAAAATAAATTGCAAAAATACCTGATGCAATATTAAAAAAAGTTACTATATTTGCTAAATTAAAATGATTAAACTTATTAAATAAAAACGACATTATTTTCCTTTGTTAGTATGGTATTAATTTTACCATTAAATTTCATGTATTTAGTACATACATCATTGCAGCAAGCAGTTTTAATTAGCTTGGATGTAACATCGTTAGGTAGCTTAAATTTCATGAAGTAATTTTATCCAAATTTCATTTAACTAAGATTAAATTTCTTCTTAGATATAATCGCGAATTATTAAAAACAAATTAATTATAAAAAGGTTAGAAATTGTTAAATATAAAAGATACTTTTATAGGCAATAATGCAAAAAGTGATATCTTATCAGGACTTGTAGTTGCAGTTGCACTTGTTCCTGAAGCTATTGCTTTTTCGTTTATTGCACAAGTTAGTCCAATTGTTGGTTTATATGCTGCATTTATCTTAGGATTAATTACAGCACTTATGGGTGGAAAACCAGGTATGATTTCAGGAGCAACGGGTGCTGTTGCTATTGTATTAGTTGGTGTGAGTATTGCATCTAAAGAGATATTAATCTCACAAGGTTTAAGTGGAGATGAACTCTCATTTGGAATAGTTCAATATATTACACTAACAGCTATTGTTGCAGGGATTATTCAAATTGCAATTGGTGCTTTTAAAATGGGTAAGTTTATTCGATTAGTTCCACAGCCTGCTCTTCATGGATTTGTAAATGGACTTGCAGTTGTAATTGCTACAAGTCAGTTTAAATTTCTTGATGGTTCGGGAATTATTATGTATGCAATTATACTTGGAACAATGGCTACTATGTACTTCTTACCAAAGTTTACAGCAGCAGTTCCAGCTGGACTTGTAGCAATTATTGTGTTTACTCTTGGTGTTTATATTACAAGTGCTGATACAAAACTAGTAGGTGACTTAGCTAATTTAACACAGTTTAAAGGACTACTTCCAAGTTTTCATATTCCTGATGTTATTTTAGATTTTGAAGCATTTAAGCTTATACTTCCATATGCAATTATTGTGGCACTTGTTGGTGTTATTGAATCATTGTTAACACTTTCTGTTCTAGATGAAATTGGTGGTTCAAGAGGTAGTGCAAATCAAGAATGTATTGCACAAGGAACTGGAAATATTACTTGTGGTTTATTTGGAGCAATGCCTGGATGTGCAATGATTGGTCAATCTATTATTAACTATACATCAGGAGGACTTGGTAGGCTTTCTGGTGTTGTTGCATCAATTGGTCTTATTCTTTTAGTTGCAACACTTACAGATCTTTTAAATATCATTCCTGTTGCTATTTTAGTTGGAATTATGTTTATGGTTGCAATTGGAACTTTTGAATGGAGTTCATTTGCAAGAATTACAAAAATGCCTAAAAGTGATGCTTTTGTACTTGTAACTGTAACTTGTATTACAATTGTTGCTGATTTAGCAATTGCAGTTATTTCAGGTGTAATAATTTCAGCACTTGTATTTGCTTGGAATCATGCAAAAGTTACTGCTAAAACTCATTTAGAAGATGATGGAACAAAAGTTTATGATTTTGATGGACCATTATTTTTTGGAAGTGTGACTTCATTTAATGAGAATTTTGACATAGAACATGATCCAAAAAATATTGTATTAGATTTTAAAGATGCTAGAGTTATGGATATTTCAGGTGTTGAAGCTATTGATGTAATTACAAAAAAATATCTTGAGATTGATAAAAAAGTTAAAATTAGACACTTAAGTTCTGAGTGTAAATCTATTATGAAAAATGCTGGACAATTTTGTACTTATGAGGAAGATGATCCAAAATATAAAGTTGCCTACGACTATTAAAAGATAAGCTTAAAATTAAACTCTATTTTGCTAAAATATTCAATGAATATTTTACAATATAGAGTTACTTAAACAAATATCTCTATAAAACAAAACTACTTAGTATTGATAAAAAATTGTAAATTATACAAATAACTAACAACTTAGACTCAATGATTTCATATCAAGCAAATGCCCAAGGTATTGAAACACAAGATGTAGTGTTATATAAATTATTAAATATAAAGGCCTAATAAATGAGTAAAATAAATGTAATTTGTCCATCATGTTTAAAAGTAAATGCTATTCCTTTAAAAGATAGTTATAATAAAGCAAATTGTGGGTCTTGTAAAAACTCTTTGTTAGATACAAACCCTATAGAATTAGATGAATCAAACTTTGATCATGTTGTAGTAAACTCTGATATTCCTGTGATTGTAGACTTCTGGGCACCTTGGTGTGGTCCTTGTAAAATGATGGCACCAATATTTCAAGAAGTGGCTAGTAAGTATGCAGTAAAAGCTTTATTTGTAAAAGTAAATACAGAAGCCCATCAAAATTTAGGTGCAAAATTTAATATAAGATCAATACCAACAATTGTAGTTTATAAAGGTGGTTCTGAAGTTAAAAGAGTTTCAGGAGCATTAGATCCATTAAGGTTATCTAATTTGGTAAATGAAAATTTATAGAATCTAATTTGATTCTATAAATTTTATTAAATCTTCAAGTTGTGTTTCATTAAAAACTTTTATTCCATTCTCTTCTAAAAGTCTTGCAGTTAAACCTTGTCCTTCTATTAAAGTATTAGAAAAAGTACCATCATAAATATTAATATTTCCACATGAAGGTGATTTTGATTTTAATAAAGCAACTTTTATATCTTCTTCAACACATGTATCCAAAGCATTTTTAGCACCGATTAAAAAAGGTATTGTTACATCTTCTTCTTCAATTGTTTCAACCTTAAAAGGCTTATTTGCACTTATAAGTTCAGCAACTACACGAGGAGTTTCTAAACCACCAGAAACTTCTGGACAAAAAGAGTAAACTTGATTATCACAAATCACATCCATAAATATCTCTTTTTGTGAAAATGTAAATGAAGAATCTGTAGTTATAGATGAATTTCCACCATCATATCTTACATTTTCACCCAATAAACAAGAAGAGACTAATACTTTCATATATTAGGCTTCCTCATCTTTTATAATTGTGTTTAATTCTTCTTTATTAAAAAAAGTAGAAGGTTGGAAGTTTTTAAATGCAGCTTTCATTGATACAAATATCTGGGGATTATCTTCTTCAAGTTTTGCTAATAATTCTTTAGTTGTAGCTCTTGCATGAGGCATTTTAACATCAAATCTCATTCCAGGACATGCTTCATCACCAATTACATTAATTTCATTTTTATCAGCAAATGCTCGAAGTTGTCTTTCTCTACAAAAAATTAATGGTCTAATTACTTCTAAACCATTTTCAGCTTTATAAATTGGAGGCATTGAACGCATTGTTCCATTGTAAAAGAAGTTCATAAAAAATGACTCCATTGCATCATCTAAATGATGACCCAAAGCTACTTTATTAAAACCTTGTTCAAGAGCAGCTGTATATAAATACCCTCTTCTCATTCTTGAGAAAAAAGAACAAAAAGATGAATTTTTTCTAATTTTTTCACCAGCTAATTCAAATATTTTAGTGTCAATAATTTCATGATCAATTCCATGTTCTTTACAATGGTCTGCTAAAAACTGTACTTGTTCACCCATTCCATATGTAACAGTAACAGCTTTGAAATCAAAATCATATTGTGCTACTTTTTTCATTCTATTTAAAGTATGTAATAAAGTTAATGAATCTTTTCCACCAGAAAAACCCACTAAAACTTTATCACCCTCTTTTATTAATTCGTATTCTGCATTAGTTCTACCAACTAATGAAGATATTTTTTTACTTAATTCAAGCAAGATATAAATCCTATATTCATTTTTTTGAAATTATATCTAAAAGTTTATTACAACTATAGTTCAAAACTGAAATGTTGAGATACAATATTCAAATCTTGACTCAAATAAAATTAAGTAAAGCTTTTGCAGCATCACTTGATTTAACACTTTTATCAGTAACAAAATCATCTATATATAAGTGATTACCTAAAGATAATTTTTGAGTTATTGAGAACCCTGCAACACATGCTACTTGATCTTCTTGTAAAACATATGCCAGTTTATATCCATTTTTTATTTCATCTTCTGTTGCAATTTTATTTTCAAGCAATTTGCTTTTAAATTATTATTTTTCTTATTTCTTTTTTATGAAAGTAACAAGGCTTTTTTAATATATTGATAAAAAGAGAGAAATAATGATTTTTTTACCAATTCTTTATATAAATACTATATAATCCAATTTAATAAATAAATGAAAATAAGAGATGAAAAATTACTAAAGAAGTACAAGAATTTAGAGAAAAAGTAATCGAAACAATTTTTCCACTAACACAAAACATGACACAAGAGCAAATATAATAAATAACAAATACATATTTTTATGTGTATATTATATTTAGCTCCATAAATTATACATTTTATAAAAATGTATAAGTTTAAATATCTTTAATAATTTATTTGCCCTATTTCATTTGGATATATCCATAATAACTAAACTATAAAATAATCAAAAGGTTTAAAAAATAAGAATTACAATTACAGTCAAAGAATTAAAAGTTTTACAAGAATTATGCAAAGAGCACGGTCAAGCTGAATTATATAAAAAACTTCATCATGAAGAAGAAAAATATCAAAAAAGTATCACAGAGAAAAAAACTAATGCAACAAAAAAAGCTACAAAAACTAGACAAGAAGTTGCAAAGAAAAAAATCGAAGCTTCTGTAAATATGATGAGAATGTTTAATCAAAAAATAACTATTTATTCTGTTGCAAAAGAAGCACAAGTAAGTTATAATACAGCATTAAAATATAAAGACTTTATAACAAAAAATCAAAATAATTAGGAAAGAAAATGAGAGAATTTATTAACTATGATAAATCAATAGAAATATTAAATACTATAAAATTAAATAAAGCAACTACTCAAAAGAAATTTATAATTGACGCAATTGGAGATGTTATTGCTAATGATGTGATTGCAGATCATAATAGTCCAGAACTTCCAACTTCGGGAATGGATGGATATGCAATAAAATTTGATGATATCAATAATGATAGTATTAAAATCATAGACAAAAACCCAGCTGGTAGTGTGGTTGAATCTGAAGTAAAAACTGGAGTATGTATTAAAACATTTACAGGTTCATTAATGCCAAAAGGTAGTGATACCTTAGTTCCTATTGAAAATGTTGAAGTGTTTGAAGACTCTATTAAAATTACAAAAGCTGTTCCTTTTGGTTTTGCAACAAGAGCTATTGGAGAAAATTATGCTAAAGATGAAGTATTAATTAAACAAGGAACTGTTATTGGTTTTGCTGAAGTTGGTGTATTGGCTTCTTTAAATATTGCACAAATTAATGTAATTGTAAACCCTACTGTAGCAATTGCAAGTACAGGAAGTGAAATCCTTGATCTAGGTGAAATTCAAACAAATGAAGCACAAATAAGAAGTTCAAACCATTTGACTATTGAAGCACTTTGTAAAACAAATGGTGCAAATACTCTTCAAATGGGAATAGTTGAAGATGATATTCATTCTATTACAAATTTGCTAGAAACTGCTTTACAAAAAGCTGATATAGTTGTAACAACGGGTGGTGTTTCTGTTGGAGATTATGATTTTGTTCAAGATGTAATAAAAGATAAACTACAAGCTGAAGTATTATTTCATGGAGTTACGATTAAACCTGGAATGCATATACTTGTAGCTGTTAAAGATGGGAAAACAATTATCGCACTTCCTGGTTTTGCATATTCTTCAACTGTATGCGCAATTTTGTATGTTTTACCTTTAATTTATAGATTTAGACAATCAAATGAGGCTTTACCTATTGTAAAAGCTAGAATAAATGAAGACTTTCCAAGAAGAATGCCAAAGACTGTATTCACTGCTTGTAATGTAGAATATAAAAATAATGAATATTCAATAAATTTTGATGGGAAGAAAAAAGGAACTAGTGCAATTTTAACTAATATGCTAGAAAGTCCTGCTTTACTAATTCAAAAAGAAGATAGTGAAAATATTAAAAAAGGTGATTTAGTAGATATACTTCTTTTAAATCAGTTAAAGTAAATAAACTTTAGCTGATTTGGTCTTTATTAGATTTTCTTATTAACCAAGATTTGATTAAATAGTATGACATTAAAGCTAACATAATCAAAGATGCTATTTGAGAAATCAAAGCAAATTCAATAGCGAACTTCATTAATTACTCAATAGCTATATTTTTTTTGATAATTTGTTTTTTAGGTTTTACACCTAATTCAATAAACTCTTCAGATCTTTTGATAAGGTTTCCATTTCCAGTTGAAAGTTTTGAAAATGCACTATTGTATGCTTTTTGAGTTCTATTTAAATTTGTTCCAATATCCTCAATATCACTTATAAACCCATGAAATTTATCATATAAATCTGCTGCTTTTTTAGAAATAATTTCTGCATTTTCATTTTGGTGTTCATTTCTCCAAATATTCTCTATAGTTCTTAAAGTAACGAATAAAGTTGACGGAGATACAATCATAATATTATGCTCAAATGCCATTTTAAATAAGTTCTTATCTTCTGATGAAGCTAATAAAAAAGCCCCTTCAATAGGTACAAACATTAATACAAAATCGAGTGTTTTAACACCTTCAATATCTTCGTATTTTTTAGTACTTAAACTTTTTATATGAGTACTAAGTGATTTAAGAAGTTCTTTTAATGCGATTTCTTTTTTAGCTTTATCTTCATTTTGAGTATAAGATAAATAAGAGTTAAGAGAAACTTTTGAATCGATAATAATATCTTTATTTGAAGGAAGATGAACTATTACATCTGGTCTTAATATTTTTCCATCTTTATTAGTATATGAACCTTGTGTATCATATTCTTTACCTTCTCTAAGACCTGTTTGTTCTAAGATTGAAGATAAAATCATTTCACCCCAATCACCTTGAGTTTTATTTTCACCTTTTAATGCTTTTGTTAGATTAACAGCATCTGAAGAGATTTTATTGTTTAAATCTTTTAAAGTTTTAATCTCTGTGATTAAAGAAGTTCTTTGTTTTGTTTCTTCATTATAAATATCATTAGCTCTTTTCCCAAAAGATTCTAACTGGTCTTTAAATGATGTTAGTACTTGTGTTAAGCTTAAATTCGATTTTTTTTGATTATCTTCAAAAAGTTTATTTGCTAAGTTTTCAAATTCCATTTTCATTTGAACTTTTGACTCTTCTAATAAAGTAATCTTTTCATTTAGGTTTTCTTCTTTACTTTTTGCCATTTTCTCTTGGCTACTTAGTTTTAATTCATAGTTAGCAGTAATATTGTCTAAAGTCTGATCAGTATGTCTTTCAAGCATTTTCAACTTATCTTCTAAACTCTCTCTTATTAATTTCTTTTCTTCTTCTAACTTTCTATTAGAAGTGTTTAAAGTATTAATTTGTCCCTCATATGAACTATGATTTAGTTCAATTTTTTCATTTAATGCTTTTAATTTTAGTAATGCTTCATCTTGAAGACTGTTTAATCGATTCTCATATTTTTGTCTTGAGAATTGTAAGATAATTAACAAACCTGATAATATTCCAATTACAGAAACAATCAAAGTTAAATAACTAACTTCGATTAAACTACTAGTCATCATGATTAAAATCCTCTTTAAGTGCTTCTTGTGAATTGTTCTTTACGTCATATCCTAATTCTTTAAACCTTTGTGTTAAAGGCGGATGTGAATAATAAAAGAAAATATATAGAGGATGTGCTAAAGGAAAAGATTTATTTTCATTAGCAAGTTTTAATAAAGCATTTACCAAATCTTCTTTAGAAGAAAGGTTTGAACCAAACTCATCTGCTGCGTATTCATTATGTCTTGAAATTAGTGAAATTAAAGGCATTAAGAAAAATGATAATATTGGTGAAAATATTAAGAACACAACTATAATTGATGAAGCTTCTTGATTTAAAGATAAACCTAAAAATAACTCTTCAGGTAAGTTTCCAAAAATTGCAAAAAAGACAAACATAACAAGTCCCATGATTCCAATATTTTTAAGAATATCGCCATTTTTAAAATGACCTAGTTCATGTCCTAAAACAGCTAATAGTTCATTATGAGATAATTTTTCAACTAAAGTATCAAATAATACAACTCTTTTAGTACTTCCTAATCCACCAAAATATGCATTTAATCTATTGTCTCTTTTACTAGCATCAACAGAAAAAACACCTGAACTTTTGAATCCAACTTCATCTAAAAGTGTTTCGATTTTACCTTCAAGTTCTTTGTCTTTAAGTTTCTCAAATTTATCAAACATTTTATCTCTGATTACTGGATAAAGCATATTAATTAATATTATTATTGTGAATATAAAAGCAAATCCCCATATCCACCAAGCAGGAAATGACTCAATTATAAAAGCAATACCTGCAATTACAATAGAACCTAAAACAATAAATAATAATGCTGATTTAATAGTATCTTTGATATATAAATCAACTGTCATATTAGAAAAACCATATTTCTTATCTAATTTAAATGTTGAATAGAGTTCAAAAGGTAAAGTTAAAATCCAGTTTACAATAATGAAAGCATTTACAAATAAAACTGCTTTTAACCAAAAAGATTCTGCACTTACAAGTGTGTCTAAAGTAGATAAACCTACACTTATCCACATCATAAATATAACAAAATCGTAAAAAGTTGATAAAATTGAAATTTTTTCTTTTTCGATTGTGTAGTTTGCTGCAATTTTATATCTTGAAGCATCTAAAATAATGGGTTCTAATTTTTTTGCTTTTTGTACAAAAGCTACTTGCATAAACGATGTGTATATATTAAATAGAAAGTATAAACAATATGCAATAACAAACATCTCTAACACTAAATAATCCTTTTTAAATCTATAAATTAGATTATATATTACAATCTTTTTACTTGCATTATAGTAAAAATTATTATACTGATTATTTAGTGTATATTATTTTATCTTTTATAGATTAGAACTTATTAAAGAAATCCAAAGTTTTGTTTATCAATTTTTTGTCTTTTGAAAATAATACTAATTCATAATTGTCTTTAAACGACTCTTTTGTCCAGTTTATACTACCTAAAACAGCTATATTATTATCAAATACAGCAATTTTAGTATGTAGTTTTTTATCTGCAATTTTTACATTAATACCATTTTTTTTAAAATATTTATACAGTTTATCATCTTTTTTAATTTTAGATTTATCTAAAATTATTGTTATATTAACACCTTTTTTTGAAGAAGAAACTAATTGTTTTGCAAATTTTTTATATGAAAAATTATACATAGCAATGAATATAGTGTTTTTTGAATTTTTTATTAATTTCAAAATATTATCTTTTGTTTGTTTAGATTCATTTGGTAAATAATATATTTCATTTACGCTTGATAAAGAAAAGCTTTTATTCTCTTTTGCATATAAATTAAAACATAAACATATTGATATAATTGTTATTTTAAATAAAGACATTCATCAAATCTTTTGGTATTCTACTTGGTTTATGATTTTTTAAAAAAGCTAATTTAAATTTACCTGTAAATAAAAGTTCACCATTTTTTAATACTTCTTGGTATACTACAATTGAAGCAGCTTTTTTTTCAATAAGTTCGCATGTAACATCTAATTCATCTGCAAAAACAGCCGATTTAATATAATTAGCTTCTACATGCTTAACTACAAAAAACTCATCACCATTATGTGGACTCATATTTTTCTGAAAAAACAAATCTGATCTTGCCCGTTCACAAAATTTCAAATAATTTGCATAATAAACTACACCACCAACATCTGTATCTTCATAATATACTCTTACTTTCATATTACACTCCTAATTTTATTCTTGAATTATACATAAAATAAGCATATTTTTTTTCATTAAGGTTTACAGTTATTTTAATATATAATTAATAATAAATAAAGTTATAAAATGATTAACAAAAACACTTCAAATAATATTACTTTAATGCAAGATTAAATAAATGAATTACAAGATTTATTAATTAAAAGTACAAAAGAAAATACCATACTTAAAAAAAAGAATAGCAAACTTGCAATGCTAGAAAAAAAAGTAATCTTTTTGATGAATTAAAATTACAATAATAGATCTTCATATTATCATTTGTTTAAAGCTGGTTGTATCATTAAAAAAGTTGATAAGAAACTTAATGAATTAATAGAGATAATTGAATATATTGAATTTTATTATAACAGATTTAGAAGTCAAAGTTATTTAGGAAACTTATCACCTGTTAAATTTGAAGAAAAGCAAAAAATATTAAAAAATGAAATGGTGGCTTAGGGATAAGCAAAATTGTGTATGAATTTTAGTTACCAGTATTTACATTAAATGAATTGGATATAAAAACCTATAAAGAGTTAATTCACTCTATTTTAAACTAATTATAAAATATATAATTAGTTTAAAAAGCGCCTATCCCATAGGGTATAAAATATCACTTTGAATTTTTTCAATCTTTTTCATTAATTCATCATCAATATTAAATTTGAATGCTTCTAAAGACTCATCAAGTTGTGATAATTCTCTTGCACCAATAATTGTAGAAGCTACAAAATCAAAGTGTTTTGAATATGCAACGGCTAAGGTTACAGGTGAAATGCCATATTCAGCTGCTAATTGTACATATCTATTTGTAGCTTCAATTGTTTTATCATTTACAAATCTTGTAGCTTGTGCTTGAACTCTTGGATTTGGATTGTTTATATATGCTGAAAATCTTGCATCTTGAGGATAGAAGTTATTGCTATATTTTCCAGATAAAACACCACCACCTATTGGAGAATATGGAAGTAGTGAAATATTTTCATTTTTACATACAGTTGATAACTCATCTAAGAATCTTGGATTTAATAATGAGAAGTTATTTTGAATTGATTGAAACCTTGAAAGGTTTTTATTTTTTGCTGTTTCATTTGCTTTTGTAAGTCCATAAGCACTATCGTTTGAAGTTCCCAAATATCTTACTTTTCCTTCTTTTACTAAATCATCAAAAGCTCTTAAGCTTTCTTCAATTGGTACAATAGGATCTGGCCAATGCATTTGATAAAGATCTAAATAATCTGTATCAAGCCTTTTTAAACTTCCTTCAATTGCTTTTTTAATGTGAAAAGAATCAATAGAAGTCAAGCCATGTCTTTGTGGTGGAACAAACCAACCAGCAGCTGCTCCACTTACTTTTGAAGCTAGAATAATAGAATCACGTTCTTTTGTCTTTAACCACTCCCCTACCCATTCTTCAGTATCACCAGCTGTTGCTTTTTTAGGAGGTACGGGATAAAGCTCTGCTGTATCATAAAAATTTATTCCATTATCAAAAGCTTTATCCATTATTTTAAAAGCTTCTTTTTTTGATGTACTAGAACCAAAAGTCATAGTTCCCATACAAATAGAAGAAACTCTAAGTCCACTATTTCCTATATATCTAAAATCCATAATTCATCCTTGTTTTTTATACAAGAGTATATCTTTTAAATAAATATAAATAGTTTAAATATTATTCCATTATACAAATTTCTTTTTTCATCATATGAGCGATTGTTTGTTTTGCAACTAAAAATACAATTATTGTAGTAATTATCATAAATATATATGATAAATATGCATAAAAAGAATAAGAAGTTAATTCATACATTACAATAGTAGAAAGTGTAAAAGCTGCCATTGGAAAAGTAAATGCCCACCACGAAATAAAGAACTTAATATTGATATAATTTTTATACATTGTAAATACAAGTATCGTAAAAAATAAGCCTAAACTATATAAGATATGCGCAAAAAAGTCTAGTTCACCTGATAATTTTATATAAGATAAAAAGCCAATTGCAGGTGGTGCTATTAAAATAAATAAAGTTGGCATAAATTTTGCAGCAAATTGTTTATGAAAAATAATTCTATTTAATATAATTGAAAAAAGAATAATCCAAAAGAAAATACCAATTGAAAAGTAAAAATATAATATTGAGTCATCTACAAAACCTTTTCCAGCAATTGGAACAATTAAATTTCCAACAATCGGTATAAACCATGCTGGATTTGAGTGTTGTATTTCAAGATTATTGTTTATCCAAAACTTCATTGTATAAAAAGTCAATATTATATGTAATAAAGAACCTAAAATGAAAAATATTTGAGATAGTTCATCTAAGTTGTGTCTATAAAGGATTGATAATATAAGTGTTGAAATAGAAATTGCTGCAAAGAAGTTAATTCTTATTGGATGAATAATCTCTTCTTTTACCTCTTTTTTATATTTTAATAATTTTAAAATATAATTCCCTAAAATTAAAAAAAACACTATAGTTGAAATTAAAGTAAATAATGTTCCTATAATTGAAGGAAAATACAAAACCTCACTTAATTTTTTAAAAACTAGTGATAAACCTGATAATCCCATTACAATTGCAAACATCATAACAGGGAAAAATTGTAATCTATTTGAGGGTATTGATTTAATACTCTCTTTACTTTCTATATTTTTCATTTATTACATCCTCTTTATGAATAATTTAATATAATTAGAAAAAAAGGTTTAAAATGGCAAAAAAGAAGCAAGCACTAGTAGATTTAAAAAAAATGAACCTCTCATTTGAAGAGAAAGGTCAAATTATAAAACTAATAAATTTCAAAACTCAAACATTAACTTTAGACACAGAAATCTACGAAAACGAAAACTTTATCTCTCAAAGAAGTATGGTTTATGCTCATTTACCTAAGAAACTCAAGGCACAATTAAACAAATTTTTCTAAATATAAGTATAATTATAACTTATTATTATTAAAATAAGTTTCAATTATAATAAGCTCTAATTATAATACTACAAATTTAATTGTTTGATTTTGGATTTTAGCCTAATTTGATATAATTCGTAAAATAAATATTATAAGATTTATGAAAACAAGGAAAGAAATGAAAATAGCAATTTTATCTGATATAAAATCAAATGTTTACGCTCTAGAAGCAGTACTAGAAGATACAAAAAAGAATAATATAGATGTACTATTAAATCTAGGTGACTCATTTTTAGGACCAATTGCTCCAAAAGAGACTTATGATTTAATTAGAAAAAACAACTTCATAACACTTTTAGGAGATGAGGATAGACAAATACTTGAAGCTTCTTTAGCACAGCTTGAAATAAACGATATTCTAAGATATGTTTATAATGATTTAAATGATGAAGTTTTATATTGGATTCAAGAGTTGCCATTTGAGAAATTAATTGGTGAAGATTTTTATATGATTCATGGAACTTACCAAGATGATTCTTTGTATATGTTAGAAGATTCATCAAGTGGAAAACTAAAACTTCATGACGACAAAAAAATACTAGAAATTCTTGATGATATTAAATCAAAGTTTGTTTTGTGTGGAAATTCTTGTACTCCAAGATGTGTAAACTTAAGCTCAGGACAAGTTGTAATAAATCCAGGGGCAGTTGGTGTTCAAGCTTTTAATAAAAACTTACCAAATAAACATACAATTGAAAACAACACTATAGATGCTTCATATGTTATTTTGACAGTAGAAGGTGAGAAATATGACATTGAACTAAAAAAAGTTGCTTATGATGTAGAAAAAGCAGCTTTAAAGGCAATTGAAAATGGTAGAGAAGATTGGGCTAAAAGATTAAGAACAGGCAGACTTAAGTAAAGACTTGCCTGAAAATTTAGTTAAGAACTTTTATTTCTTTTTATTAATAAATATACAAAAAATGGAGCACCAATAAAGGCAGTTACAACGCCTATTGGTAAGCTTGAAGCTGTATTTAGATTTCTAGCAATTAAATCAGAAACTACTAAAAATATCCCACCATAAAAGAAAACAGGGAAGATTAACTGGTCTGCACTTTTTTTGTATATTAGTTTAACAATATGAGGTATTACTAAACCAATAAAACCAATGGGACCTACAAAACTAATACTAACTCCCACACAAATAGAAATAACAACAAGAAGTAGAAGATTTAATTTATGAACATTTAAACCTTTTAAAAACGCTGTATCATTTGATATAAGTAGTAGTTTTATTTTTGCTTTATTTGAATAAATAGTAAAATACATAACAAAAGCCATAATAAAAATGATAAATGCACTTTCAAATCCAACTGTATCTAAGCTTCCTAGCGTAAATCGTACAATCGAATAGTTTTGTTCTAAATTACTCATATAAAATACCAACATCAAAGCAGATGAGTAAAAATAAGATAAAGCAATACCAATTAAAAGTATCGAGTTTGTTGATACTGCAACTGTATTTTTATTTATATTTTTAGAAATATAATAAAGTACTGTAATAGTAAGTAAAGAGCCAAAAGCTGAAGATATTGATAATATCATAGCAGGGAAAAACACTATAGAGATTGCAGTAAAAAGTGTAGTTCCACTTGCAATTCCTAAAGTATAAGGAGTAATAAGTGCATTTTTAAAGATGATTTGAAAAATCAAACCACTTAAAGCAAGTATTCCACCAACAAAAAAAGCTAATAAAACTCGTGATACTCTTAAATCCCAAAATACTTTATATGTAATTGTAGAGGAATCAAATAGTTCATTCAAATTAAGAGTAATTTCACCTAAAAAAGGAGATATTATAAGAATGAAACTAGAGATTATATATAAGGCTAACTTCATAAATTTACCACCAAATGATTATTGATTTTTGATATAGAACCATTATAAAACTTTTTTAGGTTCTCGTCTGAAAAAAACTCATCATTACTTCCAAAAAATTCTATTTTTCCGTCTTTCATATATAATATTTTAAATTTTAAAGCATAAGCTAAATCAAGATTATGAGTAATTACTATTTTTTGTTGTAAGAAGTCAGATTTAAAAATTTCGAATACTTCTTTTAGTCTTGAGATATCTAAGTTTGCTGTTAACTCATCAAAAATTGTAATTTTTGCATCATGCATAATACTAGAACCTAAAAGTAGAAGTTGTTTTTCACCGGAACTAAAGTTTTTACAAAATTTATTTTCTAGTTTTTTTAAATTTAAAAGATTAATTAATCTATTTATTTTATCATTATCAATTAGATCAATACACGCTAACTCAAAGAATTCTCTTAAAGTTATGTACTCATCAAATATTGATAGTTTTGGAGGTATATAGTTTATATACTCGCATCTTTGTTTATCACTTAAATCTTCTAGATTTTGATTAAAAAGATGTACATTATTATTTTCAATTAAATTTGCAAGAACCTTTGCAAGGGTTGACTTCCCTGCACCATTTTGCCCTAAAATAATAAGATCTTCATTCTCTTCTAAAGTAAAAGTAATATCTTTTAAGATATCACTATTATAATCATTTACTTTTAACATTTTCTAATATCTTTTTAAAATCTCTCATAAAGTAAATAACCCTTTGACTTGGTATTCCTGCGTATTCTTTATCAATAAAGTAAATGTTTTTATTTATACTTGCATTTACTGGTAACTTTAGCCATGAATCTAAAAGTTCTTTTTGCTCATCTTTTTTCCCATCTAAAAACGGAGATAGCATAATGATTATATCAGGATTCATATTTATAATTTTTTCGCTATTTACAACTGGTTGATTTTTACTAGTTGAAAAATATGCATTTTTATTTCCTGAAGCTTTAATAATATCTTCAAAATACAGGTTATTACCTGTGATATATATTTGATTGTTCAAATCTTTTCTTGGTCCAATTACAAGTAATACTTTTTTATCAGAAACTAATCCTGATAATGAATTTAAAGAGCTGTCTATCTTAGAATTCAACTCTTTTGCTCTTGGTTGTACCTTAAAATACTCTCCTAAAGTTGTGATCGTAGATTTTATAGAAGAAAGAGTATCTGTTTTAAAAATCATTGTTTTGATATTTAAACTTTTTAAGTTTGCTAACATTTTTGCATCATAGTTTTGTGCAATAACAACAGTAGGTTTAGCTTCAAGAATTTTTTCTAAAGAAATTGTAGCATAACCACCAACTTTTTTAACACTTTTAGATTCTTCTGGGAAATCACAATATTGTGTATTTGCAACAACATTTTTTCCCATACCTAAGGCATATACTATTTCATTTATTGAAGGAGTCAGAGTTACAATTCTGACTTCCCCCATTAAATTTATACAAAAAAATAGAAGTATAAATATGTATTTATTCATATTAGAATGTTGCCTTTAAACCTATATAAGCACTTCTTTCAGCAGTTGCATAACCATCTACTGTTTGGTAGTATTTGTTGAATAAGTTATCTACTTTTAAATATGTAGAAAATGTTTTGTTGATTTTATAATTTACTACAGAGTTCCAAACTGTATATTTCCCCGTTTGTTCTCCAGCTTTATTATCACTGTTATATCTTGAACCAATATATTCTCCATTTAAATTAATATGAAAATTATTAAATCCATAATAATCAAGTCCAAATTTAAATGTTTTATCTGCCCTTCGTGCTAAGTATTCTTTATCACTATTTTTTGCACTAAGTTTTGTAAACCCTAAAGTCATTAAAGTATCTGTATTTATATTTTTCTTATAATTAACTTCAAAACCTTTTAAAACACTTGTTCCATCAATATTATCATAACCACTATTCCAATCAATCATATCAGTGATTTTGTTA